>BOBG01000074.1 GCA_026002265.1 Spirochaetia bacterium
GAATAACATCCATCGTATTCACGGACATCTGTGGGGTGACCGCTTCTGGTGCCGGCGGATACGCGATGATGCAGACTTTTTGACTGTATACAAGTACATTGATGAGAAAACGGTTCGGGCGATGGATGTACTGGTTCCCCGGCTCGGCGAAATCATTGGCGGCAGTCAGCGTGAGGAACATTTGACAACATTGGAACAGCGAATCAAAGATTCCGGTTTAGATCCTGATCAATACCGATGGTATTTGGATTTGCGGCGTTATGGTACGGTTCCACATTCCGGTTTCGGCGTTGGTTTTGAGCGACTGGTTCAATATGTCACTGGTATGGCAAATATTCGCGATGTGATACCATACCCTCGAACAGCCGGCCAGGCTGAATTTTAAGACAGGGAGCCTCACCTTCCTCACGGTGCAAACCGGAAGAATGAGCAACGAGGAGACCCGGCTGCACTTTTTTGCTTACACTGAGCCGCCGGATTAGTGAACAGATGCCGGAATCAGCAGATTCGCCGAGAATCAGTGCGAGGGAGAAGGAATAGGGACAGTCCCATGCTGCGGCAATGCAGCCACTACCCACCCCGGCGCATCAGCCACGATTAGTGTAATTCCCTGTTGATGGTGAAATAATCCGCCAAATTCCCACAGCCACGCTTCCGTGACCAGCCCAGCCTGTAACGGGTTCTCATCAATGTACTTGTATACAGTCAAAAAGTCTGCATCATCGCGTATCCGCCGGCACCAGAAGCGGTCACCCCACAGATGTCCGTGAATACGATGGATGTTATTCCAGCGGATGGCATAAACCATCTTGATCCATTTTATTATATCAGAAAGGCTGACGCCGACAGCCGGCTGGATCAAGAAATGGAAATGATTATCCATAATACAAAAGTTCCAGAGAGTAAAGGCATACTTATCTTTCGCCTCTGCAATGACTGTGATGAACAGACGTTTCATTTCTTTTTGGTAGAGTTCGAGAGTGCGCCGGTTAATTTCAGAAGTGACATGGTAACGAGAGCCGTCAGAGGTATCTCCGCGGTTTCTTCTAGGCATAAAAAGCTCCTTGTTCAAAGTTGTATAGAAGAAGTACGGTGCGAAGTGTAGATTTTGATTCGGTAGTGGTGAAAAAAAGGGAAAAAAGGGGACAGTCCCCTGATCCAAATGGAGGAAAACAACAATGCGAGCTGTGATTCAACGGATAAAAAATGTACAGGTGTATGTCGAGAAAATCATTTCTGGGGCAATTGGTACCGGACTTTTGGTATATTTATGCGCTGCGCCTGGCGATACTGAGGATGACGTCCGGTATATGGCGGAAAAAATCAGTACTATGCGGATCTTCCCGGATAGTGCCGGGAAAATGAATCGTTCTGTGGTTGATAGCGGGGGGTCAGTGATGGTTGTATCGCAATTCACTCTACTTGCTGATGCCCGTGCTGGCCGGCGTCCTTCGTTCAGTGGGGCCGCGGAGCCGGATACCGCGAGACAACTCTACGAATCTTTTGTGAACCATATCCGGGAGCGAGGGCTTTCATGTGAAACCGGTGTTTTCGGTGCTAACATGGAAGTCCATTCTATAAATGACGGTCCGGTTACGATTCTGCTCGATTCCCGGAAACCGCTCTAAATGCATGAATCATTTTTGCTGCATCAACTGATTCGTGGACATCATGAACCCGGATAATATCCGCACCACAGAACATCGCAACTGCTGTCGAGGCTAGTGTTCCGGATAGGCGGTCAGGAATGGAGCGCCCGGTAATGTCTCCAATAAATGTTTTCCGGGAAAGTCCCACGAGAACCGGATATCCAAGCGCCCGGATCGATTCTAAATTTCGTATGAGTGTAAGATTATCATAAGTCCTTTTACCAAAACCAATTCCCGGATCAAGAATGATATGTTCATGGGGAATTCCGGCCGATTCCGCACGAGCAGCAGCAGAACGCAGGTACTCACTCACTTCAAAAAGCACATCATTGTAATGAGGCGAATCCTGCATTGTGTGCGGATTCCCTTTTTTATGCATTACAATAAAACCCGCCTTATAGTGAGCGCACAGTTCAACCATTTCCGGATCGTCTTCCCCCGCGGAAATATCGTTGATAATGTCTGCTCCGGATTCCAATGCGGCTTTGGCAACAGCTGCTTTTCGAGTATCCACAGAAACCGGAACCTTAGAGTGCTGCCGGAATTCTGCAATCACCGGTATCAGCCGTTCCATTTCTTCCTCAACGGAAATGTAGTGCGCGCCTGGACGGCTTGACTCCGCTCCAAAGTCAATGATTGCTGCACCGTCTGCCTCTGCTTGAAGTGCTTTTTTCACTGCGGCAGTGCCGCTCGCCCGGCTTGGTGCATAAAATGAATCGTCATTGCAGTTGATAATTGCCATAACGAGTGCAGGCCCAGAATAATCGAGTTGATACACAAAAAAAATATAAAAAAAGAAATAACGTCTGTCTAGCCGGTAGGCCTAATAAACATTAGAATGGTGTTAATGAAAATACCGGAAAAATTTGTATCCAGACTTCTCATGAGTATCTTCGGCGACCTTGTGATCGCACTCGGCTGCGCTTTTATCAGATTTTCCGATTTTGGAACCGATCCTTACACGAGCATGAACCTTGGAATTAAAGACGCACTTGGAATGAGTTTAGGTGTGTGGCAATTGTTGATGAATTGTGTCGTTATTATTTGGGTTTTTTTTGCTGACCGCCGCAAGATCAACATTGGAACCATCTTTAATATGGCCGGTATTGGTTTTATGTCAGATTTTCTCCTCTATTATATAATCGAACCGCTGTTTGGAATAGAAGGAACGCTGCTGATAAGAATTATTGCTCTCATATTTTCGGTACTTGCAATAGCTGTCGGACTAGTACTCTATGTAGATGCAGACCTTGGAATTGCACCCTACGATGCTATTGCTGTCATTATCAGTGAAAAACTTAAGAAACCGCAGCGCTACCGCTGGTACCGAATGGCAACGGATTTTGTATGTGTTATCATCAGTTTTATTTTCAAAGGTCCGCTCGGTATCGGCACACTATTTGTGGCTTTTTGTACCGGTCCGCTTGCAGCATTACTCCGGAACTTGTTTTATGGTCGAAAGATTCCGCATTAAATATTAGTATGAGTTATAAAGGAGGCCGGTTTTAATGCCGGAATGTGTATGAAAAAAACAGTGGTTATTCTTGGTATTATATGCGCGGCAATTATTGCTGTGGCTGTACTTGGTCCTTTTTATGTCATTGATGAAGGGGAACAAGCTGCTATTGTGCAGTGGGGACAAATTGTCCGGGTTGTCACTGACGCCGGTTTGCATTTTAAAGCCCCCTTTATTGATACGGTCGTACGTTACCCTAAACGAATTATGGCATGGGACGGTGAGCAAAAATCCATGCCGACTCGTGAAAAACAGTATATTTGGGTCGATGTGATTGCACGGTGGAGAATTGCAGACCCGCAAAAGTTTTACGAAGCGATTTCTACTATTGACGGGGCATACTCCAAGTTGGGGGAAATCATTGACTCTGAAGTACGTACAGTGGTTGCAGAAAATTATCTCCGGGAAACAGTCCGTAATTCCAATATTATTATGGAGACGAATATTGAAATTGATCCTGATACTCCGGTTATTGTGCAGCCCGGATCCAGTTATGAGCCTATCTCACGTGGCCGGCGTCAATTAGCCGAAGAGATTCTCGCCCGTTCCCGTACAATGGTTCCGGAGTACGGCATAGAATTAATTGATGTTGTTACACGGCAAATCCGGTATTCTGACGAATTAACCCAAAGTGTATATGCTCGTATGATCAAGGAACGTAACCAAATAGCTCAAGCATTTCGGTCAGACGGAGAGGGAAAAAAGGCTGAATGGATGGGGCGAATGGACAACGAGCGCCGGTCAATTCTCTCTGCTGCGTACGAGCAATCCCAGACGATCCGGGGTAAAGCTGACGCTGAAGCAACAGCGATCTATGCCGAATCCTACACAAAAGACCCTGCTTTTTTTGATTTTTGGCGGGCAACAGAATCCTACCGGACAACACTGCCGAATTTTGAGAAAACCTTGTCAACCGACATGAATTACTTTAAGTATTTGTATTCACCGAATTAACCTTGGTGCATACTGGATTCCAGCCAACGGCTCAGGTTTTTCTCGACTGAGCCTTGACCAGAAATAACGCATTATCAATGATAAACCGGGTATGGGTGCCTTCTCCGACTTTTCCGGCTGCATCATAAGCTTCAACCCGGAACGACAGCCGGTTTTTGTTTATCCCGATCAATTCCCCAACTGCTGTGACAGTTGCACCGAGCGGGGACGGTGCAATATGCCTAATTTCAACACTTCCGCCGACAGACGAGGAGCCGGCCGGTATACAGCCTTCAAGCGCAACAACACAAGCCTCTTCCATAAGTGCAATAAGTGACGGTGTTGCAAATATATCCAGGCCTCCGCTTCCCAATGCGCTTGCAGTATTTTTTAGGGTGACAAGTACTGATTTTTCACCCCGTGCGCCGATTGCAATGTCCATGACTACTCCTTTACTTTTTTATCATTCTACTTTTTTTCTTATTATTTGACCAGACTGCCTGAATGTATAGAACAGTCTGTATCAAAAAGCTTGACAAGGGGAATCGTTTTTGTTAGCTTTCCGAAATTAAAGGAAGGAACCGGCTTCACGAGCCGAGTGTCTGCTATTAGCCTGCCAACGAATTAATATAAACGCCCCGTATGTTACCGTCTGCGCCAATCGCGGCCGGAACTATCTTGTAGAATGGGAATAACCGGTTCTGTCAACTCCATTACGGCTGGATAGTCCTCTGGGTTAATGAGGACTGTTTCACCATCCATTTGTGCAAGAATCGGATATTTTCCCTTGAATTCGATCCGGTGTGCATTAAAAACAGTCGATTCAGGCTTGTCAATGTGGGTACCGATGCTGATCTGTTCCTTCATCACAATCTTTCTGAACACCGACATCTGCCGGATAACACACACATTCCGATCATCAGGTAACACCCAGTTGTGTGAACCGTAGGTCCTATGTCCAGTTGGACCCATTGCCATGAGGAGTGTATTTTGTTTGAGCGATTGCACATTCTTCCCAGCTTCATCAAAAGCCTCTATTTCCATTGGGCCGACCTTGTAAATCCGGTCATAAAAAAGCGAAGCTAAATCGACCCATAATTTATAGGAATCACCAGGAAGATTCCCTTTCATTTTATTTGTGTTGTGAGTCACAAATGCGTCAAGCCCTACAGATAACACATTGAATGCGTAAAACGGACCTTTTCCGGGAGTGGAAGTTGAAAGACGGACCGCTCGTGCCAAGTCGATAACCGCAGGTTCAATGAGCAAATCCAACGCATGGTTTAATTCCCAAGCATCAGCTCCATCATTCCCAGTCCCCATCGGGAGCCGAAGCACTACACAAGATGAACGTACTCCGGCCGGAGCATGATATAATGTACTCAGAACTTCAAGACTGGTTCCGTCACCGCCTGAAGTTATAATCAGATGAAATGCAGTGCCGTCAATTTCTTTGATCAACGATTCTGTGATACGTTGTGCGTGCTTTGCACCAGTTGTGGGTATCAAACCGTTAATTCCAGACTGGTTTAAAGAGCTTTGTGAGGGCGCAGCATCTTTCCGGAGCGGTTTAGTAGAATTCTTACGTATACTCTCTTCTAGGTGCTTATCGTGTAAAGCCCGCCGTTTCCGGATCGTAAATCCTCCAGCCGTTGGGTTTGCAATGATTGTCCACCGGAGTGGTTTATCCGGCATCAATGTGCAATGCCGTATGATTGCCGCCATTGAATTTGCAAATCCCTCAATGTTATTATTTGCCATTCTAAGCTCCACTATTTGACTCAACGATCAAAGGAACACATATTTATCTCTCCGGCGTTCAGTCTGCACATATTCTGTGTTTAGTCTAAACCCATGCTGTGTGTAGTCCGCACACCAATCGGCGTCCAGTCTACACACTTATCGGTGTTCCCTTCGGTAAAGACTTCGGCAGGCGGTTTAACTAGTTGCTTTCGACTGGTTCGGCAGACTCATCAGCCAACTCAGAGAACATTCCGACATTAACCTCATGCGGTGCGGTCATTTCGACAGGCTCAATGCCCGCACCACTCAGCCCATCGCTCAGGAAACAGGTCTGTCTTTTCATTGACTCTTAACTATTTCTTTATCAAGAAAATAAATTAACTGAACTTTGCAATCGGTACAAAAGTTTCCGACTTGAGCGATGCACCGCCGACCAATGCACCGTCAATATTTTCTTTGGCCATCAGTGCTTTCACATTATCCGATTTTACCGATCCGCCGTACTGAATAATAATATTCTCAGCAGCAGTTGAGCTGTAAAGCCGGCCGATTACTTTCCGGATGTAGGCATGAATTGCGTCAGCATCCTCCGGCGTGGCAGTTTTTCCAGTTCCAATTGCCCACACTGGTTCGTACGCGATGACCACATTCGCTAGTTCCGGCGCACTTACATCCTCAAGTCCATTGACAATCTGACTTTCGCACACCTTTTCTGCCTGACCCGCTTCCCGTTCTTCCAAAAGTTCACCCACGCACAGGATAACTTCAAGCCCATGTTTAAGGGCAAGGTGGACCTTTTTGTTGATCAATGAATCGTATTCAAGATAATTGTGACGGCGTTCACTATGCCCCAAAATCACCGTTTCAACACCAATATCCTTGAGTTGCAGTACCGACACTTCGCCGGTATGTGCGCCCTGTTCTTCCGGCGCCATATTCTGTGCACCAAGCCGGATATTCGTACCTTTAACAATGCCGGCCACAGTCTCGATCAAGGTAAATGAAGGCGCTACCAAATATTTGTGTGAAGCACCTTTAAGCTGCTCGACCAACTCATTAGCAAGCGCGGCTGCCTCGGCACGGGTTTTATGCATCTTCCAATTTCCAGCGATATAATACTGCCTACTCATAATTGCTCCTTAAATAGCATTAAAAATGATATTCAATCCCGGCCCCTTCACAATTGCATGTGCGATATGCCGGGATTTAATTTTACCATCAACAGTTAGCTTTTTATGTACTTCTTAACTAAACCCCACATTATGGCCGCCCTTATCATGATGATGGAATTCACCCTATTTTAGCCCCGGCAGACCTCGATTCCCGGTAGTTTCTTTCCTTCGAGCAATTCGAGCGAAGCCCCGCCGCCAGTGGAAACGTGACTCATTTTGAGTGCAAGGTTGAACTTGTTGACAGCCGCGACCGAATCCCCGCCACCGACCACTGTAATGACCCCATATTCCGCCCGCCCTGCAACCTGATTGGCGACCATTTCGGTCCCTTTTGAGAAAGCTTCAAATTCAAAAACTCCAACCGGACCATTCCAGACGATTGTTTTTGCATCCGCGATCACTTTTGCATATTCGATGAGCGTTTTTGACCCGACATCCAGTCCCATAAGATTATCCGGCAGATCAACGCCGTCAACCAGAACCGGGGTAGAATTTGCATCAAATTTTTCCGCACCGACATGATCAACCGGCAAAACAATTTTCACTCCGGCTTTCTTTGCAGCTTCAAGAATCTGTGCCGCAGTATCAAGCTGATCATCTTCAACCAACGATTTTCCGATTTTATGACCCTGGACTTTGAGGAAAGTATAAGCCATACCACCGCCAATAACCAGCGCAGATGAATTTTTAAGGAGACTTTCCAGGACCGCAATTTTGGAAGAAACCTTTGCGCCGCCAATAATTGCAACGAGCGGTTTTTTCGGATTCGTTACAATCGGCTCAAGGTAATTAACTTCTTTTTCCATCAAAAATCCGGCTACGGCCGGCTGAACAAACTTCGCAATGCTGGCAGTTGATGCATGATCCCGGTGCGCGGTACCGAATGCATCGTTGACAAAAATATCGCCGTAAGTCGCAAGTTCTTTGGCCAGTTTATCTTTCGCAGCCGGATCATCGCTCGTTTCCTCTTTATGGAACCGGGTATTTTCCAGCATAATCACAGAACCGGCCGGCTGGGAATCAATAAAAGCTTTTTTACCGTAATCGCCGTCTTCACCCGCAAAAATAACCGGCTTGCCCAATTTTTTTGCAAGATAGTCTGCAACCGGCTTCATCCTATGTTTACCGGCAATGTATTTAGCCTCGTCAAAAGTCTTCGCGTCTTTTTCAGCTTTTTCCTTGGCTTTTTTTGCATCTTTGGACGGATCGCCGAGGTGTGACATTAACGTAAGTGTTTTTGCACCTTGCTCCAAAATGTACTGAATGGTCGGAATTGCGGCCACGATCCGGGTATCGTCCTGCACGACACCGTCTTTCATCGGCACATTAAAATCAACACGCATAATAACGCGTTTTCCCTTAAAATCAACACTTTTCACCGTTTTAATCGGCATAATTCCTCCTCAAAATGTGATTCATACTAATTAGAAAGATTCTTAATTATTTCTCTTGCTGTCAATTCATTTATTTCCTTATGCCTTTTTTATAATTTACATATATATCGGGATTGTCCGCCATGCCGGACAAATTAAGTTTAGACCGTTTCATATTGGTACGTTAAGAACACTATGAAAAAATCGAGCCGGAAGAAGATCGAGAGAGTACTTTCATAACTTATAGGAAGATCCGGATTTTTCTCACATTGAATAAAATCACCATGCAATGACTGAAGCATTAATTCTAGTTCTTCAATATTTTTTCCGTCCGTCCAGCAATCCGGACATTCATCAAAAAATCCACCTTCTTCCGCCGGAAAATACGTGTACACCAGTTCCATAAAAACTTCCTCGATAAATAAGGCCGGATTTTTCCTTTTTGATTCCGGAAAAGGGGCATATATATGCCCCTGATATTGTTATTTCTTGCTGTCGATGTACTTGAGGAGATCCACAACCTTGTTGGAATAACCCCACTCATTATCATACCACGAAACGACTTTGAAGAAACGTTTCTCGCCTTTGAGGTTGTTCTGCAATGTAGCGAGACTGTCGTAAATCGAGGTGTGGGTGTTATGAATAACGTCAGTGGAAACAATTTCCTCGTCGGCATATTGCAGGATACCCTTCAGATAGCTCTCGGAGGCTTTTTTCAGTGCCGCATCGATTTCCTCAATAGAAGTATCCTTGGTCGCCCGGAAGGTGAGATCAACAACTGAGCCGGTGGGAGTCGGTACCCGGAAAGACATTCCGGTGAGTTTGCCCTTTGTGGAGGGGAGCACTTCGCCGACCGCTTTTGCTGCGCCGGTCGTTGATGGGATAATGTTGATGGCCGCGGCACGTCCGCCCCGCCAGTCTTTTTGGGAAACGCCGTCAACGGTTTTTTGGGTTGCGGTGTAGGAGTGAATAGTGGTCATGAGTCCGGTCTCAATGCCGAAACCTTCTTTTAAAAGGACATGGACAACCGGTGCGAGACAGTTGGTCGTGCAGCTTGCGTTGGAAAGTACATGATGCTTGGCCGAATCGTATTCGTTCTCGTTGACACCCATGACAAAGGTTTTGATGGGTTTTGCGTCATCGGCAGATTTTCCGGGTGCGCTAATGATGACTTTTTTGGCGCCGGCCGCGATATGACCGTAGGCTTTTTCATTGGTGTAAAGACCGGTCGATTCGATGACATATTCTACGCCGAGTTCCTTCCACGGAAGGGTATCGGGCGTCTGCCCCTTGCCGGAAATACATTTAACTTCGTGACCATTGACAACGAGGATATCTTCGCCTTTGGTTTCGATCTTTGCATCCATCTTGCCCTGGGTTGAATCATACTTGAGCTGATACGCAAAGTATTTTGCATCTGTGGAAAGATCAACTACTGCAACCACATCAATTTTGTCTTTTCCAAGTAACCCCTGCCCAACAAGCGCCTGAAACACAAGGCGGCCAATCCGTCCGAATCCATTGATGGCAACTTTCATGAAAAACCCCTTACTCTAAGATTCCGGTGAAAAAACGCCGGCTCACTTAAAAGATAAGAAAAAACCGGTTTACTGTCAAGGAATCCAAAATGATCCGGCCGGAAAATGGGGACAGACCTCGACCTGTTTTTGGAACAATGCTTAAAGATATTATTATAGTTGAAATTTTTAAAGTCTATATGTAAACAAATTCTATACCCTACCATTTTAGTATGAAATAGTT
>BOBG01000075.1 GCA_026002265.1 Spirochaetia bacterium
ATGTTGTGTGCGGGGGTTTTGCGGTACCGATCCGGGAAGGCATTGCAGAGCATGTGTTTACGGTGTCGTCCGCGGATTTTATGTCTATTTATGCATCAAATAATTTGTTCAAAGGCATCCAGAAATATTCCAATTCCGGCGGTGCGCTTTTGGGCGGGGTTATTGCCAATTCCATCAATCAACCCTACGCAAAGGAAATTGTTGACGATTTTGTGAAAAAAACCAAAACCCGGATCGTTGAGTACATTCCCCGGTCCGTGACTGTTACCCAGTGTGAGTTGCAGGGGAAAACGACCATCGAAGCCGCTCCGGATTCTGCACAGGCAAAGGTCTACCTGAGTCTTGCTGAAAAAATCGCCAATCACAGCGAATCAAAAACTCCGGCGCCGCTTGGTGTTCAGGAACTCCGGGATTGGGCCGGTACATGGGGAAAATATCTCCTTGCATTGGAAACGGGTGCAATCCGTCCTGAACTTGCCACAAATATTTAAGAGGCTTATATGTCAAGTGTGTTTCAAGGGTGATATAAAGTGCAGTCAACTCAGTTGAAATCAGTCCAGATTCACCTGAAATCGGTTTGATTTTAACTGAAGTAAGTCCGGCATCACCTGATGTCGGTTTGGTTTTAACCGAAGTAAGTCCGGCATCACCTGATGTCGGTCCGGATCTAACTGAAATAGGTCTGGCTTCAACTGAAATTGGTTTGATTTTAACCGGAATCGGTCCGGCTTCAACTGAAATCAATCCGGTTTTAACCGGAATCGTTGTTTAATATGAGAGGTTTTTTATGACAACTGTTAATTTAAAAGCATCAATGGTTCCAGTCCGGGAAAACCGGCTTGGTTCTATTACTGGTTTTTCCGGAACGGCTGCTGAATTGGTTGGGTGCGCCCGTCAAGGTTGTTTAAAGGAAAAAAGCCGGTCATTCAGTCAGTGCCTTGGATGTTCTACCTCAAATGCAGCTTGTACGCTCATTTTGATTCAAGATGCCGCGGTCATAAGCCACGGGCCGGTCGGGTGTGCGGGCTGCCTGCACGAGTATGCATTCACCTACCGGGTCAACGGTACGCACCGGAATGTGTTCGACCCAAGCCCGCGCCGGATTTTCAGCACCAATTTGGAAGAAAAAGATACAGTCTACGGTGGAACGCAAAAATTGGCCGATGCAATCCGGGAAGTCTACCGGCGGGTCAAGCCAAACGCAATTTTCATCATCACTACCTGCGCGTCCGGCATCATTGGAGATGATGTACAAGGAGTTGCTGACGAAGTCGAAGAAGAAATCGGTATTCCGGTCGCGGCAGTGTTCTGCGAAGGATTCCGGTCAAAAATCTGGACGAGCGGCTTTGATGCGGGATACCACGGAATCGCCCGGAAGATCATCAAAAAACCTCAAAAAAAGCAGAACGATCTCATCAACGTGATCAACTTTTGGGGCGCTGACTTCATCGGTGAATGGTTCAGCCGGCTCGGTCTCCGGGCAAATTATATCACACCCTTCGCAACTGTCGCACAGATAGCATCTTCCTCCGAGGCAGCCGCAACGATGCAGGTGTGTGCGACCCTCGGCTCCTACTTAGGTGCGGCATTGGAACAGGAATTCGGCGTGCCGGAGATCAAAGTTTCACCGCCTTACGGCATTGTGCAGACAGATCGGTGGTTCCGGGAATTGGGTAAAATGACTGGCAGAGAGGAAGTTGTGGAAACATTCCTCGCGGAAGAACGAGAGAAGTGGTTACCGGAAATAGAATCACTCCGGGAAAAGCTCAAGGGAAAAACTGCCTACGTTACGGCCGGCGCTTCGCATGGACATTCGCTTTTGGCGCTGCTCCGGGAATTAGGCTTGGAACCACAAGGTGCAGCAATCTTTCACCACGATCCGCTCTACGATAATGGTGCGGTGCCGGCGGATACGCTCCAAAATGTGGTCAATGATTACGGCGATGTACCTCGTTACACCGTATGCAATAAACAGGAATTTGAGCTGGTAAATGTGTTGCACCGGGTTCGGCCCGATATTTTGCTCGCCCGGCATGGCGGTATGACCTTGTGGGGTGCAAAGTTCGGAATCCCGTCACTTCTGATTGGAGATGAGCATTTTGGCATGGGCTATCAAGGGTTGGTGCAGTACGGCAAACGCATTTTGGAAACGCTGGAAAATGATGAATTTGTCAAAAATTTTGAAAAACACGCGGTCAACCCCTACACAAAATGGTGGCTGGACCAGGATCCGTACACATTTTTGGAAAATGGTGAGTGAGACATAGCTTTATTTTAAGGAGATATTTAATGGCCGGAGTTATTGAACAGCAACGATTTATGTGCGGCATTGGTGCAATGCAAACCGTAGTGGCAATTCCGCGGGCAATTCCGATCCTCCATTCAGGCCCCGGTTGCGGGACAATGGTTGCTGGCTTTTTCGAGCGCTCGACCGGATATTCCGGTGGAAATACCGCACCATGTACCAATTTTTCAGAAACTGATGTGGTATTCGGCGGCGAAAAAAAGCTGGAAAAAATCATCCGGCACTCGTATAAAGTCCTTGAAAGTGATTTGCAGGTCGTTTTAACCGGCTGTACTTCCGCGATTGTCGGGGATGATGTTAAACAGGTAACGAAAATCTTTGCCGAGGAAGGCAAGCCCATCGTATTTGCAGACACACCCGGCTTTAAGGGTACTAATTATGAAGCGCATAGCCTTGTCATCAATGCAATTATCGATCAATTTGTTGACCGGTTTTCCGATAAAAGTGCTTCTAAAGATCCGAAATTGGTGAATGTTTTTGCATCAATTCCTTATCAGGATCCTTTTTGGAAAGGCAATTTAGAAGAGTATAAACGGATTATTGAAGGCATTGGTTTAAAGGTAAATATTCTTTTTGGCCCTTATTCAAAAGGAACCGGCGAATGGAAAACAATTCCGCAGGCAAATTTTAATATTCTTATTTCCCCATGGTTTGGTCTGCCGGTGGTTGAACATTTGCAGGAAAAATATAACCAGCCCTTTTTTCAATTTCCTTATATTCCCATCGGCGGCAATGAAACGAGCCGGTTTTTACGTGAATTAACCGGATTTGCCAACGAAAAAGGTTCGGGTATTTCTGTTGAAAATGCAGAACAATTTATTAAACAGGAAGAATGGACCTTTTACGAAGAAATTGATAATTTGGCGACTTTTCTTCTGGAATTCCGGTACGGACTGCCCGGTTTTGTACACATTTTACATGACGCAAATTACGTACTAGGAATGTCAAAATTCCTTTTGCACGAAACCGGCATTGTACCGAAAGAGCAGTTTATTACCGATAAAACGCCGGTGGAATTTCAGCAGAATATCGTGAATATTGCAGACGGTATTTCTAATAAAAAGAAAATTCCGGTGTATTTTCAGCCGGATGCCGGACTCGCTCAGGACATTATTTTCAATGCACACTATGAATCTCGTGGATTAATTATCGGCAGCGGCTGGGATAAAGAAGTTGCTCAGAAAAAAAAGTACGATTTTTTATCTGCGGCTCTTCCTTCTCCTTACCGGCTCGTAATGACCACTGGGTACGCCGGATACCGCGGAGGACTCCGGCTCATCGAGGATATTTACAATACTGCGCTGGGAACTTACCGGTAAAATAGGGTTGATTTTTTTCAGAATATATTCTTATAGAAGAAGATATTTAAAAACCTTGCTCCGGCCGTGCCCGGAAGATCCGGAACGCAGACATGCGTTAAAATTGGATAAAAGCCATAGCAATGAACACGACCGCATATACTAGGCAGAGTCCCACAATCCGTAGTGCAAATATCCGTTTTTTGATTTTCATAGTGTACTTATACCATAAATGCCGAAAAATGTGAATAAAAAAATGCGTTGACAGCATGGCAGTACCGGTATATTCTCTAATAGAGTTAATTAAATTTTTTAGGAGGATACGTTATGAAAAAACTTGTTTTTTGTGCTATTGTCCTGTTAATGGCAATGAGTACTGTGTTCGCGGAAGGGCAGAATCAGACTACAACCGGCGGACAGGTAGAATTGAGAGTACTGAACTATCTTGATTTGACATCCGCAAACAGCTCACAGGAGCTTACGAATGTATGGGCAGCTTTTGACCAAGCCAACCCAGATATTAAAATTATCCGTGAAGATCTTTTTAATGAACCCTTTCATAATAAAACCGAAGCTTATGCGGCTGCCGGCCGTCTACCGGATGTTGTCTATGCGTGGCCGTCCGGACGTTCAACAACACTCCATACTCAAAAACTTTTAAAGGACCTCGGTCCTCTTGCCCGGAGAGACGGACTCGCATCGCAATTCACTGCGGGCGCACTTGATCCGAATGCACAGGGTGGAAAGTATCTCGCGATCATTCCCCGCGCTATGACCTCAAGCCATGCATTCTATATAAACAATGCAGTGCTAAGGGATTGCGGTCTTACACCGGCAAAAACCTACGATGAACTCAAAGCTCAGGTTCCAATTCTCAGGGCAAAGGGTTATGAAACAATTTTGATGGCGAATCAAGAAATGTGGGTTATGCAGTCTTGTCTTTTTTCTCTGATCGCGGGACGTTTCGGCGGGCCGGATTGGGAACTGAAGATTCTCAATGGACAAGCTAAATTCACGGATCCGGATTTTGTCAACGCATTGAATTTTGTCAAAACTATGTACGATGACGGCGTTCTTTCCCAGAATACTCTTGCCACGGATTATGGCAGCGTCGTCGGACAGTTCGGCACGAATAAAGGTGCCTATCTAATTGATGGCGACTGGCGCATCGGTGCATTCATCACCGATAAATCCACGGGACAGGCTGTTATCCCGGTTGCCCGGCAGCGCGATATTCAGATCAACGTGTTCCCGGATATTGCCAGTGCAAAAGTGAATAAATCAACTTCCGGTATTCTCGGTACAGGCTGGGGGATCAGTGCAAAAGTTCCGGCCGGTTCTCCAAAAGAAGAAGCTGCATGGAAATTGGTAAAATGGCTTTCCGGAAAAGAGACCCAAACATGGTTGTTGGAAACCGGTGGAATTTCAACACCGACCGCGACTGGAATCAATATGGGTGCGCTTTCATTGGAACCGATGCAGGTTGCTGGCGCGAATCTTGCCAATGAGTACACAACTACCACAGTTGTCATCGACGGTGTGTTTCACAGCGATATATACACCCCGCTCAACGATGGTTTGGCAGAAATCGGCCGCGGCACAAAAACACCGGCTCAAGTTGCGGCTACTGCTCAAGCTGCATTTGACACATGGAAAAAGAACCAATAGAGCATATATTTTAGATTAACTAATTTTGGGCTGTATTTTACAGCCCTTTTTTGTTTAGTTTGGAGAAAAAAACCATGAAAAAAGATAGCAGCGGTGAACAAACCGCTTCATACTGGCTTTTAGTATTACCGGCACTGATTATTTACCTTGCGGTGCTGGCATTTCCGACCATTTTTTCTGTAGTACTTAGTTTAACTAATTATCGCGGCGGACAGGTATTTGGAAACCCTGATATTAGATTTGTCGGATTTGCGAGTTATCTCCGGATATTTCAAGATGAAGAATTTTACCTTGTATTAAAAAATAATTTTTTAATTGTTCTTATGTCTGTACTTGGACAACTTCCACTTGGTTTTGTGCTTGCATATATTTTATCGCGCCAAATGGTAAAAGGCGTTGATTTTTTTCAGACTGTAATATATCTTCCCAACGTTATTACTCCGGTTATTATCGGTATTCTATTTAATGCGTTATACCGGAGTCCGGATAGTCTTTACATGGAAATACTAAAACGCTTCAACCCGGACGTGCAGTATACTTTTAATAGTCAGCCTATGATTCCGGTTTTAGTGGTTATGCTGTGGATGTATACCGGAATGTATGTCATTATTTTTCTTGCAAATTTACAGCGTATCGACAGTTCAGTTATTGAAGCAGCAAAGATTGACGGAGCATCTGAATTACAGGCATTGTGGTACATACTGCTTCCGGCTCTTTCCGGCGTCATCGTTACATGCGCGATTTTGGCAATTTCCGGATCCTTAAAATCATTCGATCTTATTTATGTAATGACAAATAACGAAAGAGGAACCAGAGTTCTTTCTCTGTATATGTATAACCGGGCATTCCGAGGAGCGCCGAATTATCCATTGGCAAATGCAGTTTCCACAATTATGGTAATCATCAGCTTTATTTTAATAGGTTTGACGCAGCTTGCAGAAAAATATTTTGGTGGAAAGGAGTAAGCCATGGATGTACGTAGAAATAATATAGGCACACAAATCGCCATCTATTTTGTAATGGCAATTTTTACTGTGCTGGCCATTTATCCTCTCTTATGGCTGGTGATTCAATCATTTAAAACAACTCAAGAATACCTCACCACCAGTAAATTATCATTTCCTTCACGCTGGTACGGACAGAATTATCCCTACGTTTGGGGAGTCGCTCATTTTGGCACCTTATTTTTGAATAGTATTGTATACACAGCAATTACTGTTATTACAACTATTGTTTTAGGATTCATGGCGAGTTTTGCGTTTGCAAAAATACCAAATAAATTGACACCGCTTTTACATGGATTATTTATCATCGGTATTCTGCTGACTCTGCAATCCATTTTGGTACCGTTATTTCTCGTGGAAATGAGCACGAATCTGCTTAATACCCGGCTCGGTGTACTAATTCCATATATTGGTTTGGCATTGCCCATGGCAATTTATCTCGGTACTGATTTCATCAGGGGAATTCCCGGTGCAATTATTGAATCTGCACGAATTGACGGTGCAAAATATCTGCGTATTTTTAGCAGTATTATTTTGCCGATGGCCGCTCCGGTTGCAATGACATTGGGAATTATAACATTTACCGGAACATGGAATGAATTTTTATTGATAACCATTCTTACGGATCATTATTCTACACAATCAATTCCGGTTGGTATTAGTAAATTTTCCGGTGCGCTTGCGTCTGATTACAGCCGGCAATTTGCCGCCCTGGTTATGGGAGTTATTCCCATGATACTTTTTTATGTCATTTTCCGGAAACAAATTACAAAAGGCGTAGCAGCCGGTGCTGTTAAAGGATAACTATGACTACTATAATACGGAGTGCTGAAGAACCGGATATTCCTTATCTTTACGATATTTGCATCCGGACCGGGGATAAAGGCAACGATGCGTCCAGCCTTTTTTACGATCCTCATCTTTTGGGACATTATTATGCGGCTCCTTATTTTTTTTATGACCGGTCTGTATGTTTTGTAGTTGCGGAAGATGGCATTCCAAAAGGTTATATTGTCGCTGCAACTGACACGGTAATATTCCGGCGCTGGTTAAATGAAATGTGGCTTCCGCCGCTCCGTGAACACTACACAGGCTATTTTCCCGCGGAAAAGGTCAGATCTCCCCTTGAACAAAGCATTATTACGTTGATACATGCGCCGCCGCGGGCGGATCCGGCGTGGATTCATTCTTTTCCGGCTCATCTCCACATTGATCTACTTCCGGATGTTCAGCACCGAGGTTACGGACGCGCACTTATGGAAAAACTTATCGCAGCGCTGTGCCGGCGAGGTATACCGGGTATACATTTAGGTGTAGATGTTGAGAACCGGGGCGCCCGGATTTTCTATCAAAAAACCGGATTTATGCAATTAGAAGAACGAGAGTGGGGTTTTACCCTTGGGAAGAATCTTAATCCGGATTGATCGGGCATCGGAAAAACGCTATGATTAATTAAAGAGGTTTGGTATAGGAAAACCTCACAAGGGGAAGGAAGCTTAAGTAAATGTCAAATTGGTACTCGACAACAGTGAGTATATTTGTTAAGTTTTATAAGGAGGAATTATGTTACATAATAAAAAAGGTCTTATGGGTGCAGTTTTGGCAATAGGATTGATGTGCGTTGCGTGTACCAGCAAGGGTCATTGGGGTTATGAGGGCGAAGGCGCTCCGGAAAATTGGGTGCGGCTTGGTTTTGCAGAAGCAGGTCAGAGTCAGTCCCCTATTAACATTGATATAAAGACTCTTGCTCAAGACAACACGGTCAAAAAACCGGTTTTTCAATATAAAGCAACTGCTTTTGAAATCGAAAATAATGGGCATACCATTGAATTGGTGCCGGCTGAAGGCGCCGATAACAAGATTTTCCTTGACGGTAAAGAATATATACTTCAGCAACTGCATTTTCATGCAAAGAGTGAACATACTGTTAATGGCAGATATTCGCCTATGGAAGTACATTTTGTGCATAAAGCCGCGGATGGTGATACTGCTGTAGTCGGTTTTTTGATTAACGCGGGGACAAAGAGTACGTTTTTTGAGGAAGCATTTTCCAAGCTGCCAGCCTCTGTAACGAAAGAGGAACTCGAAAAAACGATTAATTTTACTCCTTTTTTTGCCCGGAGTCCTACATTCTACCGGTATACCGGATCTCTTACTACCCCGCCTTGTACAGAAGGTATTAAATGGAGCGTTGCAGCAACACCGGTAACGCTTTCAGCAGATCAGATTGCTGCATTTACTGCAATCTACCATAATAATTTCCGGCCTATTCAGGATTTGAACGGCAGAAATATTGTAAATGCCCGGTAAATTCACCCTGTCAAAGAACAAAGACTCTTGCCTTCATAATTGGGCAAGAGTTTTCTATTTAAAAAGAAGAACAGAGAAAAAGCTCTACATTTTAAATTCTGATCCCAGATAGATCTGGCGGACCATATCGTTGGCAAGAATCTCATCGCGGCTGCCATGGGCAACTATAGTTCCGGTGTTTATGATGAATGCCTCGGTCGTTATTTCGAGTGTGTCACGGACATTATGATCAGTGATGAGTACACCGATGCCTTTTTCAGAAAGTTTCCGGATGATTTGTTTAATCTCGTACACTGCTATCGGATCGATACCGGCAAAGGGTTCATCCAATAAAAGAAACCGGGGTTCTGTGGCCAGTGCGCGTGCGATTTCAGTACGGCGCCGTTCTCCTCCGGAAAGAGTAAACCCATACTGCGAACGGATCCGGGTTATACCGAATTCCTCCATCAAATTTTCCAATTTTTCTTTTTTTTTTAGAGTCTTAATATCTTTCCTAGCTTCAAGAATTGCCCAGATATTTTGCTCCACCGTTAGTTTCCGGAAAATTGACGGCTCCTGCGGCAGGTAGACGATTCCATGCCGAGCCCGTTGATACATAGGAAGTTTTGTAATATTGGTTGCATCAAATAGCACAGCTCCGGCCGTAGGCCGGTAAAATCCAACGATCATATAAAAAATGGTAGTCTTTCCCGCTCCGTTCGGACCCAAAAGCCCGGCCACTTCTCCATTGTACATAGAAAAATCAACACCCCGAACCACTTCTTTCCGCCCGAATTTTTTGCACAGTTGGGAAACTGCTAAGGTATGTTCATTCATATTAATTTTGAATGGAACCGGCCACAGATCCTTGCATTGTAACGGAATCATTTTCAAGGTTTACTTGTATACGGTCTGCCCGGAATTCGTCATGCTGCCGGTAGACAACAGGGAATCCGGAAAGATTAAGCATATTTTCTGCCCGCCGATAGATGGCATGCTCGGAACGGCATACCATTTCATTTTTAAACAGCCGCACGCCTACTTGAAGAATACTCACCTCAGATTCTTGATCGTACTCGATAAAACGGGCTTTTGCCACGACTCCGTTCCGTTTATCCTCCAAAACCGAATTTCCCTCCATCCGGGTTATGCTCGTCTGACGGTTGTACTGGAGATGATCAGTTTGAAACGAAATTTCCCGCTCATCTTCCTGCCCGGTGACATTGCCACTACATTCGATAAATTCATTGTTCTGCCCCTGAATTTCGATTCGGTCTGCTCGGAGAAACAATGCGTCCGTCCGCACTTCCGCATGACCAATTAAAACCGTCATTTCTTTTCCGGCCGCTTGAGTGCCGAGCATCCGGTCAGCCTTAAAACTGAAAGTATCTCCGTGTGCAATTTGCACTAAGGCAAAAAATAAAAAAAGCTTCACCACTTAAGAATGTCAGTACCGGATATTTTTGTCAATGATTGTAGCTGGTATAGTTTGGAAATGCTACCAATTTGAGAATGATTCTGGGATCAATACATAAAAACTCCCTAGAAAATAAGTGTCAACAGCCAGACGG
>BOBG01000076.1 GCA_026002265.1 Spirochaetia bacterium
GCTGAACCATTAAATATTTACAATTTACTATCTGAAAGCGCCTTCCGGCTCTGCGGCCGCTCCATTCTCACCCCAGAATCAGACAAAACCGGTATAATTTTCATGGATCGGGAACGAGCGCGCTCAGTTTTTGAAAATATCCTCCGTAATGCCCTTGAATCCGGATCCGAAAATTCAGCAATCAACGCCTCTATCGCCCGAATCAACACAAAAATCAGCATCACTATGTGCGACCGGGGCACCGGTATAGACGAAACTGATGCAAAACGGCTTTTTGACCCTTTTTTCACCCGGAAAAGTACCGGAACCGGCATTGGACTCTCCATCAGCCGGCGTTTTGTGGAAGCTGCCGGCGGATCAATCACTCTGGAAAATCGGCCCGGTGGCGGAACAGTGGTCAGAATCCTCATACCAGAATGGGAAACAGAAAAACTGGATAGAGGTCTGTCCCCATTATCTCATTATAGTGTAAAGAAATACTGAAGGTCTGTCCCCAACGGAGGAGTGATGCTTGTAAAATCCACGTTTTCTATTATTTCTATTTGCTGTAATGAGATATAGAGGTCTGTCCCCGTTATCTCATTATAGTGTAAAAAGATGCTGGAGGTCTGTCCCCCAGCGAGGGAATGATTTGATCTCTTTTCTAAAAAAAAATCCGGCATTATACTCAAGCTATGAATTTTAGTCGTATGTTTATTCCTACGCTCCGGGAAGTTCCGGCTGATGCAATGATCTCCAGTCATCAACTGATGTTTCGCGCGGGTTTGATCCGGAAGCTCGCCAATGGGCTTTTTGTGTATTTGCCGCTGGGTTTGCGTTCGTTCCGGAAAGTCGAGCAGATTATCCGGGAGGAAATGAACGCCATTGGTGCGCTGGAAATAAAACCGACGGTCGTGGTGCCGGGTGATTTATGGAAAGAATCCGGCCGCTGGAGCGCAATGGGGGACGAGCTTTTGCGGGTTAAAAACCGTCTTGGCGGAGATTTTGTACTATCACCTACTGCCGAAGAAGCGTTCACGGCAATCGTACGCGATGAACTCTCCAGTTACAAACAACTCCCCCTCAACTTCTACCAAATTAACACAAAATACCGGGACGAAATCCGCCCACGCTATGGAGTTATGCGCGGACGGGAATTCACGATGAAAGATGCTTACTCTTACCATGCCACTGAGGAAAGTCTGGATCAAACCTACCAAGCGATGGGTCAGGCTTACCGGAGAATTTTTCAGCGCTGCGGCTTGAGTGTGATTCCGGTCAAGGCGGATTCCGGTGCGATGGGAGGGAGCGGCAGTGAGGAATTCATGGTCGAGAGTGAAGTCGGCGACAACACGCTTATCCTCTGTTCCACCTGTAATTACGCGGCTAATGTTGAAAAAGCTGCCTGCAAAGATGATTCTCCGGAACCGGCTCCTATTCCTGTGTCTCCGCTTGAAAAAATTGATACGCCGAATGTCCGGACTATCGAGGAATTGTGCCGTTTTTTGAATTGTAACGCACAGCAGTTTATAAAAACGCTGATCTACCGGGCAGTGAATGTGGAAATTGATCTGCAAAAGGCACCCGGTACCCAAAAACTGGAAAGCCGCCGGCTGACGCTGGAATCCCCTGCGGTGTATCCGGAAGTTTTTTTTGCAGTGTGCATCCGGGGCGATTTGAGTGTCAACGAGGTAAAACTTGCGGCGGTGCTTAAGGCGCAAGAAGTTACGCTGGCATCTGACGCTGATGTTGTCCGGCTCACCGGTGCACCGGTCGGATTTGCGGGTCCGGTTGCCTTGAACACGATTCCGGTTATTGCAGATCTTTCCATTACAAAGCTTAACGATGCAGTCGCGGGTGCACTCGAAGCCGATACACACTACCGGCACCTTTCATTCGGCCGGGATTTTACTCCGTGGCTCACGACTGATGTCCGGACCGTTGTGGCCGGCGATTACTGTCCGTTGTGCGGTAAAAAAGTGTACGAAAAAAAAGGCAACGAGCTGGGGCATATTTTCAAGCTCGGTCATAAGTACACAAAAACTATGCACATTCGTTACTTGGACGAAACCGGCGCGTACCAAATTCCCACGATGGGCTGTTATGGCATTGGTCTTGACCGGACTCTGGCGTCAATTATCGAAGAGCATCATGATCAGTATGGAATCATGTGGCCAGTTTCCATTGCGCCGTACCATGTGATCATTATTCCAATTCCTTATGACGGCGAGATTAAAGCTGCAGCCGATGCACTCAGTTCAGCATTGGAAAAAGCTGGAATCGAAGTACTTGTCGATGATCGCTCTGACCGGCCCGGCGTCAAATTTATCGATGCAGATCTGATCGGTATTCCATTCCGGATCGTCATGAGCAAAAAAAATCTTCCGGCCGTGGAATTAAAAATTCGGGGAAAAACGGAAAGCCACCTGATTCCGGTTGGAACTATCGTGGAAATAGTAAAAAACCGGATTGAAAAAGAGTTGGAAATTTAACCTTTGCGCTCCTTGCGGGCTTTTTCCTTCATCTGCCAGTTGATCAAAATCCGCACGCCGGAACGCAAACTGATGAACACCACGACCAAACCCAAGATAATTGAGGTGATCTCCTTGGGAATTTGACGGGACTGCATCAGGGGCTGGGCTGATTTTAACATTCCAAATAATAATCCGGCCAGGGCAGTTCCCCATGCGGTGCTGTTTCCCACGAGCGCCACTGCGATTCCGTCAAAGCCATAGCCGTCCTGTCCGGATAAGACTCTGCCGGCAGAGAAAGAACCAAGAGAGACTATCGCGCCTGCGAGTCCAGCAAAGGCTCCGGCGATTGCCATGGAAGTTGTAAGGGACGCATTTACGTTGATTCCGCCGTACCGGGCAGCTTCTTTGTTGAATCCGGTTGCCCGGAGCGAATAGCCGAGGCGGGTTTTGTCCATGATGATCCAAAAGAAAAATATCGAGGCAATGGTGAGGTACAACCCTATGTTTAACCGGGATCCGTTGGTGATCGATTCCAAGAAAGGACTTGTCAAGCGTCCGGTTGCCGGAAATTGCGGTGTTTGAAAGGGATTCGCACCCGGAATCAGCAGAGTCACGTACCGGGAAAAGTAGAGCGCAATATAATTCATCATAATCGTTGCAACAACTTCCGATACATTGAACCGGGCTTTCAAAAATCCTACGATACCTCCCCACACTGCGCCGGCCGCGAGAGCCGCACCAATCGCCAACAGCCAATGAATAACCGGAATCCGAGGACCAAAAAGCGCAACGAACTGAGCCGCAGTGATGCCGATTGCATACTGCCCTTCAGCGCCGATGTTGAAGAGTCCTGACCGGGCTGCAAAAGCCATGGAGAATCCGCACAGAATCAACGGCATAGAAGATACCAGCCATTCGCCAATGTACCGGGCGTTGAATACACCGCGCCGGAGATCGAATCCGGTGATCACCTGCACAATAGCCGAGTACATTCCGGCTGGATTCCGGCCCACCACAACGATCAAAATCGTACCGACCAGGAATCCGAGGATCACGACAGCCACAGAGACAAGCGCATCAGAACGAGTGAAAGTCTCGAGGATTTTGCCCCGGATATCAGCAGTTTTTAAAGATTTTTGCATACAACACCGGGAGACAGTATAACTAGTCAACAGATATTTGACAAGAGAATTTATAAACCCCTTGCAAAAATGTTGAATTTTGTCTAGACTCTGCATTTGTTATAGGGCGAGGTTGAATGCCTGCATTTTTGTTTTAAGGAACTAATTATCACGAAAGAAGATTCGGATTTATGGATCCATAGCGATGATGATGCCCGGTTGTTTGTCCGTACATGGATTCCGGAATCGAAACCGATTGCAGTACTCCATATTGTTCATGGAATGGCCGAACACAGCGGGCGTTACGAGCGTTTCGCGCAATCGCTTATCAAGTCCGGTATTGCAGTATGGGCCGCGGATATGCGCGGTCATGGCAAAACGGCTGATCTTTCTGTCAATGGTGCTCGCCGGGGTGGACTCATGGGGCATTGTGCGGACAAAAATGGCGACCAGCGGGTTAGTGAGGACATTGATATTCTCAACCGGAGGATCACCGAAACATATCCGGATATTCCCTTTTTTCTCATGGGACATTCGTGGGGATCTTTTTTGGTACAAAATTACCTTGAACAGTATCGCTATCCGCTCGCCGGTGCCATTCTCTCCGGTACCCGCGGTCCGGATGGAATAAAAATCGCGATTAGTGTGCCATTGATGCAGGTGATTTCTTTTGTTAAAGGTACGCGGAATACGTCCCGTTTTGCTCGGTCACTGGCAGACGGATCGTTGAATAATGCGTTTAAACCGAACCGGACTCCTTACGATTGGATTTCACGGGATCATGCCGAAGTTGACCGGTACGCGGCTGATCCATTGTGCAAAAATCTCTGCTCGGCCGGTTTTTACCGGGATATGGCACTTCTCTTGGAACGTATTCACCGGTCGGAGAATTTGCAAAAAATTCCCAAAAATCTTCCGGTGTACATATTTAGCGGTGCCTCTGATCCGGTTGGCGATAATGGAGTCGGCCCAAGTAAATTGGCAAATATCTACCGGGCATTGGGAATCAAAGATTTGGAATTGGTACTCTATCCGGGTGCCCGGCATGAGACATTAAATGAGACAAATTATGCAGAAGTAACTAAAAATGTACTCGATTGGATTTTACGGCATATTAAACCATAGCAACAAGAGGATGTGAGTTGCGCGTTCGTTATTCAACTGCGAAAGATGGAAAATTGGTAAAAAAAGCTCTTGTGTACACACGAGAAGAGCATGGAATTACGCGTAAAGATGTTGATGCTGATGCGGTGGAAATCATCGAGCGGCTCCACCGGAATGGTTACAACGCATATTTGGTCGGCGGGGCAGTGCGTGATCTTGCGCTCAAAATGAAGCCAAAAGACTTTGATATTGTTACCAATGCAGTTCCTCACGATATAAAGAGAATGTTCCGGTCTGCCCGGATTATTGGGAATCGATTCCGGCTTGTTCATGTAACGGTCGGTTCAAAAATTTTTGAAGTGTGTACATTCCGGTCGCTGATCAACGGTACAACGAGTAATACCTTCGGCGACATCGAAGATGATGTGCTCCGCCGGGATTTTACCCTCAATGCACTTTTTTATGACCCGCGTGAAGAAATTGTGGTCGATTATGTGGGCGGCATGAAGGATATTTGGGAAAAACGGATAAAACCGATCATTCCGCTCACCAGTATTTTTGTTGATGATCCGGTACGGATGATTCGGGCGGTTAAATATGCCGCGACAACCGGATTCAAACTGCCGCTTCAGATTCAACGGAAAATCCGGCAACAAGCCGATCTTCTGGACAAAATTTCGCGCTCCCGGCTCATGGAGGAACTCCTCAAGGTGATTCATTCTCATTGCGCTGCCGACATTGTGCAGGGACTCGATGAGAATGGTTTGTTTAAATATTTACAGCCAAATGCTGCGGAATTGATGCAGAGTAACCCCGGTTTCCGGAACCAGTACCTTAAAACACTCGGCACGATCAACCAAAGTGAAAAACCGGATCCGCCTGGAACTGATGCAGCAGCTCTTATCCGCGATTATTTGGAAGAACGGACAATCTGGGATTCCAATGAAGAACATATTAAAAATGCATTTTCAGAGGCGCGCCAGTTTATACTGCCTTTGAATCTACCTCGGGTTGATTTTGAAAACGCCATCCGGCTGATTTTTCGTGCTCACAGCATCACAATAAAAGGTGAAATAATTCCGGAACATGAGCATCCCCGAAAGCCGTTTCCTCCGGAAAAGAAAACGCCGCTGATCGAGCAGAATACACATCCGCATTTTAGGAAACGCCGCCCTCGGTACCGTAAAAACAAACAGTAATTCCATCTTTTTCTACGAATACAACCGGAGAAATGATTTTGAGACTATTTTTTGGTCATTTTTAGGCACCATGTGCCGGAATTTACGGTACAATGCCGGAAGTGAGGTGGAGTCTACCGGGAGCCGGGACGGAGGTCTGTCCCCAGTAGCCGGTGCCACGGCAGCCGTTCCAACACCCACTCCGGTGCGGGCTTCACTACCCGGACAATCCCGGCTTGATGGTGGTGCAAGCCACCCCACAGCCAATCCTCCGGCCGCTCGACGATACCGGCTTTTACCGGGTTTTGGTCGATGTAATTGTAGACTGTGATGAAATCTTCATCGTCCACAATCTCCCGCGAGAAGAATCGATCTCCCCACAAATGGCCGGTTTTTCCATACTTACGGTTCCACCGAATCGCAAGCACCATCTTGATCCATTTCATTATCACAGAAAGACTTTGACCCAACTCCGGTGTGATTAAAAAGTGAAAATGATTGTCCATGATGCAGAAGTTATGGAGCTCAAACTTATAATGCTTTTTAGTTTTTGACTCCTCGATCACTTTCAAGAACATTTCTTTGTCTTCATCATCTTGCAAATCGAAAGCCTTCCGGTTAATTTCTGAAGCCACATGATAGGTTTTTCCCTTGCTTGTATCCCCACGTTCTGGACGCGACATAGATTCCTCCCTGATCGCCAGCAGTACGCGGCGATCAAAGTAAGTACGGATCGAACTAATGGTTTTGATTCAGTTTGCCGGAATTTTTTTAAATTTTGGGGACAGACCTCCAGTATCTTTTTTTACCATAACAATATACAAATAATTTTTAATTTTCCAGTATAACAATGGCGACTGCATATTCTTTTTCATGGCTAATGGATACATGGGCTGATTCTGCGCCGATCCGTTTTACAGCTGTTGCAGCGCTACCGTAGAGTACAAAATGAGGAGCCTCACCGGGGTTCCGGATAAGCGCAATATCCTTAAATATAATCCCGGCAGCAGTCCCCAGCGCTTTAACGAAGGCCTCTTTTGCTGCAAACCGGGCAGCTAACGCGGCGGTTTTTTCCTGGCCGCGGGTAAAGGCAAAGGTGTATTCATCCGGATGGAAAAATCGTTCTATTAATCCGGGACTCTGAAGCCAATGTTCCAACCGGTCTATTTTAACAATATCGATTCCGATTCCACGAATCATGTGAGGTCCTTATTCTTCTGATTCCTGTACCGGTTCCGACAGCGGTGGATTCCGGATTGTTACAGTCACCTGTTCCGGCTCGATATGTACGATGCTAAAAGAATCCGGCTTACCGGACAGTGTGAGAGGAATTGTATAGGTTCCGGGTTGAGTCCTGCGGGAGAGATCGAGAACGACAAAACCTCGAGGCGGCATCCAATTATTTAATTCGTTGTAGGGAGCTTTAAAATCTAATGCTACAGTGTCAGGCTGACGCGTTATTTCTACAACGAGCGGTTGAGGCGGATTCCGGATCGTGAGCGGTACTTGGAAGTGTCTATCGATAATCTTTTCACGGATGATTCCACGAAATTCCGTGGTACTATCTCGTTGAATCACAATAAGTGGATTATTATTCAATATATTGAGTTGAACAGAAAAATCCGCGGTCCGGTCGCTGACATCAATCGCTTCGGTGCGTAGTTCTGAAAGCACACTGAGCGCTTTTGACGGACCCGCAACTTGAACCTGATTTGGAGTCAGAGTCCAGTCAAAGCTATATCCGGCCGGAACATCCCGTTCAATATTCGGCGATACCGAAACCACCTTACTAATTTTCCGATCGAGTTCGAGTACTATCCTATCCGGCTCTTTAGTTATTTGTGTGATGCCAAGAACGCTTCCATTTTCACGAATCTGCACCGGGTAGGAACCGGATGGTCTAGGTTCACTGAGATCGAGAAAAGCTTCAATATCATCGTCCAAAATACTGTTAATCTTGTCAGCTTCCCCCCGTATTTTCACCCGAATTGTCCGGGCGTATGGACCTGCAGGAATAAAACCTTCCGGTATAATAAGATTGAGCGGTACTGAGATGAAACGGTCTGTAAAGGTTGCCGATCTGTGAAACATAAAAAGTCCGACCGCTAACGCAATTGCGATCATTTTTACGGGCCAATTTTTAATAATCTGGTCGATGATCTTTTGAATATCCGGTTTTTGAAATTTCAACTGCATAGCACATTATAACCGGTTTTGATCCATTTGAGTAGATCAAATTATCCTCACGATTCGAAGTCTGTCCCTTATATCCCTTAAATTTCTTAAGCTTTTGGGCTTTTCCATTTATTTCATTATAATGTAAAAAATTACAGAAGGTCTGTCCCCATTTTTTTTTCAGAGGTAGCCGGCCGGATCACCACAAGATGACGTTCTTCCGGAAGAAAGGGAGTCTCGACCGGAACCGCCTCCCATGTACAGTACGATTCAAGCACAGACATTTCCGCGGTGATTGTATTCATCCGGCCCTTGTACGCGACAAGAACTCCACCCGGTGCAAGAATCCGGAATAGGAAGTGGAGCAGCCGCTCGTCCATGTGCCGAAGCGCTCGAAATGCCACGAGATTAAAGCTATGCGGCAGGTAATGTTCCAGTTGTTCTTCGCAAATAGTTACATTGTCAAGCGATAATGCCGCAACACATGTCCGCAAAAAAGCAGCGCGCCGGCCGCTCCGCTCAATGAGACACAGGGAACAACCGGGCAGACACAGTGCGAGGGGAATTCCCGGCAACCCTGCACCGGATCCAACATCCGCGATCCGGGCAGAATCAGAAATGATGCCAGAGATAATGTTAAGTGGTGCAAGGGAATCGAGAATATGCCGTGTGATCAATGCTTCGTGATTGTCAACCGAAATTAAACCATAAACTGGATTGAAACGTTCAATTTCATTTAGGTAGGATTCCAATTTTGACACAAGCAGTTCCGGAACGATTTCCGGAGAAAAAATCTGAATCAACCCCTGCATCAGGAGCGAATCACTCACTCAAAATATCCTTCAAAATTTCCAAACCGGTTGCAATTTCTTCATCTGAGATGATATACGGCGGTAAAAACCGGAGCGTTTGTTTGCCAGCCGACAGGATCAGCACACCCTGCGAGAGCGCTTTTTCCAGCACCGGCCGGGCATCGCGGTTTATATCGACCCCAATCATCAAGCCCCGCCCCCGGATTCCTTGTACCGCAGGGTGATTCCATGCCCGGATTCCATGTTGGATCAAGTCGCCTTTCCGGCTGATGTCCTGCAAAAATTCTTTGTCAGACAGCACCTTTAGCACGACTCGGCCGGCCGCAGCCGCAACCGGATTCCCGCCAAAGGTACTCCCATGATCACCCGGTTGTAAAACATCCGCAGTTTTTTCTCCGGCCAACACAGCTCCCACCGGGATTCCCCCGGCCAAACCTTTTGCCAACGTAACAATATCCGGTTTGATCCCATAGGCTTCACATGCAAGAAAGCTTCCGGTCCTGCCCATGCCGGATTGAATCTCGTCAACTATAAGCAGTACATCACGTTCTGCACAGATCCGGGCGATTTCCTTGACAAAAGCCGGATCCTGCGGAACGATTCCGCTCTCTCCCTGGATGACTTCGATGAGAATCGCACAAATTGTCGAATCAACCGCCCGGTTCAAGCCTTCCACGTCGCCCGGCTGGATAAATTTAAATCCTTCAGTAAAAGGTCCAAAATCCCGGTGAAATTGATCCTGACCGGTTGCTGACAAGGTAGTAATGGTCCGGCCATGAAAAGAGCCTTTGAGTGTGAGAATTGTGTGACGGCCCGTACCATATTTTTTGAGCGAATATTTCCGGGCGATTTTGCATGCACCCTCATTTGCCTCTGCTCCGGAATTTGCCAAAAAAACAGTTTTCATTCCGGCCGGCGCACACGCAGCCACGAGTTCCTCGGCAAAGACCGCTGTTGTATCATTTTGATAATAATTCGAGACATGAATCACTTTTCCGGCTTGCGCCGCGATGGCTTGTACCAATGCCGGATGATTATGCCCAAGGCAATTCACCGCGATCCCGCTCGTCCAATCAAGGTATTTTTTCCCGGATTCATCAAAAAGCCAC
>BOBG01000077.1 GCA_026002265.1 Spirochaetia bacterium
TACTTTTTTTGTAGAAATTCTCGAAAAAATCATTTCCGGCAATGTTTGAACATCTAAAACCATATCTGGCATAATGTTAATCCTCCATTTATTATCATGTATTCATTTTTTGATTTTGTTTTGTATGATTTTTTATACATTTTTCAGCAAATTCTGCCAACCAATTGCATATAACTAGCTTTTAAAATTGAAATCAACCGGATCCATGGTATTGAATCCGGCTTTTATTATTTAGAAAGAACCGGCGGTGGCGTTTAAAATAGTACCGACACTGATCGCACCATCTGCACCGGTGAGAATCCGGACAATTGCAATATTGGTTGTACTTCCATCATCTATCAACACATAAAAAGAATCATCGTCCCAACCGACAATCTGTTTCACCCTACCGGGAGGCAGGGTACCAGTAAGTGATTCTAACTTACTATCAGTCGAAGCTAATAGAGAAAGAGATCCGATAGTATCAGTAAATAGTATGTACAGCCGGTCCCGGATAATTTTTAAATCCTGAATATTATTTGGAGAAAATGAGAAAGAAGTACCAACAACTTGAATTCCGGTTTTAACATTAAATTTTACCAAAGTAGCAGTTCCAGACTCTGCCGCAAAAGCAAAAGTCTTGCCATCATCTTTGTACACTGCAACAGGAGTATAAGCATTAAGATTCACTGTAATTACCGGAGTCTGGACAGACGATGTCCACGAGGTAGCGGTAGCCGCTAAAGACACCAAATCCTTATTGCTTCCAATATTGCTTCCAGTATTAATGGTGAAGTAAATCATTCCATCGTTGTAGGCAATGCCGCCAGTAGTTCCATTAACCGTACCCAGATTTGTAGTGTTGGTATAATTTAGGCTACGGTTGAGCTGATTTGGGGTGCCGGTGCCGGCAGTGATGAGCCGGCCATAGGGATCAAAGTCAAATCCAAAATTATCGGCAGTGTGCACTATTTTGTCAGTGGAAATAGTTCCGTTTATATCAGGAAAATGTTTTATTTCATAATTGGTAGAGCTAGAGACATAGGTTGGAACAATGATCGCGGTTTCGCTTAATTGCAGGTCCACAACATAGGATCCGTCCGACTGGGTTACTGTACCGGCAAAGGATTTTGCAAATGGAAAAGAATCTGTCGAAGCATGGTCTACAATAGCTTTGACCCTACTTCCTTCGATTTTTGTAATATCCAGAACTTTCCATTCCCCGCCGGTTGAACTCAGATTTTGAGCCTTAACATCCTTGCCGTCAATCGTTAAAATTAGTTCTGAAAATGCCGGCAGATCCTGTATTTCTGAATACAAGGATCTAAATTCTATTTCTACGGTGTCCTTGAATATATCATCGCATGATGCAAGCAGGAACACGCACAATCCGGCGCAGATTATAATTTTTTTCATAGAAAACTCCTTTAGCCTACTGCCAGTCAACTTTACCGGACAACAAATCCTGTCCATCTGGATCGAGAGAGACATTTCCCTCAGCATCAGTCAGAATCCGGACGATTTTATCTGAGGTAGCATTATCTTCTACAATCACATAAATAGAATCATCGTCCCAGCCTGCAATACGCTGGAATGTACCGCCGGTAAAAGAAGTCTCCAACTTTTTTAGACCACTTCCATCCGTTGCCGATAATTCGAGTGAGCCAATGTTGTTAGAAGACAATATATACAACCGGTTCCTGATAATTCTGAGATCTAAAACCGGTAGTGCGAAAGAAGTACCAGGAACTTGATTTCCGGTGTCAGCATCAAATTTTACCAGATTACTAGTTGAAGACTCTGCCGCAAAAGCATAAGTCCCGCTGCCATCTTTGTACACAGCAACCGGAACATAAGGCTCGCCGCTTACTGCTGGGAGTCCGGCGGATGTGGTTATATTTAGAGTCGAATCCGTGACGGATGATTGCAGTGAAAGTTGGACCAAGTTTAAGTCAGTACCACCTTTTTCAATAAGATAGGCTTTTCCGTCACAGTACGCGCTACCTAAAATGGATCCAGAACGGCTTACAGAAGCCTTTAGAGTGGGACTTTGGGCAAGAGTCAGCGTATAATCGTCCGTAATAGTGAGAAGCCGTCCGTAGCGATCAAAATCGACTCCTCCCATGGAGAATCCGCCAGTGTTTATACCGGTTATATTCACTCCGAGTTCACTGGAAATATTTGGAAAATCGACTGAAGATAGTAAGCTACCAGTTCCAGGAAAGATCACCGCGGTTTCACCCAGTTCAAGTGAAACGAGGTAAGAACCATTCACTTGTTTGACGCCGGTTCCTTTTAGAGATTTTATGTAGGGAAAAGGATCATCTGTCGGATCATGATTAACCGTTGCCTTGACCGTGATTCCGGTGATCAATGAGCTATCCGGAACCTCCACAATAAATTTCCTGGAAGAATCTAGATCATCGACAGATTCCTCAATATTAAATCCGTTGCCCGCGATCCAAACCTGTACTTTTGAAAATTCCGGCAAGGACGCGGGAGCGCCGCCTACCGATTGTCCGCCGGTAGCGCCGGTTCCAAACTGAATCGTGACAGTGCCTTTTTCAGGAAGCTCGCACGATGCAAAAAGCACAATACATAACAACAATGCATAATATATTTTCATCATAAATCCTTTATTCTACCCAAGTTAGCTCTATATTCACTGAGTCTGGGGTACGGGAACTTGTCGGAGCGGCTTCAGAATCGACTCCAGCCGGCAGAGGCGGTGAAAGTGCAGCAGCAATGCCTTCAGCTGGTGATCTAGCCTGCCCGGTACGGTCGTTGACAATACTGTGTCCGCCGGCCGGTACTAAAAAGCGGCTGCCGTTTTTCCCGGTGAATACCACTGAACCTTGAGTCACACTGATGAATCCGGGGCCAAAATCAAAGGAGGTTCCCCGGACAGATGCAGTTGCCGAAGGACTGCGTACCGTAAATTCGGTCCGTCCGCCAGCCGGCGGCGTTACATCAGCATGAATCCGTCCGGATTGAACCGACAGATCGACTTTTTCATCTTTGGAATTTACGAATTCTTCCAAGGTCATGCGGGTGAGTGCACTAACAGTAAGTGTTGAATTTCCGACTGTTAATGTTGCCGTACTTTTGAACCCCGTGGAAATGCTCATGTTTTTTTCCATAGCAATTCCTTTAGTTGCCGGCACCCAATCCTTTCCAGCCGCTTTTATTTCCACGGTTCCGGAAAAATCTTTTAACACCGCATAGGGTGTCTGCGCGAATACAGTCGCCGCACACGTCATTGCCAATAGTATCCATAATAACTTTTTCATAAAAACCTCCAAAACTAAAACTAAAATGCAAGAATAGCTTGTAAAGCAATTTTCCACAGATCCGGCGTACCTGCGATAAATGCATCGCCTAAACCGGGTAAAAAGGACCCTCCGCTCAACACAAACGTAAGATCCGAAGTCGGCGCCACCGTCATGTTGGCAAAGTATTCTCCTCCCAACAAATAGCCTTTAGTTGTATCGAGACTGGATCCGGATGTGACCGTTTTAAAATCAGTCCGAGCGAAATAACTGAATTCAGCTCCAAGTGAAATAATACTAAAGATTCTCAGGGTATATCCAACCCGGGCCATTATTAAACCGGACAGATTGGCATCCAGTATTCTCCCTTGAGATGCACCTGTTATCGGCCGGAATGCTGCAATTGTGTCTCTAAAGCTTCCGGATCCTGTCCACACTTTAAAAGAAAACCGGTCGTTAAGTCCTTTTGGTATATCCCAATCCATATTGATTCCAGCCGCAAAAGTAAAAGCCGATGCAGCTTTCGGATCCTGTGCAAAGCCTACAACAACAGCCGGGGTAAATGTCCACCAATTTTTGGTACGGAGTGCGTACTGGAGGCTGATGTACTGAGAATTGACCTTATCCGGACGATCATTGAGATCGATCTGCGCGAGTCCATCGAGCGTAAGCGTGTTCATTTGCCCTGGGAATACCCACCGCGCTGATGCCAAAAGCCGGCGTGACGCGAAATATTCGTTTGTATCAACAAGAATTCCGGAATCGTCACTGGTCAAAGTGATGTTTGCCGTATTTTTGTACAATAAACCAGTGTAAAAAATCCCGGCAGAAAGTGTTGTGGGGCCGATTCCCAACGAAAGTGACGCACCGTCTACTAATCCGGAAACCACGACTTCGGCCGAATCCCGGAAATATTGACGCCCCACATTCAAAGAAAGCCATGGAAGCGGACGGTAGGAAAATTCAAAGCGTCCCACATCAAACACAACCGGACCAGGGTTATCAGACCATGAAGTATTTCTGTACTTAGCAATTCCTTTTACCGATGTGTACAACTGGGCATTGTCCCCGACAAACATCGAAAACCACCCGCTCACCGCTGCATCGTAAAAAAATTTATCTTCGCTGTTCCATCCGGGGGTCTGATCAAGCACGAATCCAAAATCGAGCGCGCCAGCCATTCCAGCCGCGCATCCTAACACTGCACACAGCCAGAATCGTTTCATTGAGCGCCCCCAGTGTACGTTACAACATTTCCCAGCATCCGGATGAGGAATTCGCCCGGCACCGGCATATCCGGATCGGTCGTTCCCTGAATCAGTTGCTTGTAGACCATTTCCCGGTACGCATAGCGCTGCGAATGGAAAATCGAGTACATGATACCACCTTTTACATCAAAAGCTTGCATAATCAAGAGTGAAATTCCTTTTAAAGTTGCAGGTTCGTCACTTTGCACCGAAAGCCAACCTCGTTCCTGCGCGCTGGCAAAGGCTTCAGCTTGAGTTGTACGTTCCGGTAGAATTCCAGCCGCCGGCAGTACGAAGCGTGCCGCCATGCCATAGTTTATTTTTTCTGTTGCCAGTAATAAATCAAGGTCGCGCGCGATGGATGGACCTGTTTGCGGGGGAGTTGATTGAGCAGTGGGCATTGCCACTCCATTTGCAGAGAGCATTGTCACCCCAACAGTACAAAAAATCACCAAAAAAATATATTTCATAAAAGTACAAGCGTGTAACACGCCGCCGGATTAGGGCCTCCTTCCTAAATAAGGATTCTACCACAATAATACCAAAAAAACTAGAGACTAATATTCCACTTGCATTGATAGACGGTTTTTTGATACTCTGTTTACAATTTGAAAGCTCGATTCAAGGCAATTGCATTCGATTTAGACGGTACCTTATATCCGAATCACCGGTTTTATGCATTGTTGATTCCTTTTCTTTTGAAGGAACAGCATTTACTCCGGGCATTTGGGAAGGCGCGCGCACTCCTCCGGGACGGTGCGGACGCGGGTGAAGGGGATTTTTACACACGGCAGGCTTACCTTGCAGCGCACATATTGAAATCGGATCCGTCAGAGGTGCAAAACCGGATCGAGCGCTTGATCTACCGGGGCTGGGAGCCGCTTTTTTCTTCGGTCCGGCTCTACCCGCAGGTGGTGGAAACTTTAAATTTGTTCCGGGACACGGGGATTCGGCTTGGGCTTTTGTCAGATATGCCCCCGGAAACAAAATTGCTGAACCTTGGAATTGATGAGGTGTGGGATGCGGTGCTTTGCTCTGAACGGACCGGTTTTCTCAAGCCGCATCCGGCGCCCTTTGCGGCACTTGCAGATGCACTTGCTGTGAATCCGGCTGAGATTCTCTATGTGGGGAACAGCCAGCCCTATGACGCGGCCGGTGCAGTGCAATCCGGAATGGCAGCCGCACTGATCGGGAGGCGGCCGGCGCGCAGTGAAATCCCGGTTTTTAGTTTTCATGATTATCGCACTTTGTGCACCTATGTGTTAGGATAGAAAAAAGTTTTGATTCCGGTATAATATAAAACGGAGTTTGTATGATTTTTTCAGTTGGAAACCTGATAACTTTGGTCATTGTGCTGGTTGTACTTGTGTTGTACCGGCAGCTTGATCGACAAAACCGCTCACTGGATAAAATTCACCGGTATATGGGTAAATTGAAGGATGAGCTCTCTGCTTATGTTGAAGAAAAAAAAGGTGCAATACAAGATTACGGCGTTGCCCTTGATGAACGTCAAAAATCTGCGAGTGCATTGCTCAAACAATTGCAGAGTACTGATGAAACGCTTGCGGTCAAAGCGGCTGTACTCACAAAAATTGACGAGCGGATAAGCACCTACGATTCGTCTCTTGCAGAACTGGTCCGGATGACCGGCCGGGTTCAAGAAAATCTGAATCACATCCATGACGAATCTTCTTTTGTTGAAACGGTACACAAACGGCTCGTTGATTCAAAAACCAAAGTCGAATCCCTTGAAAAAAATTTTTCAACTATAGAAGAGCGTTTTGAACGTGAAAATGCCGATTCTCTGGATAAAATTGCCGGCGATTTGAACAACCGGGTTGATTCCGCGATAGCTCATTTTGAAGATATTGCGGCGGATCTTGAGCGCCGGGTTGAAGATCACCGGGAGATTCTTGAAAAAGTCGAAGAAAAACGTACGGCCGACATCGAGCAGGATATTCACTATGTTACGCAAATGCTCGATGATGTTGTGGGAAAAGCTTCGGTCCGGGCTGAAAAGCTAGAGGATAGTGCGGTTGGAAAACTCCGGGCACAGGCTCAAGAGCGTTTGGATCAAATCGCCACTGCCATTGACGAGCGTTTGAATCAGTGTGAATCGGATGCCGGGAACAAAGTTGCCGCGGTGGAACATTCTATCCAGAGACTCGAAGAAGAATGGGAAGAAAAACAGGCTGCCTTTCAAGCGGAACAGCGTATTTTCACTAATGAAATAAAAAATGATGTCGATGAAGTCGGGCGGATCGCGGAACAGCACCATGAAGAATGGGAACGCGCACTTTCCGATGCCGAGAGCCGGAATCAGAATATGAAATCCGATCTGGAACTCACTTCTGACCGGATTCAACTGCAAGTTGCTACACTGCTTGATGAAGCAGAACACCACGTTAATGCCCTTGATAAAAAAGCTGGTGATTCTGTGAACGCCTTGTCCGAGAAACTTTCTCAGTTAGCAGTCGACACAGAACAAAAATTGGTAGCGCTGGCGGACGACCGTTTGGAGCATTGGGGGCAGCTTACAATTGATACGGACCTTGCGACACAAGAACTTCGTGCAGAATTGGAATCTTTGAATACAGAAACAAAAGCTCATTTTTCTACTGAAATTGCGGAGATGGCGCAGCGTCTCCACGACTTGTCTGACAGAAATGAAGAAACGCTCCGGACAATGGAAGAACGGACTCTTGCGGATTTCCGGGAACGCATTAATCAGTGGGATAGAGAGTTATCAGAAGGTACCGAAAAAATTCAACGGACTCGGACCGATCTGGAGTCCGGCTTTGAACAAACAAGAGACAGCATCACGGAGGAAGTTGCCGGAATCACTGCCCGTATCGAGGAGCTCAAAGCACATACCGCGGAGCGCACCGATTCTCTGGAAACTCATGTTGAGCAGTTGATAGAAGATGCTAAAGTGCGCTTGAATTCTGAAGCCGGCGCATACGTGATCCGCGCTGAAGAACAGTTGCGGGAAGTTGACTTGAATGCCAAGACTCTGATCTCCGGGTGGGAAAAAACAGCCGAAAGAATCAGCTCCCAGTTTGGTACTGAGAGTGCGGGAATCGAGCGGCATGTAGAGAATTTGAAGGAACAAGTTGCGCGGGTTGCTGCGGATTTGCAGGATCAGCTCGCACAAACTGCCGCGGAAACGGAATCTCGCATTGTACAGGACGGAGAAAACCGTCGTCTGGAGTGGCAGGCGCTTTTCGATGATTGTAATGCACAAACTACGGCAGCGCATGAAGATTCTGAGCAAAAGATCCGGGAATTGGAGAGTCATGCCGAGGAATCCGTCCGTCTCCTTGGGGAAAAAATATACTACACCGGTCAGGATACCGAGGCGCGGATTATGCAGGATGCCGAAGCCCGGCGGCTGGAGTGGTTCGCACTGCTCGATGCCGGAGACGCAAAGACTAAAGCCGCGCTTGAGGAGGCTGAGCAGCGGATCCGGGAATTGGGGAATTACACTGATGAATCCCGGCATCTTCTTGAAGAAAAAATTATGCAAACGGGCCGGGACGCTGAAGCCCGGGTTTTGCAGGAAGCAGAAGAAAAATATGCTGAATGGCAGGCGGCTTTTGACGCCGGCGACGCAAAGAATCAAGCTGTACTGGAAGAAGGTGAACGCCGGGCTGATGAATTAGAAGCTCATATTGATGAATCGATCCGGCTTTTGGAAGAGAAAATCGTCCACACTGCTAAAGATGCCGAGGCGCATATCGTGCAGGAAGCGGAAAGCCGGTATTTGGAATGGAAAATGCTCTTGGATACTGAAGACGAAAAGACACGAGCTGCGATTGAAGATTCTGAGCAGCGGATCCGGGAATTGGAGCAGTACACCAATGAATCGAGCCAAACTGTGGAAGAAAAGATTCGCCGGACCATTCGCGAAGTGGAGGAGCAGGCGTTGCAGGAGTCGGAATCGAGGCGTGCCGAATGGCAGGTGATTCTCGATGCCGGCGATGCAAAGAATCAAGCTGTGCTGGAGGAAGGAGAGCGCCGGGCTGATGAATTGGAAGCGCACATTGACACAGTTGCAATGACATTGGAAGAAAAATTGCTGGAAAAGGCGCTCGCCGCAGAGTCTAATATTGTACAAAAAATAAATTCACAGATTGATCAGTGGAACACTACAGTCGAGGAAGGAGAATCGCGGCTTCATAATGCTGTGGAAACATTGAATGCTTCGGCAGCACACACCGAACAGCAGTGTTTCGGTACAATCGAATCGACAAAACAGCAATTCCTTGATTTAACAGCAGATACTGAACAGAAAATTTTGGAATTAGCAGAAAACCGGATTGGTCATTGGAATCAAGTAACAGAAGAAGCGAATGCAAAGGCAGAATCGCTTATCAATGATTTAGAATCCTCCTCATCTGAAACAAAGGCTTATTTCCTTAGTGAAAATGAACTTCTCAAACAACAACTTGCGGATCTTGAGAAGATTATAACTAATACCTCCGATGATCTCAAATATCAAATCTCAGAAATTCAACGCAACGCCGAGACGCAAATTGCACGGGATGCGGATGCCCAGCTTGAGGAATGGCAATCGAATCTTGAATCCAAAAATACCATATTAGAAAATCTCTTGACGGAATCTGAAAACCGACTTTTGGTTTTAGAAAATCATGCGGATGAATCTTCCTCGACATTAGAAGAAAAAATCGCTGAAATCGCCAAGAATACCGAAAAGCGCCTTAGGGAATGGCAATCGAATCTCGAATCTGGAAAGAGTGCCTTACAGAATATTTTGAATGATTCTGAGCAGCGGATCCGGGAATTGGAACAGCGGACCGGTGAATCTTCCTTATTTTTGGAAGAGAAAATCGCACAAATGGGTCTGGATACCGAACAACGGCGCAGCGAGTGGCAGTCCGCATTAGAATCCGGTAATACAACCTTGCAAAATATTCTCACAGATTCTGAGCAACGGATACATGATTTGGAAATTCATTCCGGCGAATCTTCTTTAGCTTTAGAAGGAAAAATTGCTGAAATCGCCGCAGATGCCGAAAACCGGCTCTCTGAATGGCACTCTATGCTAGAATCCGGTAATGCAGCCTTACAGAATATTTTGAATGATACAGAGCAGCGGATCCGGGAATTGGAAGACCGTTCCGGTGAATCTTCCCTAATATTGGAAGAAAAAATCACTGAAATCACCAAGAATGCCGAACATCAGTTGAGCGAGTGGCAGTCCGCGTTAGAATC
>BOBG01000078.1 GCA_026002265.1 Spirochaetia bacterium
TGCCATATCCGGGGACTCAAACCGGGCACTTGTTATCTGTACCGGGCCGCGGGACCCTTTCAGCCGGAAAAGGGCTTCCGGTTTAATGAAAATAAACTGCTTTTGGATCCCTACGCAAAAGCAGTCACCAATTACACATATTGGGATTTTGGAGAAAACCTCAGCTATGATCCGAGTGATGCAAAAGGCGATCTCTCGTTTTCACATCATTCAAACGAAAAAACACAGCCGCGTTGTGTTGTGGTTGATGATACGTTTGACTGGCAAAATGATTCACCGATCAACTATCCGCTCCGGTTTAGTGTTTTGTACGAAACGCATATACGAGGATTAACCAAGAATCCCAATTCCGGGGTGGAGCATCCGGGAACCTACCGGGGAATCATTGAAAAAATCCCTTTCTTTAAAGATTTGGGTATTACTAGTCTCGAATTTCTTCCCCTACAAGAATTTAACGAGCATGAATTATCTATGACGAATCCGCGTACCGGCCAAATGCTTACCAATTATTGGGGTTATTCCACAGTGGCTTTTTTTGCGCCGAAGGCTTCGTACGCATCGTCTCCGGTTCCGGGCGCGCAGGTGCAGGAGTTTAAGGAAATGGTCCGGGAGCTACATAAATCCGGAATCGAAGTCATTTTGGACATTGTGTTTAACCATACCGCCGAGGGCAATGAACGGGGACCGACTTTTTCGTTCCGGGGTTTGGATAATGTGGTTTATTATACCTTGGAAGAAAACCGCCGGTATTACCGGAATTACTCCGGCTGCGGTAACACAGTTAATTGTAATAATCCGGTTGTCCGGAATTTTATCGTGGATTGTCTCCATTATTGGGTTGTGGAAATGCATGTTGACGGGTTCCGGTTTGATCTTGGCTCGATTCTGGGGCGCGATCAGCATGGAAATTTGATGGAAAATCCGCCGGTGTTGGAGTTGATTGCGGAGGATCCGGTTCTGCACCACACAAAACTCATCGCTGAGGCATGGGACGCGGGCGGCGCCTATCAAGTCGGCTGGTTTCCGGGGGGACGCTGGGCGGAATGGAATGACAAGTACCGTGATGATATCCGGCATTTTTGGCGCGGGGATTCCGGAAATACGCAGCATCTCGCGACTCGGGTTGCCGGATCTTCCGACCTCTATTTGCGCGACGGCCGGAAACCCTTTCATTCGATCAACTTTATCACTAGTCATGACGGCTTTACGCTCAAGGATTTAGTCTCGTACCGGCAAAAACATAACGAGGAAAACGGCGAAGATGATCGTGACGGCAACGGCAACAACTACAGTGCGAATAATGGTTTTGAGGGAGCATCGCTCAATCCGACCATTGAATCGCGCCGGGAACGGATCATAAAAAATTTTATGGCAACTCTGCTCGTGTCCCAAGGTACACCGATGATTCTCGGCGGCGATGAATTTGGCCGGACTCAACTAGGAAATAACAATGCGTACTGTCAGGATAGTGAACTTTCATGGTACGATTGGTCGCTTTTGGAAAAAAATGCCTCACTATTCCGGTTTTTCAAGGAGATGATCGCATTTCGGCTCCGGCACCCGGCCTTTATGCGTCCGGAATTTTACACAGGTCATGACGGAAATTATAATGCGATTCCGGATATCAGTTGGTTTGACGAAAAGGGTGAGACGCCGGATTGGAATACTATCGGCCAATGCCTTTCGTTCCGGATAGATGGGAGCGAAGCTGAGATACTGTCGGATCGTGACGACAATGATTTTTTCATTATGTTCAATGCATCAAACAAACAGGTGCTTTTTTCTGTGTGTCCGGCGTTGGAGGGAAAAAATTGGTACCGGGTCATAGACACGTCACTACCCTCGCCGGAGGATATTCTCATGCCCGGTTTTAAGAAACTGCTTGCAGATCAAGATGTCTATATGATGGAAGCGCGCAGTATGGCCATTCTCCTTGCGCGCTAACTTATTGACAAATAATAAATTTACATTAAAATAGAGTAAAAATAAATTTGCAAAAGCAGGGTAGTTAAATGGCAATTTTTGGAGCTAAGAAAGTAGTTTTACCAGAATCGGATAACCGGGGAGATAAACGCAAGCTTGCCCGGTACTCTTCTATTGCATCTGTCCAGATACGGGATTTTGAGGGTACGGCAATCATCAAGGATATGAACGATACAGGTTGCTGCATCGAAAGCTTAACCTACATAGCGGTAAACCTGGAAGAAGAATACTATATAACTATTATTCCGGAAGTAACGGCAAATATTCCGGAATTTGATCTCATAATGAAGGTAAAATGGACGAAAAGTACTGAAACATGCTTTGAAACCGGGCTCTCAGTTATCGAAAATCCGGATCCTCAGGTTCATTCAACGTATGTGAATTATCTTAAATGGCGTGAAAACGCGTACAAGCTCCGGTAGCTGACCTGATGGAAAAAGCAGTGATTGCTATGTCCGGCGGAGTCGATAGCTCGGTCGCTGCCTTTCTTATGCATAGTTCCGGATTCCAGTGTATTGGTGTGACTCTTAAATTGTTTAATGGCGAAAGTTCATGCTGTTCGCTCGCAGATGTTAATGATGCTCTCGCGGTGGCGGCCCGCTTGAATATGCCGCATTATGTACTTAATTTTACTGAATATTTTAAGGAAAGAGTCATCGATCATTTTGTTGAAAGTTATAGACATGGAGAAACGCCGAATCCTTGCATTGAATGTAACCGGTCCATTAAATTTGAAACACTGCTCCTCCGGACCGCACAGCTTGACTTTGATTATCTCGTTACCGGACATTATGCCCGGATCCAAAAGAGTAAGGGCCGGTTTTTGCTTAAAAAAGCAGTTGATAGCAATAAAGATCAAAGTTATGTCCTTTATATGATGACACAGCAGCAACTTGCATCAACCCATTTTCCCCTTGGGGCTTTGAAAAAACCAGATGTCCGGGACATTGCCGCGGCCCAGGGTTTTGTCACAGCACACAAACACGACAGTCAGGATATTTGTTTCGTTCCGGACGGAAACTATGCGGATTTTATCGAAACCTATGCCGGAATCAGAGCTTCTCCCGGTGATCTTCTTGATGATCAAGGAAATGTTGTGGGAAAGCACCGGGGTTTGATCCGGTACACCATTGGTCAGCGCCGGGGAATCGGTTATGGATTTAACGAACCCCGGTATGTGTACGCAAAGGATCCGCTACGAAATACGCTCAGCATTGGGCCTGAATCTGCGTTGTACACACAATCGCTTGTTGCGGACCGGTTTAATTTGATTGCGTGCGAAAAATTGGATCAGCCGATTCGGGTAATGGTAAAAACCCGGTACCGGCAAGAAGAGCAACCTGCTTGTATGGAACAAATTGCGGAAGACAGAATCCGGATCCGGTTTGATCAGCCGCAACGCGCGATCACCGCAGGTCAAGCCGCTGTTTGTTATGATGGCGATATTGTGATCGGCGGCGGAACGATTTGCGCTGTGGAAAAGCCCTGATGGCGACTCTTCCCACGATAGTCCGGGCGCGTGCATTTTATGTGTATACGGATAAGGGCCGGCGTCTACTTGATCTGTGGCAAGCCGGCGGGAAGGCTCTACTTGGACATAAACCCGCTTTTATGGTGCGGGAGTTGAAGAATGCCGCGGAGCGGGGGCTTTTTTCTCCGTTCCCCCATCCGGCCGAGGGAAGGTTCCGGAAAGCTTTAGGGCAGCTTTTCCCCGGAAAAGAGTTCCGATACTTTAGCAACATGGAACGTCTCCAGACTGCACTCCAGAAGGCCGGTTTCCCGGATCCCTGTGCGGATCCAGCTTACAGAAAACCAGATTCTCATGTGAGTCTCTGGCGGCCTTTTGTGGAAGAGCCAAATACGCGCATTTTGATTCCGGTACTGCCCTGTCCCTTTGGTCCCGCAGTCGCAGCTTTCGATCCTGAAATTCCATTTCCGGAATCGGATTCCATTGCACCATTTATACTTGTCGCAACAACCCGATCCCTGTATGATTTTTTTGCCGTGGCGCCGGACCGGGAAAAAGTACATTATAATAAAATAGAAAAAGCTCTTACGGAGAGCCACTGGCACCGGAGAGGCTTATATCTCCATTATGAATCCGGAAACTACGAAACTCTGTTCTCAACATTCCTTGCAGAAAACTTTTTGCTGGCACCGGATCCGGATCAACCATTGATTCTACCGCCGGGGCTTTCGCCGGGCGAAGAAAAAAAATTGGCACAACTGATAAGTACAGGATAAAATATAGATGTAATTATATATATTATAAAGAAATAACTGGAGGTCTGTCCCCATTTTTCGGTACTAGCTAAAAAAATTCTCCATAATCTGAATCAAAAATGCATGTCCAGCCCATGATTCTTTATAGTGGCCGCGTACCGACGGCCAAAGGAAGGAATTATGGCGCATAAACCGCGGGGAAAGACCAATAAGGGAGCCACATATCATGTGGCATCTGATGTCAACCGTAAAGCATTTGAATTGGAGCCGGATGATGACAAAGAACTGCTCCTTAAAGTTATTGATGAAGCAAAAACCAAAAAAAAATACAAATTCGAAATGCACAATTTTTGTATCATGGATAATCATATCCATTTTTTAATTACACCGGAATTGGGTCAAAGTCTTTCCATGATAATGAAATGGATCAAGCAAGTCTTTGCAATTCGATGGAATCTGAAACATGGTAAAACCGGACATTTTTGGGGTGACCGGTTTTTTTCGCGAGAAATAGTAGATGATGAAGATTTCCTGAAAATATATGATTATATTGATCAAAATCCGGTAAAAGCAGGTATCGTCAATCATCCGGAAGATTGGAAATGGGGCGGATTGTATCACCACCAGGCCGGAGTCACGATGATTGTTAATCCGGCAACGGAAAAAGTACTAGAACGTTTTCCATGGCATAAACTGGGGACAGACCCCAATCGCTATCTCCAGTAAATTTACCCCGATTCCGGCATTGTACCATGTAAAATCCGGCGTACTTTTCCTAAAAAGATGATCCGGAGAGCCTCAATAATCTTTTTCCGGTTTGTACTAGAGAGAAAGATAGAACAATATTATCCTTCTTCCAGATTTTTTTCAGGAGGGATCAAGTAGCGTCCCATTGCTATTTTTTTTGCAACATTTATTGAAGTAAAAATTTTATTACTAGACTGCTGTACAATTGATAAACTGCTATTTACTGCTTGCGACACCATTTTCAAATTGTCAATGTAAGTACGGATTGCACCGCTATTTTTATGAATCGTACTCGACCCAGTACGCACTCGTTCCATCGTTTTCCGTATAGTTTCTAAATAAGTGAGAATTTTTATTCCATCTGTAGTTTGCGTTTCCAACTCAGTTTTTATCGTTGCCAGTGAAGTATCCATAAAATTAATTGATTTAAATATATGTTCCATAATATGTATCGTTCCGGCCGCTACTTGTTGCATTGCAAGAATACCCTCAGTCATTTTCCGGACTTCTTCTGAAATAGACTCAGATTCCTTGTTGGATAATTCCGCAAGATCCCGGATTTCATTTGCTACAACTGCAAAACCTTTACCTGATTCACCTGCATGGGTAGCTTCTATTGTGGCATTCATTGCCAATATATTTGTTTGTGCAGCTATATTTGTGATCATTTTATTTGCTTTATCCAAGGCTTCCGAGCGTGAGGCGATATTAGTTAATTCTGCGGAAAATTGTTCAAGCATTTTTTTACTGCTTTCAGACGATTGACTCAAATCTTCCGTGACATCGGTTTCTTCTTTTATTTTTTCATTAATATCTGCAATATTTTTAACCATTAACTCGATAGAATTCGAGGAAGAAGAAAGATGAACAGATTGTGTTTCAACAGCACTGTTTAACGAATTAATACCATCAACAATTTCATTAAGCGAAGTAGCGGTTTGATCGACCGCTGCGGCTTGTATACGGGTTTTTTCTTGTGCTTCTTTTATATTTCCCATAATTACGTCGAGTTCTTCTGAAGAATCCATAATAGTAATATTTAAATTCCGGCTGATATTTAATTGCCGACCAAGTTGTTCATTACCAATAGTTGTTATCTTCTTTTTAAGATTATCCCGTATGGTAAATAAGGCAGTTCGCGTTTCATTAAGTTCAGTACTCAATGTTTCTTTTATTACCAAATCAAAACGCATTTCTGCTAATTGACATGTTGCTATAGTAATATCTTTTATTGGCCGAATAATAAAATTCAAAACACAATATACAATTACACCCATTATTATTACCATACAAATACAGATTATAATTGATAATGTTTTTAAAATCCAGTTTGTATCACTGTAAATAACAGATGAAGGCATAAGTGACACCAAAACCCACTGAACATCCGGAATTTGTAGTGATGAAATCAATTTTCCCCGTCTTTCAATAGAAAATGATGGCAACGTGAGTACAGGATTACGGTACTGCGCGAGGCTAAGTTCGGTAAAAAAATCATTTTGAAACAGATTCATCGTGCTCGGATGGGTGATAAAATGCCCCTGAGTATCAATTAAAAAAAGTTCTGAATCGCCGGAGTTGTTATTAATTATTGATTTAAGGGAGTTGAGCAGAATATCTGCCGCAACAACACCAATGTCCTGACCTGCCGGATTAACTACTGTTAGGGAAAAGGTAATGCACGATTCATGGGTAATGGAATCTTCATAAGGTTCCGAATAAGCAACTGTAGCGCGATGCTCCTTAGCACTGACAAACCATGGGCGTTTCGTATTATCCCAATCATCAAGAGGAGTCCAATCCGGATAAAATACCATATAACCGTCAGTTTGATTCCAGACAGTATTATTGCAAAAGTAAATGGCATTTACATCAGAATATCTGTCTGAAATGTTGCGTAAATAGGCACGCATTTCCTGGTGGCTAACCGGTTCAGAGCGATCCAAATAAACTGAAATGCCGGCCGCGGCATGCTGAAGAAGATCTTCATAAGATTTGAATAAATTTAGAATTTCTTGCTTAGTAGCAGTAATCTGGTTGGATACTGTCTCTTCTGCTGCCTGACGCGAAACCGAGCGGAAATTGACGAGAAAAAGGATCAGGATTGTTAGGCTAGTAGCAAGCAGTGATCCAAGACACAGGGCCGGGATAAAAAATGCAAGAGAAATATTTTTTTGTTTTTGTGCTGGAACTCTTGACATAATTAAAAAACCTCGCTTTAATAAAACGACTCTTGAGAAATACGGCTGGAATCTGAGTTGCAGCTAAGTTCATGGTATACCCATGGAAGTGATATGTCAACAAAAGAAAGATTTCGGTTCATTTTTTCTCAAGCGTTTTTTTCTTTTTTCCGATAAGGATTGTAGAGTTTGTATATTTTGTGTGAATGGGTTGCTTCCCTCGTGGGTAGGGGACGGCATGGATGCTGCGGGATACCGGGACCCAATGGAATGGGCAAAAGAATTGAAAAACCAAACGTTGTTTGGGACAGAACTATCCAAAGGGAGGATCTACTAGAACTTCAGTTTTAGTAGTAGTAACAGGAATGATTATTAATCACAATTTAAGTGCGATGTTCGCGGATCGGTCATTGAAGGTCACTCAGGGCAAGCTTGATCAGAACATTGAAAAACTGTCAAGCGGTCTGCGTATCAACAAGGCCGGTGACGATGCTTCCGGACTCGCAGTTTCTGAGAAAATGCGGAGCCAGATCCGAGGCCTGAATCAGGCATCAGCTAATGCCCAGAATGGTATTTCTTTTATTCAGACGACAGAGGGTTATCTCCAGGAATCCCAGGACATTCTCCAGCGTATCCGGGAACTCGCAGTACAGTCTTCAAACGGTATTTACACAGCAGAGGATCGCACTTATATCCAGATCGAAGTTTCTGCACTTATTGATGAAATTGATCGCATTGCTTCCCATGCTCAGTTCAACGGTATGAACATGATCACCGGACGTTTCAGCCGGGAAGGGGGAGAAAATGTCGTTACTGCTTCAATGTGGCTGCACATTGGCGCGAACATCGATCAGCGTGAACGCCTCTATATTAGTACTATGACAGCGAAGGGACTCGGAGTCCGGAATACCGGTGACGACAGCATCCTTTCCTTGTCAGAACCGGACAGTGCAAACCGCGCTATCGGTACTCTTGATGAAGCTCTTAAAATAGTAAGTAAGCAACGGGCTGATCTCGGTGCATACCAGAATCGTCTCGAACATGCAATCCGTGGTATCGATATTGGTGCAGAAAACCTGCAAGCTTCTGAATCCCGGATCCGTGACACCAATATGGCTAACGCAGTGGTTGATTTCACGAAGAACCAGATTCTGAGCCAGGCTGGAACTGCAATGCTTGCACAGGCAAACCAGAGGACGCAGTCTGTTCTTCAGCTCCTCCAATAGTTTTTTGGTTTAATCCTAACGAAGGCGCCTTAAGGCGCCTTTTTTTATGCTCCGGTTTTTCCTTTTGAATCAATAAAGTGTTTGTACTTCTCCGGATCGCTCCGGAATACAATAATTGAATTTTCCGGATCATTTATGGAACGCTTGAGCGCGCTCCGGGCTTCGCTGATGAGTCTGTCCGCATCTACGGAACGGCGATTCCGGGAACTCAAACCGATGCAGAGATCCGAAGCTTCCCAAAAAATTGTTTCATATTTTTCTAACATAAGATGTTGAAAATCAGTTACCTTGGTACGTCCGTCTTCAAGATCCGATCCGGGCAAAATAATGGAGAGTCCTCTTTTTCCGGTTTCAAACACCAGATCCGGCATAACCGGCAGTGCGATAGACTCATCGATCAAATGCTGCCGGACCTCGGAATCCCGTTCCCCTTGGTCTTTAAATTCCAGTGCAATAAAAACCAAATCTTGATCAAAGCGTGCACAGCGCAGCAGTTCCGCTTCGAGATGTTCACGGAGCGTAGAATCAGGATCCAGCTCAGTACTGTGAAGCATCACTTCTAAAACCGGATCCTTAAGATCTTCTTCAGGGGGAGATTTGTATTCGATCAACGGCGGCTTTTTTTGCCCTCGTATAACGGGAATCACTAGAGCTGTAAAAGCAAAACCGAGTGTCAGCACAAGCGCAGCAAGGATCCATTTTAACAATGTCGCTGTGGCGCCAAGGTCAAGATACTGGTAACTCGCACTGACAGCACCATTCCGGTGATCTTCAATGGAAATGGCATCCGAAAAAATCCCCATGCCGAATCGCTTCACAAAACGAGGATTTCCTTCTATCCATTCGAGTACAAGACCTTCTTTCCGCTCCAGAGCGCAGGTTCCGGCCTCGCTCGACACAATGATTCCTTGAAGAAGGCTCGATTCATTGACAGCGGTCTGAACAATCTTTTGAAAATCTTCAGTTAAAAACCCATTCGTACCGGCCGCAATGGAAATAGATCCGGCCACCACACCGAATTCCTGCCGCGCAATCCGGCGGTTATGCTGAATAGCGGTAACGATCTTGAATCCGGTAAAAGCGATAAGT
>BOBG01000079.1 GCA_026002265.1 Spirochaetia bacterium
AAAAATATTATACTTTCGGTGAAGGCATCTTCAATCGATCAAACGGTTGAGGTGAATCGGCGTCTGGCACATGCTACAGATGTACCATTGCACATTGGACTTACCGAAGCGGGTCCCCTTGTTTCCGGTGTGGTTAAAAGTACCGTTGCGTTGTGGACGCTGTTGAGCGAGGGCATTGGGGACACGATCCGGGTTTCTCTCTCCGATAGTCCTGAAAATGAAATCATTGCAGCAAAAGAAATTCTCCGGACAGTGGGGCAGGAAGAAGCCGGTGTTGAAATTATTTCGTGCCCAAAATGCGGCCGGAATTCGTTTGATACGCATGCATTTACCGAAAAATGGATTCCGGTTCTGTACAGTATTAACCGGAATCTCACCATCGCAATCATGGGCTGTGCGGTCAACGGCCCCGGAGAAGCAAAGCACGCTGACCTTGGAATCACCGGGGCGGGTGACAGTGTTTTGCTTTTCCGGCATGGAAAAATTATCCGTACCCTTGCCCCGTAAGAAGCAGACAAAGCATTTGAAGAAGAATTACTCAAAGCTGTCGATTAACCAATTCGAGAAACTCCTTACCGTCTATGGTTTCTTTTTCCAGTAATACATTTGCAACCCGGATCAGCAGGTCTTTATTTCCGGACAGTTTTTCTTTAACTGCGTTGTACTGATTTTCCATGATTCGAGCGATTTCATTTCCATCTATGTTGAAAGTGCCTCAGACGCAACCGCTTCCTTCTATATTGACGAAGTACAGATCGAGGGCGACAGCGGGGCAGCGCAGGTACAAACCACGATTTTTGAGACCGGCTTTGAATCGGACAACGGCGGCTTCGTGGGCAGAGGCGGTCAAGAAGTGTTAAGCCGGATCACTGACAGCCCCCATTCCGGCATCTATGCGCTCAAAGTCGAAGGACGGACCGCAGCATGGAACGGACCCTCCCTCCGGATCGAGCCGTACATTAAGCAGGGTAACGAGTACATCATCTCTGCGTGGGTAAAATTATTCAGCCCGGAGTCGAGCCAGTTGCAGCTTTCGACCCAAGTCGGCGAGGGCAACGCGGCTTCCTACAATAATTTACAGGGAAAAACGATCAGCACTGCCGATGGCTGGGTTCATTTAACCGGTAGCTACCGGTATGCGAACACGAGTGAGTGTTTCGGTGCCGGCCCGCCCGGCAAAACCTTCGAGATCCTGTTCAAAATTGATAGCGAGACTCACTGGTTTTCCGGCCGGAGGATTCTCCGGTGAAGGGACACTGGGTGCAATACCGGCTCCAGGGAGAATGTTGTCGTAACGGTAACCTGGCTGAAACGTGACAGCTTTACGCTGGGCAAGCTCTCCGACCGACATAATATCGTAGCCTTGGGCTTTCAACTGCCGGATAATCTCCGGAATTGCCTGCCGGGTAGCTTCGTATTTTGCCGGTTCATAAGGATTTTCGTGCAGGAGAATGATTCCGCCGTCATGAGCCGCGCTCACAACATTGTTGACAATTTCTTCCGGTGTGAGGGGATTCCAATCCATACCAATGACATTCGTCCCGATGAGCGGCATTCCCAGAGACTGCAGCACCGCGGAAAGGTTGGCACCGTAGTCGAGGTTCGGCGCCCGGAAATACTTGGCAGGAGAACCGGTTATTTCCTGAATCAGCACAGAAACCGGTTCCAGACTCGCCCGGATTACGGACTGCGGCTGATTGCCGAGAGAATCGTAACCGTCAGAATGGTTGCCGATCTCGTGACCCTTGGACACAATGAGCTGTGCCTTGTCCCGGAACTGACGGATGTTGTTGCCGATCAAGAAAAAGGTCGCATGAACGCCATTTTCCTCCAGAATTGCCAGCAGTTTTTCCGTATCGCCGGCAGGACCATCATCAAAACTGATAGCGATAGCTTTGCCGGACGCCGACCGTTTCTCAAGATAATCGTTCACCCGCATACCCCTGGACCATACTCCGGTCGGAGTTATAAGCACAATACTCAGTGCAATACCGAATACCAATTTCGTATTCATAGAAACTCCTACAAAATGCAATAATTTCCTGATCCGGACTCACTATCCGGACATTAGACAAAAAATTATACAAGTTTTATGGGTAATCGGCAAGAAAAAAGACGAGGGCTTATATCATATCATTCCTTGACCTTAGCTTTTGGCTAGTATACTCCTGTCTTCTTCACGGTAAAACGCCGGGAAAATCTTTTTGAGGTTGTTTCCGGATCATTTTTAGGAAACTGTAGCAGAATGTAGTGGTAAAATGCTGAAAATGGGGGTGGAAACTACCGGGATCCGGGACAGGGGTCTGTCCCCAGTAGCCGGTGCCACGGCAGCCGCTCTAGTATCCACTCCGGCGCGGGTTTCACTACCCGGGTAATTCCAGCCTGGTGATGATGCAACCCACCCCACGGCCAGTCCTCCGGCTGATCCACGATACCTGCTTTAACCGGATTCTGGTCAATGTAATTGTAGACTGTTATAAAATCTTCATCGTCAATGATCTCTCGCGAGAAAAACCGATCTCCCCACAAGTGTCCTGTTTTTCCATATTTATGATTCCACCGAATCGCAAGAACCATTTTGATCCATTTCATTATCACAGAAAGACTTTGGCCCAACTCCGGTGTGATTAAAAAATGGAAATGATTATCCATGATGCAAAAATTATGAAGCTCAAACTTATAATTTTTTTTGGTTTTTGCTTCCTCGATCACTTTTAAAAACATCTCCTTGTCTTCATCATCCTGTAGATCGAAGGCTTTCCGGTTGATTTCCGAAGCCACATGGTATGTTTTTCCCTTGCTCGTATCCCCACGGTCTGGACGCGCCATAGATTCCTCCCTTTAATCGCCGGTATGCGGCGATCAATAAGATCATGGGATGAAGTTATAGTTTTGATTCAGTTATCCAGAATTTTTTTGAATTTTGGGGACAGACCTCCAGTATCTCCTTTCAACAAATATAATTAACAGGGGTCAGACCTCCGGCAGTGTACCATGCCTACATTTCCGGAAAGGGGTACTTCGGGGAGCCAATTATTTTGAGAAATTCTTGTTCATCAACTATGGGAATCCCCATTTTTTGGGCTTTTTGATTCTTGGAAGAGCCGGATTCCGGATCGTTGGTCACGAGATAGGACAGACCTTTTATGACTGAAGATTTAACCGATGCTCCCAACGACTTGACCTTTTCCTCTGCTGCATTTCGTTTCATTAAAACGAGTTCACCGGTAAAACAAAAGGAAAGTCCCCGGAGCGGAAGGTCCCCGGCCGGTGCTGCGATGCTAATAATTCCAGCCGCGAGTGTATGGTCCATTTCGAGTGCCGTTGCCCGGATTCCCTCAAAAATTGTTTGTGCGGTGATGTCTCCCAACCCATAAATTCCGGAAAGCTCTGCAACCGATGCTGCCCGCACTTTTTCCAATGTATCAAAACCGGCCGTTACTACTTTTTCCATAACGAGTTCACCAACACCGTCAAGGTCAAAACCAGCCACAAAGGCCGCCAATGAAATATCACGAGGGCTTTTGATATTCCGGATCACTTTTTCTCCGGATTTTTCACCCATCCGGTCCAATTCGCTTAATTGTTCCACAGTTAAGCTATAGAGATCAGGAATTGTTGAAACGAACCCGGAATCAAAGAGTTGGCGCAGGAGTTTATCGCCTAATTCCCGGATATCAAGGACATTGACCCATTTTTGCAACCGGTGCAGGTTGAGCTTTGGGCAGGCCGGATTCGGGCAGTAGAGCCGCGTGCCGGCATCAACAAGAGCTGTTCCGCAGGTGCCGCACGTCACCGGAATCACAATATCTTCTGTACCCGGTTCACCGGGCGCAACACCTTCGATTTTTGGAATAATCTCGCCGCGTTTGACCACAAAAACCTTTGATCCGATTCTGAGTCCCAACCCACGCACTTGATCCGGATTATTGAGACTTGCCCGCTGTACCGTTGTTCCGGCGAGCCGGACTGCTTCGATCACAGCGACTGGTGTATAGGTCGCGCCGGTTTCATTCCATTCAACTGCAATGAGTGTAGAGATCGCATGTTCCAATTCAAATTTAAAGGCAATTTGGCGTTCCGGCCGCGCACGCCGGAGGTCAGTTTGATCAGTTTGCGGATCCTTGACGACCAATCCATCAATATCAAAAGGAAGTGCAGCCCGGTTTTGTGCAATCGAATCCCGGAACTGAATGATTTCATCAACTGTTGTCAACTCAACCATTTCCACAACGTTAAATCCGCGCGCCTGAAGCCATTTCATTTTATCACGTTCAGTCTGGAAAAAATTATCATCGTTACTTGCCGCGGCATCATAGACAATTAAAGTCAAATCCTCACACCCGGAACCATCTTTACGCCGCATTAATCCATTAGCTGCATTCCGGCAATTCGCCTTGTCAGTATATTTTTCTTGCCAAACGCTATGACTCATCAACACTTCCCCCCGGATACCGCCGGTAAAAGGAATATCAAGTTTAATGCGGACACCAGCCATTTTACGGGCATTTGCACTAATATCGTCACCAATTATGCCGTCCCCTCGTGTAACAGCCTTTGAAAGCAGTCCATTTTCGTACTGAAGTTCCAGACTAGCGCCATCCAATTTATACTGCACGACAAAAGCCGGTAGGTTCAACTTTGAAGCCCACGCACAAAATTCGTCCGGATTCGCAGATTTTTCCTGACTACCCATGGGAATAAGGTGCCGAGCCTTTGGAAATCCATCTGTATCATCTGCTCCGATCCGTCTCACCACCGGACTCTCTGGCGCAATTCGCTTGAGTTCATCCCATAGTGCATCAAATTCAACATCAGTGATCTCAGCCTCGTCATTGTAGTACGAGGTTTGATAGCCGGTTATAAGTTGTTCAAGTTCTGCAATTCGATCCATATAGTCAGAATACTAAAGAATCGCTTTTTGGTCAAATGCACCAAGTCGCATAGCACTGCCGGGGTTATCAGCAAGATACTGGAAAAATCAGATCGAAGTCCGTTCACATTCCCTTCGGATTGTTAATAGCCATCTGTTTGGAAGAGGGATAGCCACCCGGTCGGAATAGAGATACAATACTGGTAGAGATAAGTGTAGTATAGGAGTAGTTATGATTTCTATTGTACTGATTGGATTAAGTCTGTCTATAGATGCACTTGCTGTATCAATTAGTACCGGAATATCCATAAAAAATTCGGAGCGATTTTATAGTGTACGTGCGGCTCTATTCTTTGGAATATTCCAGTTTGGAATGCCGGTTATAGGCTGGTACTTAGGGACCACATTCCGGTCATATATTGAAAAATATGACGCATGGATTGCCTTTATACTGCTCGCTTGTATTGGTGGAAAAATGATTATTGAAACATATTCCAAAAAAGGTGATGATGAAAGGTCCACTACCGACATTCGTAACCTATTACCTTTGACGATGTTAGCAATAGCAACGAGCATTGATGCCTTAGCTGTTGGTATTTCATTTAGCGTCTTGAAACAGGGGATTTGGATTCCGGCAGCAATTATCGGCGGTGTTACTTTCGCGGTGTGTCTAGCCGGCTTTGAGTTCGGAAAGAAACTTGGTCACTTGTTTGAAAAAAAGGCGCAAGTAGTCGGCGGTTTGGTGCTTATCGGCATTGGTATTAAGATATTAATAGAAGACTTGATAGGAAGTTAATCCCGGTTTATCCCCCCATTGGGGGAAATCGAGGTTCTAGGCATCGTTCATAAACGCAGTGTATCCTTTATATGTGGTATAGAGATCGATCTTGCTTATTACTTCAAATGGAGAGTGCATGGAGAGAACGGGAATACCGCAGTCAAGCACTTCGATCCCCATGTTTGCGGCGTACAGGGCTATGGTTCCGCCGCCGCCCTTGTTCACTCTGCCCATTCCGCCGTACTGCCACCGAATATTATTTTTATTCAAAATGCTCTGCACTTTTTGACAGAATTCGGCGTTAGCGTCACTGCCGCCGAACTTTCCGCCGTGGACGGTGTACTTTGTCAGAAGTATCCCTTTGCCGAAGTGTGAAGCGGTTCTCTTGTCGTATACGGACCCGTACGTGGGATCGTAAGCCGCGTTGACATCAGCGGATAGCATTGCAGATTTGCTCAGGAGCAGCCGGAGATCAATTTCCGTGTAGTGATCCATAGTTTTTGAGGCGAGAAAGGCGATAAAATTTTCAAAGAACCGGGATTCAGAGCCGGTGTTTCCGATGGAACCAATTTCTTCTTTATCAGTTAAAAGGCACAGTACTGTTTTTTCCGGTATAGGTTTCGACTCCGCACAGTGCAATGCCGCAGAAAATGCAGCGAATGCACAACATTTGTCGTCATGTCCATAAGCGCCGATCATACTCCGGTCAATACCGACATCCCGTGCCTTAAATGCCGGCACAAACTCAATTTCCGCGCTCGCAAAGTCTTCCTCAACCATACCGTACTTTTCATTCAAGAGCCGGAGAATGTTGAGCTTAACTTTATCCGCTGCCTTTTCGTCTTTATACGGCTCTGAGCCCACAAGAATATCGAGCTCCTCGCCTTCCACCACTTTTGACGCTTTTTTCTCCAATTGCTCATCGGCCAAATGGGGCAATAAATCAGTAATGGTAAAAACCGGGTCACTGTCATCTTCGCCGATACAAATCGTCTGTTTTACGCCGTCTTTCCGGATCACCACCCCGTGCATTGTCAGAGGAATAGCCGTCCACTGATAATACTTTATCCCGCCATAATACTGTGTATCAAAAAAAGCAAGTCCGCTATCTTCATACAAGGGATTGGTCTTGAGATCGATCCGGGGCGAGTCCACATGCGCGCCCACAATATTGATTCCGTTCTGGATTGGCTGTGTGCCGATAATGGCGAAAACAAGCGCTTTTCCTTTAATATTTTGGTAAATTTTTGAACCAGGGCCAATTTTCCCGGAATTTTCAATCGAGACAAATCCTTTCTCTTTAAGAACATTCATGCAATATGCAGTACATTCCCGTTCAGTTTTTCCCCGGTTTAAAAATTCCTTATAACTCTCAGCAAAATGCTCAACTTCCGGCAGTTCTGCCGGTTCAATGGTTTCCCACACGTTTTTTATCTCAAAAACAAGCTTTTTACTCAGCTCTTGTCCTTCGGTCCTTTTCTCTTCCTCAGCCATAGGTGCTCCTTTTTTATGATCTTTAGTACACTAACAAATTATTCCGGTTTAGCCTAGCTTTTTTATTCTGGGGACAGACCTCCGTATTTCTTTACAATAAAAGGAAATATAATCTTGGGGACAGACCTCGACCTGCTTTCCGTAAACAGAGCCGGTTGCCGCTTGCTTTTACCACACAGTTCCGTTAAAAATGTGTAAAAATAGAGCTGGATAGCCTCAACAATTATTTTTCCGGTGATTCAGTGTGAAAGAAGCGGGAGAATAGTATCTTTTTTATTTTTATTGCAAAACTATTGAAAAAATATCCCTTAATAGTGATATTATAGAATCATGAACTTGAAGCTGCCTGATCTAAAACCCTTCCGAGGGTGGAAATTTTCCATTGTGTACTTGCTCATACTCGTTATCGGCATGAGTCTGTTCAATTACGTTTTTATGAACAAGTCCCAACCGGCTGTCGATTTTTCGGAATTTAAAGCCCGAATTAGTTCCGGAGAGATTAAACGGGTTGAAATTTCAGATGCGTATTTTACCGGTTTTTCAACACTATCACGCGAAAGCCCTTCATCACTGCGTCTTCCCACTACTAAACCTCAAACCGGCGCCATTTATAAAACAGTTGCGATCAATGATCCGGATATACTTAAATTGATGGATGCCAATAATGTCGCTTACTACGCTGTTTCCCGGGAAGGAAGTACGATTCTCAATGTTATTTTTAGCTGGGTGCTGCCTATAGTGATTTTCTTTATTATATGGCGTTTTTTGATGAAGCGGATGGGAAATATGGGCGGCGGCGTCCTGTCAGTGGGGCAAAACAAGGCAGTTGTTGTCGCAGAGGGCGATATTACAACTCGCTTTCCCGATGTTGCCGGCGTGGATGAAGCGAAAGAGGAATTGGTCGAAGTGGTCGATTTTCTCAAAAATCCAAAAAAATACACAGATATCGGCGGTAAAATTCCAAAAGGTGTGCTTCTAATTGGCCCGCCTGGTACAGGAAAGACTCTGCTCGCACGCGCTGTGGCCGGTGAAGCTCATGTGGCATTTTTCCGGATGAGCGGTGCGGATTTTGTGGAAATGTTTGTGGGTGTGGGTGCTGCCCGGGTCAGGGATCTTTTTAAGCAAGCTCGTACAAAAGCTCCATGCATCGTTTTTATTGATGAGCTTGATGCGATTGGGAAAAACCGGATCAACAGCCTTGGCGGTGGAAATGACGAGCGAGAACAGACTCTCAATCAGCTTTTAGTCGAAATGGACGGCTTTGATGCAACGACTGGCTTGATCATTTTAGCTGCAACAAACCGGCCTGATGTTCTCGATCCTGCACTGCTTCGTCCCGGGCGTTTTGATCGACAGGTTCTCGTGGATCGTCCGGACGTCAAAGGTCGGGAAGCAATCCTCCAGATTCATTCCAAAGGGGTAAAACTCGGTCCGAATGTTGATCTTGAAGCCCTTGCCCGGATGACGAGCGGTTTTGCCGGAGCAGATTTGGCGAATATTGTCAACGAAGCTGCGCTTTTAGCTGTCCGGGGCAGTCGGCAAGTGGTTATGCACAGTGATTTTGAGGAGGCTATTGAAAAAACAGTTGCCGGGTTGCAGAAAAAAAGCCGGATTCTTTCCGATAAAGAACGTCAGATTGTCGCCTATCATGAGTCCGGCCACGCTTTGATTGCGGCATTCACGCCCGACGCTGACCCGGTGCAGAAAATTTCCATTATTCCCCGCGGTTTTGGTCTCGGTTACACAATCCGGATGCCGACTGAAGACCGCTACCACCAAACTGAAGAGGATCTTTTGGGAGATATTGACATTCTCCTCGGCGGACGCGCGGCTGAAGAACTCACGTTTGGTAAAATTTCGACCGGCGCGGCCAACGATATCACCCGGGCCACGGATATTGCCCGGAAAATGATCACTGATTACGGCATGAGCGGCCGGTTCAAAAATGTCGCACTCACTGCCCGCGGTGCCGGATCCTTGGGGGAGCAGTCACAGGAACCTCTTTTGCAGCGTGAATATTCAGAATCAACCCAGCAATATATTGACGAAGAAATTGCTCGAATCATGGAAAATCAGTACAACGCAGTTAAAGAAAAACTGTCCGGAAATAAAGACCTGCTGATCCGGGTTGCAAATGTATTACTGGAAAAA
>BOBG01000080.1 GCA_026002265.1 Spirochaetia bacterium
ATTGAAACGAAGAAGCCCGTCCGCCATCCGTGGCAGGTTTTACGATCGCTTAACAGGGCGTTTATGCTGCGCCGGCAGGAGCCGGCTCGGGCTACGCCACGGTTTTATTTTGCGATAAAGAAAATGCTATGGCATTTTCTTTATCGCAAAATAAAACCGTCATAAACGCCCGGAACGTTAGACGCCATTGGTTGGCAAAACTGTATAAAAAATCATACAATAAAAACTTAAAAAAAGTACTTGACCAAAAGATTTCATAATGATATAATAAAAAAAATGGAGGATTTTGTATGGAAAGCGTCATAATTGATAGGGAAATACTGCCAGAACCGATTTTTTCTTATGTTCATTCTGAAAGAATAAGGATTTTCGAGGAAAATGGTAATGTTGTTCTATCGCCAGTTGTAGAAAAATATGCAATCCTAGAAAAATCATTTGGCATGTTCTCTGATGGTAAATTGTCAAGTGAGAATTTTATAAGGGCAAAAAAAACTGAAAAGGAATTAGAAGGGTGAATATTTTTATTTTGGATGCCTGTGCACTAATAGCACATTTTGCCAAAGAAAATGGAGCGGACAATGTAAAAAATATATTAAAGAATGCAATTGATGATGAAAACACAAAAGTATATATGAATAAAATTAATCTAATGGAAGTGTATTATGATGTAATCAAATCATACAATGAATGAGAAGCAGATAAAATGTTAGATGTTGTTAAAGAAATGCCAATTGAGATAATATCGGAATTAAAAGACAATGTATTAAAAAAGGCTGGACAGTTAAAAGTAAAGTATAAAATATCTTTAGCAGATTCAGTTGCTCTTGCAGAAACTATAATAATAAATGGATCGTTAGTAACTTCTGACCATCATGAATTTGAACCAATTGAAAAAACAGAGAATATAAAAATAAATTGGTTTAGATAAAAGCCAACCAACGGCACATAACAGGACTGTATATACTGCGCCCGCAGTAGCGGCTTGGCCTCCGAAAAAACGCAGTCGGCCTGCGGCCTTTGTGCATTTTTTCTCCGGCACATTTTTGCGGTTGCTGGAAACCTGCGGTTTCCTTTATCGCAACCGCAAAACCGTCATAAACAACCGGAACGTTAAGCGACATAGCCCGATTCATTTATATTGTAAAAAGATGTGCCGGAAATCATCCGGTAGTATACCATAGTGCTTATACCTAGCCGGAATAGCATCAGTTACGGGTTACGATCCCTTAACAGGGTTGTTTATGCTACGCCGGCAATAGCCGGCTTGGGCTAACGCCACAAAATTTATGAATGTGTGGTGCCTCATCCATGTGGCACGAATAATGAAGAAAAAATTATGCCAAGCGCCTTTGGCGCTATTGACAAAAATATGATATAAAAATAATATTGTTTTAAGGAAATAATTATGGAAATTATTATTGAAAATTTAAAAAATGACGAAATAATAGAATTTTCAAGATTAACCGATAAAGTTTTTGACGAATTTGTTGGTAAGGATTATTCCGAAGAAGGCAAAAAAACATTCAAAGAATTTACCAATGAGAAAGCAATTATTGAAAGAATAAATAATAATCAATTTTTTGTAGCAAAATATAAAAATAATATTATTGGAATAATGGAAATAAGAAATAAAGACCATATTTCATTATTTTTTGTATTAAAGGAGTTTCATGGTAAAAGCATTGGGAGAAAATTATTCGAATATTACATTAAAATCATAAAGGAAAATAATAATGGAATAAAAACTATAACGGTAAATTCATCATTTTATGGAGAAAAAATATATAAAGCATTAGGATTTATAAAAATGCAAGAAGCACAAGAAAAAGATGGAATAAAATATATACCAATGGAATATAAAATAAAACATAAAATGGCTAAAGAGGAAACACGCCAGCCATCCGTGGCTGGCGCTTCGTAGCAGTTTTTTACTTCGCATAACACACGCTATACGCTTCGCCGCCAGTAGGCGGCTCGGCCTCCACAAAAACGCAGTCGGCCTACGGCCTTTGTGCATTTTTGTGGAGGCACATTTTACCCGCCCTGGTCTTGCTTTGCAAGTCCTTATTCGGGCGGGCAAAACGTCATATAGCTCTGAGCGTTATGCGCAATGGTGCCTAAAATTTGTTTGAAAATTATAGTATTAAAACTAGATTGACATAAAATAAAAATGTGATATAATAAAATAATCTTTTAGGAATTGGTAGGGATATTATGAAAATTGAAAGAAGGATATTTGTTTTTTATATTTTTGTAAAAATATTGATTGTATTATTGGTAATAATAATTCCTTCCCTCCTGCGGTTTCAATTATTGGAGGGGCAGATGGACCAACAACAATATATATAGGTCCAAATGCAGTTCATAGTTTGGGAAACTTTTTAAGATATTCAATATTGACAATAATTATAATAAATATATTGGTATTAATTGTATTTGATATTATAGAAATAATAAAAAATATAAAATAAAAACAATTTTAGCGATTGTTGCGTTTGTAGTATTTTTATTGGCTTTCAAATATTGGGATTTTCATGGATAGGAATATCATCATTAATAAATATTGTTTTTGGAATAATATTTTTTGTAAAATTTATTTTAATAAAAATAATAAAAGATAAAAATAAAACAATTGAATAAAAAATAATGGAGTACGGCACCACTGCGCATAACAAAGTGTATACGCTTCGCCGCCAGTAGGCGGCTCGGCCGGAACAAAACCCCAGTCGGCCTGCGGCCTTTGTGGTGTTTTGTTCCGGCACATTTTTGCGATAAAGGAATTGCTTCGCAATTCCTTTATCGCAAACGCAAAAACGTAGTATACACACGAACGCTATGCAAAATGGCGTTTCAAATTATTGTCAATAATTGGCTATTTTAGTATAACTGCCTCATTGTTTGGAGAATACTATGGAACTGGGACATGACACCGCTATGAAAATTTGGGAACGAGATTATGGAAATGCCCAAGAAGCACTGGATTATGCCGGACGCCGTATGGTGAAATCCGCATATGGTCAAACGACATCTGAGGTTGGGTGGGATATTGATCATAAAACACCAGTAAGTAAAGGTGGCAGTAATGAAATGGCCAATTTGCGCGCCGTCAACATCAAGACTAACAGGGAAAGAGGAAATAAGTAAAAAATACTGTTTTGCAACAGTCCGGTAGGGAATGAGATAGTGGGAACTCTCAATCTTATGGTTGAGAGTTCCCGCTTTTGTTATAACATATTATGGATAAATTTTATAGGTTGCAAGTGAAACGCCACTTCGCATAACAGGCTGTATATGCTTCGGCCTTACGGCCTCGGCCTACGAAAAACGCAGTCGGCCTTTGGCCTTTGTGCATTTTTTCTCCGGCACATTTTTGCGGTTGCTGGAAACCTACGGTTTCCTTATTCGGGGCACAAAAACGTCGTATAGCTTTCACGTTAAGCGACATAGCCCGATTCATTTATATTGTAAAAAGATGTGCCGGAAATCATCCGGTAGTATACCATAATGCTTATACCTAGCCGGAATAGCATCAGTTACGGGCTACGATCGCTTAACAGGGTTGTTTATGCTGCGCCGGCAATAGCCGGCTCGGGCTTGCGCCACAGTTTTGCGGTTGCTGGAAACCTGAGGTTTCCTTTATCGCAAACCGCAAAACCGTCATAAACAACCGGAACGTTATACGCCATAACACCACAGCTTTTTTGGAATAAAGAATATACATATAAAAAATTATGTATATTTTAATGTTTTTTCACAAAGACACTTGAAATAATTCATAAATCATGCTAAAATTAATATATGGATTTTTTGGGGGTTCTGTTATGAAAATCAACAAAAATATATTTATAACTGTTGATTGTATTGTTATGATTTACGGTATACTAGTATGGATATTAACAAAAATTATTGAAAATGGATTTTGGAAATATTTTTCCCCAAATGGACTATTTTTCGGTTTTGCATACTTTTATACAGGGATAAAAATTATTTTAGGATTTATATTTTTAATAAAAGGTATTGTAAAACATAATTTTCATTTTTATAAAATATATTTGTTTTTAATTATTCCTACAATAATTTCAATAATATATTTTTCTTTTAATAAATATTATGAAATGGTGTTAATAATATTTGGTTTAATTGTATCATTTCCGTGGTTGTTTATATGGTTTAATTATTTTAAGAAAATAAAATGGAACAATATATTGTTTAGCATACTTACACCAATAAGTATAATAGTTTTTAATTTTGCATGGACATATCTTATGAATATTTGATTTTATATAAAATATTAGAGTAATAATATATGGGGGTGGTGTTACGGCGTATAACATACGCTATACGCCATTTTCCCTATGTGTTGACGGTAATTAAAAAAAATAATAAAATGATTGTATAAAAACTATTGGAGGGTTTTATGAGTTTATTTATTATTAATGGTGTTTTAGTAATTGCTTTTTTTGTCATTAGTGACTTGTTTTATGGTGGTGGTTTTGACTTGTTTTTTACGCCATCGGTATTGATAATAATGGTAATATTTCCATTATTGGTTCAATTGGTTTTGTATGGCAAATTATTCGGCAAGGCATTATCTGTGCCTTTTAAAAAGTCGGCATCAAAATTAGAATTAAATGGAGCCTATAGTTTTTTTAAAACTTATGGACAAACAATTTGGGTAACAGCTATTACAACGATAGCTCTATTTATCTTAACAATGATGAGGACATTAGAAGATAAAAGTGGACTTGGACCCGCATATAAATTAATACTGGATACGATACTTTATGCTGGCTTATTAACTCTAATAATTGTATTGCCGTATAAAGGGCTAATCAAAAAGAAACTCATAAATTATGAATAAAAATAATGGGGTACGGGAAAACGGCGTATAACATACGCTATACGCTGCGCCGCAGTAGCGGCTTGGCCTACGAAAAAACGCAGTCGGCCTACGGCCTTTGTGCGTTTTTTCTCCGGCACATTTTTATGGCCCTGGAAACCTACGGTTTCCTTATTCGGGCCATAAAAATGTCGTATAGCTTTCACGTTAAGCGCAATTTGCTTCCCGGTTATATAAAGCATTTAAATTATTACTATAGACAAAATAAAAAAAATATATTATAAATATTATGGAGAAAATAATGGAAATAAAATTATCCGAAGAAAAAGATGTATATAAAAAGGACAATATGGTTATGAGACCTATTGAACCATGGTCACATAATATTCATTTACTATTGAACCATTTTTATAATAATGGTTTACCTGTTCCCAAAATAATAAAAACAGATAATACCTATGAATATTTAGAATATATAAATGGGGAACAAATTCATCCATATAAATGGAATAATGAATCACTTGTAGAAATTGCGAATTTAGTAAAAAAATTACATAATACTGCAAAAACATTTGAACATAATATAAATATGGAATGGAAACCATGGTATTTACGAGAATTGGGAAAAGCCGAACTGTATAGCCATGGAGATATAGCCCCATGGAATATAATAACAAATGAAAATAAAATTATTGGCTTAATTGATTGGGAATATGCAGGTCCAATAGATCCAATAATAGAATTAGCTCGTGTATGTTGGCTGTTTCCTCAATTAGTTGATGATGATTTAGGGAAATTATACAAATTACCATCATCCAAGGAACGCGGGGAACAGGTTAGATTAATAATAGATATTTATGGATTAAGTAAAAAGGAAAGAGAAATATTTTTTGATAAAATAATAGAAACAATAATATGTGAAACAGCACATGAGGCAATAGATGCAAATATAACATTTAATAGCATTGGAAATTTATGGGGAATGGCATGGAGGAATAGAAGTTTATATTGGATATGGAGGAATAAAAATATATTAAAGAAAGCAATAATATAAAAAATAAAATTTATCGGCTATAGTGAAGCCAACGCAAACTGCGCTTAACATACGCTATACGCTTCGCCGCCAGTAGACGGCTCGGCCTCCACAAAACCCCAGTCGGCCTGCGGCCTTTGTGGTGTTTTGTTCCGGCACATTTTGCCCGCCCTGGTCTTGCTTCGCAAGCCCCTATTCGGGCGGTCAAAACGTCGTATAGCTTTTATCGTTATGTGTAATTGGGGCTAAACTGGTTTGTAAAATATAAAATAATGGAATAAAAAATTACTGGAAAAAGGCTTGACCATATAAAAATTATAGACTATAATAAATAAAATGGTTAAAAAGGAAACCAAAATGGACAATAAAAACAAACAAAAGACGGAATATGATGATGCAAAATTAAATACTCGGATGCTATTAATTGGTTTATGGACGGCTTTAATGTTATTATACATTTATTGTGATATATTTACATTTTTCAGACCAAATCACATAAATGAAATAATTGATGGTTTTATGGGGCCGTTTCCCGTTAATCAAATTTCCTTAATGGTTGCTGGCATATTAATGGCTTTACCGGCATTAATGATTATAGCAAATTTATTTATAAAAATGGTAAAAATAAAATGGATAAACATTATTGGAGGAATATTATATACATTGGTAAATATTGGAAACATGGTAGGGGAAAAATGGGCATATTATATAATATATGGTATTATTGAATTAGTAATAACGGTATTAATAATAATAAAATCAATAAAATGGCCTAAAAAAATATAAGGAAATAAAATAATGGGGTACGGACAAACTACACATAACATACGCTATACGCTGCGCCGCAGTAGTGGCTTGGCCGGAAGAAAAACGCAGTCGGCCTACGGCCTTTGTGCGTTTTTCTTCCGGCACATTTTTGCGGTTGCTGGAAACCTTACGGTTTCCTTTATCGCAACCGCAAAAATGTCGTATAGCTTTCACGTTAAACGCAATACTGCCTAAACGTTTGAAGAATGTTATAAAACCAATTAAGAAAGAATAAGAATTATAATATGGACTATAGTATTTTGGGTCCGCTAGAGGCGGACCCCGGCGGCTTGGCCGCCGCATTATATTGTAAAACTAAAGGAAAGCAATAATAATAGGAATAAATGTATAAAGGCCTTTATTGTTTTGGGTCCGCTAGAGGCGGACCCCGGCGGCTTGGCCGCCGCATTATATTGTAGAACTAAAGGAAAGGAATAATAACAGGAATAAATGTATAAAAACCTTTATTGTTTTGGCGCTGCTAGAGGCAGCGCCCAGCGGCTTGGCCGCTGCAATTTTCCCATAAAAACATTAGAAGGATAGGAGAAGAAGAATATAGGTATAAAAGAATAGACTATAGTGTATCTGCGCCGCTAGAGGCGCGCCCGGCGGCATTGGCCGCCGCATATATTGGCAGGGTGTTACATAATATTACATTCATATAGGAATAAAATATAAAAGAAAAATGGGGTACGGCAGTACTGCGTTTAACATACGCTATACGCTGCGCCGCAGTAGCGGCTTGGCCTCCGAAAAAACGCAGTCGACCTACGGCCTTTGTGCATTTTTTCTCCGGCACGTTTTTGCGGTTGCTGGAAACCTTCGGTTTCCTTTATCGCAACCGCAAAAACGTCGTATAGCTTTCACGTTATGCGCAATTTTGCCTAAGCCTTTGAAGAATGTTATAAAACCTATAATGTAAAGAATTAAGAAGAAGAAAGAATAAGAAAATATGGTTATAAACTATAGTGTTTTGGGTCCGCTAGAGGCGGACCCCGGCGGCTTGGCCGCCGCATTATATTGTAGAACTAAAGGAAAGGAATAATAATAGGAATAAATGTATAAAAGCCTTTATTGTTTTGGGTCCGCTAGAGGCGGACCCCGGCGGCTTGGCCGCCGCATTATATTGTAGAACTAAAGGAAAGGAATAATAGGGATAAATGTATAAAAACTTTTATTGTTTTGGCGCTGCTAGAGCAGCACCCAGCGGCTTGGCCGCTGCAATTTTCCCATAAAAATAATAGAAGAATAAGAGAAAAAAAATATAGGTATAGAAATAAAGACTATATGTATCTGCGCCGCTAGAGGCGGCGCCCGGCGGCATTGGCCGCCGCGTTTTTTGGCAGGGTGTTATCTATAATCACATTCATATAGGAATAAAACAAAAAAGAAGAATGGGGTACGGCAAAACAGCGCATAACATGCGGTTTGTGGTTCGGGGCTACGCCCCTCCGGGTTCCGTTCGCCTAGGTCAGTCGCTACGCTCCTTCCCACGGCTCACTCCACCCACATTTTTTGCGGCGCTGGAACGCTTCGCGTTCCTTTATCGCGCCGCAAAAAACGTCGCAAACCTTTTACGTTATACGACATTTGGGCTAAGATTTGTTAAAAAATAAAATGTCATCATGCCGTGGTGAAAACCCTTTTGTTTTTCCTAATCCTTGTGTATAATGCCATGTTATCCAACTATTAAAAATAAAATTATATTCTTGTTCCAATATTGTATATAAATAAGAAATAAATCTTACACCCATAAATATATAAATTGAACCTGTGCCTTTTAATATTCTATGAGCTTCCTTGATCCACTGCTTTGAGAATTCTATATATTCATCATGTGTTCTTTGATCATTGTTATTACCATAATCTTTTCCTAAATTATAGGGCGGATCGGCTATAATTAAATCGACACTTTCTGTAAGAATATTTTTCATATATTTAATAGAATCGCCTTGAAAAATTTGTATGCTCATAATCAATCCTTAATCCAATGATTTTGTATAGCATAGTTTAACCACTCCGAATATCCTTTTTTTGAAGCAATGCATTTTTCATCCAGTAATTTATAAAATTCCCACGTTGCCCTTATTTCTCTGGAGACATAATGAATATCCCTAACTTGTAATTGTCCACTGCCTAAAGCAGGATTATAGCTAATATCGTTTTTCCCAAGAAATTTTAAATCATAGGCATTGAAATCTACTACTTCCATTACCCCAAACATCATTGAAGAAATATTATCTCTTTTACTATAGACCTTATGCTTTATAGATAGAATAATAAAAATGTAATCTGGGTCTTTAATATATTCGGTACGGATTCTGGCGAATGAATTAATATTAGGAGATTTACCACTTCCTTTTATATCATCACTTGTTGTTTTTACATCTACAAAACCTGTAACAGAAGTTTGAGCTTTTCTATCACGTTTAAATTGAAGAATTACATCTGCCATATTCAAACGTTCGCCAACTTCAACATTTATTAATTTATATTTATTATTTTCATCTTC
>BOBG01000081.1 GCA_026002265.1 Spirochaetia bacterium
TTTGAAGGGTTAAGGAGAGGGAAGTAAGAAAAAGAAAACCTGGCGACGACCTACTTTCCCACGTTTAAGTAGCGTAGTATCATTGGCGTAGGAGGGCTTGACTGCCGTGTTCGGAATGGGAACGGGTATAACCCCTCCGCTATGGTCACCAGGCGGAAAACACAAAGGTAAAGAAAGAAAAACGATTATGAAATAAAGGACGATAATATGGTCAAGCCGCACGGTAAATTAGTATTGGTCGGCTGAACACATTACTATGCTTAGACCGCCAACCTATCAACCAGGTAGTCTTCCTGGTACCTTTAGAGGGGTTAAACCCCTGGGGAAAGTTAATCTTGAGGTGGGCTTCCCACTTAGATGCCTTCAGCGGTTATCCCTTCCGAACGTAGCTACCCAGCACGTGCCCTTGGCAGGACAACTGGTACACCAGCGGTTCGTCCGGTTCGGTCCTCTCGTACTAAAACCAGCTCCTCTCAACTTTCCTTCGCCCATGGCAGATAGGGACCGAACTGTCTCGCGACGTTCTGAACCCAGCTCACGTACCGCTTTAATTGGCGAACAGCCAAACCCTTGGGACCTGCTTCAGCCCCAGGATGCGATGAGCCGACATCGAGGTGCCAAACCTTCCCGTCGATGTGAACTCTTGGGGAAGATCAGCCTGTTATCCCCGGAGTACCTTTTATCCGTTAAGTGACGGCGCTTCCACTCGCGACCGCCAGATCACTAAGACCTACTTTCGTACCTGCTCGACCTGTGGGTCTCGCAGTCAAGCCTCCTTGTGCCTTTACACTCGTGTCCTGATTTCCAACCAGGATGAGGAGACCTTCGCGCACCTCCGTTACTCTTTAGGAGGCGACCGCCCCAGTCAAACTGCCTGCCTACTACTGTCCCCGGGCCAGCTTCATGGTCCGGGTTAGAAACCTAATCCAGTAAGGGTGGTATTTCACCGGCAGCTCCGCGCAGCCTAAGGACCACGTTTCATAGCTTCCCACCTATCCTACACATACTGCATCAAGTCCCCATGGTAAGTTACAGTGAAGGTTCACGGGGTCTTTCCGTCTAACCACGGGTAACCGGCATCTTGACCGGTACTTAAATTTCACCGAGTTTCACGTTGAGACAGCTCCCAGATCGTTACACCTTTCGTGCGGGTCGGAACTTACCCGACAAGGAATTTCGCTACCTTAGGACCGTTATAGTTACGGCCGCCGTTTACTGGGGCTTCAGTTCGCAGCTTCGGCTTGCGCCTAACCGCTCCCCTTAACCTTCCAGCACCGGGCAGGTGTCAGCCCCTATACGTCTCATTACTGATTGGCAGAGGCCTGTGTTTTTGGTAAACAGTCGCCTGGGACTGCTTTATGCTACCTGTGCTAACTTATTACTAAACCAGCAAAGGTCACACTTCTTCCGAAGTTACGTGTGCATTTTGCCGAGTTCCTTAACGTGAATTCTCTCGAGCGCCTTAGATTACTCATCCTGCCTACCTGTGTCGGTTTCCGGTACGGTCCTGACTAGCCACAATTTTAGGGATTATTTCTTGGCGCCATGACTAGGCTGACTTCGCTTTCCCGTAAGAAAGCTCGCTATCACTGCTCGCGTTATGGAGGCGGATTTGCCTACCTCCCTGCTTACAGCTTCGACCGGGGCGACCGTCGCCCGGCTCAGTTTCATCTCACGCGTCATCCCATCAAAACTAGACAAGGTGCTGGAATATGAACCAGCTTCCCATCGGCTACGGCTTTCGCCCTCGTCTTAGGGGCCGACTAACCCTGGGCAGATGACCTTTACCCAGGAATCCTTAGGCTTTCGGCGGAGGGGGATCTCACCCCTCTTTTCGTATACTTATACCTGCATTCTCTCTTCCGTTTCCTCCAGCGGACTTCTCAGCACGCCTTCATCGGTGCACGGAATGCTCCCCTACCAACCATAACTTGGTTACAAGCTATGATTCCGAAGCTTCGGTATACTGCTTAGCCCCGTTACATTGTCTGCGCGTGGGTACTCGACCAGTGAGCTATTACGCACTCTTTTAAGGAATGGCTGCTTCTAAGCCAACCTCCTGGCTGTCTTCGCACTCACACATCATTTTACACTGAGCAGTATTTAGGGACCTTAGCTGTCGGTCTGGGCTGTTTCCCTTTTGACCACGAACCTTATCGCCCGCAGTCTCACTCCCTCCCGTTGGGTGTTGGCATTCGGAGTTTGATTGGGTTTGGTAGGCGGTGAAGCCCCCTAGTCCATCCAGTGCTCTACCTCCAACATCTTTGGAAGAGGCTGTCCCTCAAGGCATTTCGGGGAGAACCAGCTATTTCCAAGTTTGTTTAGCCTTTCACTCCGAGTCACATGTCATCCCTGCCTTTTTTAACAGACTAGGGTTCGGTCCTCCACGCCGTGTTACCGCCGCTTCAACCTGCACGTAACTAGATCACTTGGCTTCGGGTCTACGACATACAACTAACAGCGCTATTCACACTCGGTTTCCCTACGGCTCCGGCACTACAATGCCTTAACCTTGCTATACATCGTAACTCGCAGGCTCATTCTACAAAAGGCACGCCATCACGGCTCACGCCGCTTTGACTTGTTGTGGGTTTACGGTTTCAGGTTCTGTTTCACTCCCCTCGCCGGGGTTCTTTTCGCCTTTCCCTCACGGTACTGTTTCGCTATCGGTAGTGAGAAGTATTTAGCCTTAGATCGTGGTCGACCTAGATTCCGGCAAGGTTTCTCGTGCCTCGCCGTACTCAGGTACCGTCTAGTGGAGTCATCGGCATTACGCGTACGGGGATTTCACCCTCTGTGTCCGGCTTTCCCAAAACCGTTCTGCTATACTGATGATTTCTTACTCCACGGCTTGCGCCGTGACGGCCCTACAACCCCGGTAGTGCTACCGGTTTAGGCTCTTCCGATTTCGCTCGCCGCTACTTTCGGAATCTCTATTGATTTCTATTCCCGGGATACTGAGATGGTTCAGTTCTCCTAGTATTACTTCTGTATCGTATTTGATTCGGATGACAGATGGCGGACTCGCGTCCGTCGGGTTACCCCATTCGGCGGTCCGGGGATCTCAGGATGTGTGCTCCTCCTCCCGGCTTTTCGCAGCTTACCACGGCCTTCATCGTCTTCTCACTCCAAGGCATTCACCATAAACCCTTTCTTGCTTGACCATATTATCGTCCTATCAAAGCATATTTACTTTGATTCTTCCCTGCCCTAACTTCCCTTTCAAATATCTAAATGGAGATAAGGGGATTTGAACCCCTGACCTACGGCTTGCAAAGCCGCCGCTCTAGCCAACTGAGCTATATCCCCGGCTGCGGCGGCACCGCTTAACAACTTATTTAAAGAAAGAAACGGAGGGAAGGGAGAGAAGAAGAGAGGAAAGGAGGAAATCAGGCTTGATTTCCAGTGAAAGTTCCTTTCAAGGTGAAAGGAGGTGATCCAGCCGCACTTTCCAGTACGGCTACCTTGTTACGACTTCACCCTCCTCACTAAACGTACCTTCGGCAGCGTCCTCCTTGCGGTTAGACTACCGACTTCGGGTACCTCCAACTCGGATGGTGTGACGGGCGGTGTGTACAAGGCCCGGGAACGTATTCACCGCGCCATGCTGATGCGCGATTACTAGCGATTCCAACTTCATGAAGTCGGGTTTCAGACTTCAATCCGAACTACGGACGGCTTTTAGTGTTTCGCTTTCACCTCGCGGTCTTGCTTCACTCTGTACCGGCCATTGTAGCACGTGTGTAGCCCTGGACATAAGGGCCATGATGACTTGACGTCATCCCCACCTTCCTCCGGTTTGTCACCGGCAGTTCCGCCAGAGTCCTCACCTTTACGTGGTAGTAACTGGCAGTAGGGGTTGCGCTCGTTGCGGGACTTAACCCAACACCTCACGGCACGAGCTGACGACAGCCATGCAGCACCTGTGAAGGAACGTATTGCTACGCTGCTAGGTCTCTCTAGCATTCTCCTTCATGTCAAACCCAGGTAAGGTTTCTCGCGTATCATCGAATTAAACCACATGCTCCACCGCTTGTGCGGGCCCCCGTCAATTCCTTTGAGTTTCACCCTTGCGGGCATACTCCCCAGGCGGCACACTTATCACGTTAGCTCCGGCACCGGGTTAAAAACCCAACACCTAGTGTGCATCGTTTATAGTGCGGACTACCAGGGTATCTAATCCTGTTTGCTCCCCGCACTTTCGCGCCTCAGCGTCAGTCTCCGACTAGAAGTTCGCCTTCGCCACCGGTGTTCTTCCGAATATCTACAGATTTCACCCCTACACTCGGAATTCCAACTTCCCCTTCGAGACTCTAGTTCCACAGTTCCCAATGCAGTTCCGCAGTTAAGCTGCGGGATTTCACATCAGGCTTATCGAACCGCCTACGCGCCCTTTACGCCCAATAATTCCGAACAACGCTTGCCCCTTACGTGTTACCGCGGCTGCTGGCACGTAATTAGCCGGGGCTTATTCGCCATCTAACGTCATCGCCGTAGCATTTCCTCTACGGCTTATTCTTCAATGGCAAAAGGATTTTACAACCTTACGGCCTTCGTCATCCACGCGGCGTCGCTCCGTCAGGCTTTCGCCCATTGCGGAATATTCTTAGCTGCTGCCTCCCGTAGGAGTTTGGGCCGTATCTCAGTCCCAATGTGGCCGTTCACCCTCTCAGGCCGGCTACCCATCATCGCCTTGGTGGGCCTTTACCTCGCCAACTAGCTAATGGGACGCGGACTCATCCGGAGGCAACGCCTTGCGGCGCTTTTCTTTACGGGGCTCTCGCTCCGCAACCGTATTCGGTATTATCCGCTATTTCTAGCGGCTATCCCCAACCTCTCGGGTAGATTATCCACGCGTTACTCACCAGTCCGCCGCTCTCGGAGTATTGCTACTCTTACCGCTCGACTTGCATGCTTAAGACGCGCCGCCAGCGTTCGTTCTGAGCCAGGATCAAACTCTCCATGATATATATTCCTACAGCCCGAGGGCTGAAAGAACTCATAAAGATTCTGTTCTTTTTCCTTCTCGATACGCTTCGCTTCGTCCATCTTTTGATGGATTCTGCTGGCTTTTTTTCTCTTCTCTCCTGCCCTCTGTTTTCAAACAGCGTGCGGCTGATTTCTCGGTCGCAACATTTTTAATATATCTTATCTAAAAATATTTGTCAACTCTTTTTTCCCTTTTTTTTATTTTTTTTCAAAAAAAATTTCCCTGGGAAAATGATATCCGGATCGGCCGGTTCCAGACTTGATACAGAAAAACCAAATCCGAGATATGTTTCCTCGTTATCTCCTTTTATTATAAACAAATATGGAGGTCTGTCCCCTTGTTGGGATTCGTTTCAGGTACATTGACAGTCTTCCTGATCGCGTTTACCATGTAACAATGAATGGTGACAGCTTGCTGCAAACAGTCGATTCACTGATACTTTCGACTTCCGGGTGGCGAGGCGTTTTTGCCAAAAATACTGAGGAGGAAAGCGCGGATCCGGAAATTTCTGAAGAACATCAAATTATAGTTGCATGCGCTGCGATGGTCTTTGCAGAATATGTGAACAAACAAAAATCGGATCCGGTGATTCTTGTGGGTAGAGATACGAGACCCACTGGGGAAGCTATTGCGAATGCGATACTCCGGATTTTTAGTGCCGAGTCTGTCCGGTTCCGTTATGCGGGAATCACTGCGGCGCCGGAAATTATGGCTGCGGTCCGGAATGGCTGCGCTGATGCCTTTGTCTATATTTCCGCAAGCCATAATCCTATTGGTCATAATGGATTAAAATTCGGGTTGAATGATGGCGGGGTTTTACCGGGGACTGAGACGCAGATAGTGATTCAACAATTCCGGAAAAAAATTGCTGAACCGGAGAGCCTTTCACATATCTTTAAGCAGATTCGTACTATAGATTATAGTATAAATTTGGTACAGGTTGATAGGGAGCTGATAAAACGAGAAACATTGCGGGCCTACCAATCCTTTACTGGTGAAGTAATTGGAAATATTGTAGACGCACTCCGGACTGGTTTGAAGCAATTTCCGGTGGGAGTTGTTGCCGATTTTAACGGTTCGGCCCGAGGTCATTCCATTGACCGGAATTTTTTTTCGTCATTGGGAATACAGTATGAATATATCAATCCAGACCATATTGTTCACACGATAGTTCCGGAAGGTGAGGCGTTGGAGCCGGCACGGCTTTTTTTGGAGGAAATGCACCGGAAAAATCCGGATTTTGTGATTGGGTATGTGCCGGATTGTGATGGGGACCGGGGAAATTTGGTTATTTGGGACGGCAAAAGCCGGATCCTTGAGACACAGGAAGTCTTTGCACTTGCGTGTGTTGCTGAACTCGCCCAGCTTGTGTGGACGAATGCCGGCGGGAAAAATGCGGTTGTGGTGAATGATCCGACTTCGTTGCGGATTGATAGGATTGCGGAAGCTTTTGGCGCGGAGCTTTTCCGGGCGGAGGTCGGCGAGGCAAATGTAGTTGCGTTGTCACGGCATCTTCGAGAAGAGTGTGGTTATACAGTCCGGATTCTGGGCGAAGGTTCGGCAGGTGGCGTTATTACATACCCTTCTTCGGTCCGGGATCCGCTTGATACGATTGCAGCTGTGTTGAAATTGCTCACGATCCGGAATTATTCCGGTAAAAAGGGATTATTTGCGATCTGGTGTGAGTTGACGAATCGCCTTTACCGGGATGATTTTACGTTGGCCGATGTGATTGCATCTCTGCCGGCTTTTGTTACAACGCCTGCGTACACGCCGGATGCAAAAGTACAGATTCACACGAATGATCATAGCTTGCTCAAATCCCGGTATCAAAAAATTTTTGAGCAGGAATGGGAAAACCGGAAACACGATTTTGAAAACCGGTATGGAATTATGACATGGACTGCATCCGCATTTTGCGGTCAAGAAGAAAAAAAGCAGATCCGTGATTTTGGGGAAGCGGGCCGGGGCGGGCTGAAGATTGTTTTTTACAATCAGCATACGCGCGCTGTTGCGTCGCTGTGGATGCGCGGTTCCGGAACTGAGCCGGTGTTCCGGATCATGGCGGATGTGGAGGGCGCGGGTTGCGCTTTTGAACGCGAGTTGATCGCATGGCAGCGGGATATGCTTATCCGGGCTGACAAAAAAACCGGCTAAGCCGGAAAGGAAAGTATGGGTATACGGGGCGAGGTGTTTTCGACAAAGGTTCTTTTGAAGAATCGGACCTATTTTTTTAATGTTAAGGAGAATCGCTTGGGCGATCTCTACCTTAATATTGTCGAAAGTAAGGGGCAGGAGAATGGCAGTTTTGAGCGGCAGTCGGTGATAGTTTTTGCCGATGATTCGCCGGAATTCCTCCGGGGATTTGAGGAAGCGCTCAAAATAATGGATAAGTCAACCCGGGAAAAAAAACGGAGCGGCTATGTGCCGCGTCAAGAAAATCAAGGCGATTACCACCGATCAGAGCATCCGGAACGCGGAAGTTTTGGGGATCGGCGGCCGGAGAGAAGTGATTCTGAACGGCGTCCGCACTATGGATCAGAGGGTGGCTACCGGGGCCGGCCGGAACGTGGAAGTTTTGGGGATCGGCGGCCGGAAGGCAGTGATTCTGAACGGCGTCCGCACTATGGATCAGAAGGCGGCTACCGGGGCCGGCCGGAACGTGGAAGTTTTGGGGATCGGCGGCCGGAGAGAAGTGATTCTGAACGGCGTCCGCATTATGGATCAGAGGGCGGCTACCGGGGCCGGCCGGATCATGGAAATTCAAATGGTCCACGGACGGAACATGGTTTCCATGGAAGGCCGGATCGTGAACATTCAGGCTACCGAGTCCGGAGGGATCGTCCGGAACCGGGAAATTTTTCCGGTGCGGACCGGCGTCCGGATCAGAATGATTCCGGTAAAGACCCGGAGTGGGCAAAACGGGTGATCATCAGAAAAAAGAAAGGAAAACCAACCACAAAATGAATGTTCAAGATTTACAGGAAACAGCAGCGCTCGCGCACCTTGATTTAACTGAAACAGAATTGCAGTCGGCTTTTCCGGCATTCGAGGAAATGCTTGGATTCTTTGCAGTTATGCAGGTGGCTGATCAGGATCTTCCGGCTTTTTCCGGATCGAAGCCGGTGACTTCCGTACAGTTCCGGTTAGATCAGCCGGAAAGGCCCCAGGATCCGGCTCCTCTGCTTGATCGCGCCGGTGAACGTGACGGACAATTTATCGTTATTCCAAATGTTCTATAGTACAAGTGTGCCATGGGTGATGCTGGCACTTGCTTGATTGGTCGCATTGGTACCGGAAATCGTTGGTGGATTCTTCAGCTCTTTTGGTGAAAATCTACCATCATCTGGGTAGCATGCTTTTCTGGGGATCTAGAAAATTTCTTTGTAATTCTTTTTATTGTAAAAAAATACTGGAGGTCTGACCCCACGATTTTGAATATGCCATGAGTGGCATGGGCACTAACCGGGATTGTCACGGTAATGATCACAGGGGGGTGACGGAAAGCCCGTTCCCTGAGTTTATCGAAGGGCGGGCTTGAAGGCAGGGGGGCCCGTGGCCATTTCTGGTTTAGAACCGCCGCGGCACATTTCGCGACGGATCCGGTGGCCCCCCTCATGATTCCGGTTATCCTATTGCATTAGTGCCGGTGTCGCCGGTACGGATCCGGATGCACTGCTCGATGGGAAGCACGAAAATTTTGCCGTCCCCGATTTCGCCGGATCGGGCGCCTCTGATGATTGCGTCAATTGTTGGCTGAACAAAGGTGTCGTTGACTGCAATTTCAATCCGCATTTTTTTGAGCAAATTCACTTCGACTTCGACTCCGCGATAATGCTCGCTGTAGCCTTTCTGCTGGCCACAGCCCATCGCATTTGTTACCGAAATTTTGTACACTTCTGATTTATAAAGTTCCTGTTTTACCTCATTCAAAACATGAGGCTGAATATATGCAATGATAAGTTTCATTTTGCGCCCCTTTACATATTCGAGAAAATCTGGAATCCGGTGTAGGCTTCCGCTTTATGTTCCGTAATAT
>BOBG01000082.1 GCA_026002265.1 Spirochaetia bacterium
TTAACGTTCATAAAGCCCCTGACATGAATTTTGACTGCTGTCGTTGGCAGCAACGAGAATAGTATTCCGGAATTTATTGACTTTGTCAAGAAATTTTTTTTGCAAATGACGGAATCCGGTGGGTGTTGGTTCGACATTCTTCGACTATGCTCAGGGTAAAGGCTCGATAACCAAACAGCTCCCTCCGAACCAATCGAAGGGAGCATTATCTGCTGGACAGTAGCTTTCTTTGGTAAACTGTCACTTTTTCCAAATCAGTGACGAATCGATGTGCTGGATATCCGGCGAACAGGTGACTGCCATTGCCCATTTGAGTTCATTAGTCATTGTTCCAATCAGCTTCATAACTCCGGCCGCACCCTCAAGCCGGAGCGGCTCCATAAACGCCCTGCCCACCGAAACAGCAGTCGCGCCTAAACTAAGGGCTTTAAAAACATCCATTCCCCGCTCCACTCCGCAATCCACAAAAATAGGAATGTTCCGGCCGATTACTTTTACAATATCCGGCAAGATTTGAAGCGGCGGCACTGCATAATCAACCATTCCGTGGTGATGTGAAACGACAATACCCCGCACGCCGGCAGCTAAACATTTTTGAGCGTCAACAGTGCTAAGAACTCCTTTTATGATAAAAGGTAACGAGGTCGCTTTTACAAAAGATTCAATTTCTTTCAGCGTTTTCGGCTTCATTGGAAGATTTAAAACCGATCCCCACGAATTAATACTCCCGAATTGGTGGTCAATATCCATTCCCACACCAATACATCCGCACTTTTCCGCGTGCTCAATTTTCCGGAAAATATCTTTATTATCAGCGTAGGGTTTTATGATTTTAATCGTTTGCGCACCGGTACCGGTAATTGCCTCCAGTTCCGACTCGTCACCCATGCCTACCCACATGACCGCACCGGCAGCTTTGAGACCCCATGCAGCCTCAACCATTCCCTCCGGATGCGTCTTATTCAAATGCGACAGCGCAGCAAACATAACCGGCGTTGCAAACGTTTTGCCATAAAGTTCCAACTGGGTGCACGGTTCAACTGCATCAATATGACGCATCTCCACCAACAGTGAGTCAAAATAATCCCGGGTAATGACTCCGGTATCGCCGCCATTTTCCATTTTTTTCTCCATAAATAGTTCGGTTTAGAATTCTTTCTTTACATTATACCTATAGCGCCGGAAATTAAAAGATCAACCTGTCTGCTCCGGATACCACGAAAATAGAACTATGGATCGGGGAGCCGGTTTTGATTCTGGGGACAGACCTCCGTATTTCTTTTTTATACAAATAATTACTAGGAATATGTGCAAAAATTGATCGGCAGAATCGATTCACCGGAAAGTTATGGTTCGATTCTGGGGACAGACCTCTGTATTTCTTTTCTATATAAATAATTACAGGGAATATATGCAAAAATTGGTTGTCAGAATCGATTCACCGGAGAGTTATGGTTTACCGGAGTATGGTTCCGGGGAGTTTTTTCCAGTCGGTTATCCGGTTTTGATTCTGGGGACAGACCTCTGTATTTCTTTTCTGTATAAATAATTACTAGGAATATGTGCAAAAATTGGTTGTCAGAATCGATTCACCGGAATTTCCCCGGAACTGGAATGTGATTGACAATATTGTTTTTTTGTCTTGGAATCAATGTGTGACTCGATATTTTGATGTTGTGTTTGATCTGCCGGTTGAACAACGCTTTACTTACTCGGCGCCGGAAACCGGTATTGCCACAATTGGAGTCCGGGCGCTTGCTCCGTTTGGCTCGCGGGAGCTTACGGGCTTTATTGTTGGGGAACATGAGTCGGCTCCGGCCGGTATGAAAAATATCCGGCCCCTGTGGCGGGTTGTTGACAAGGATCCGCTTTTTGAGAGCCGGGAAATTGCCCTTGCAGAGTGGATCGCCGGGTTTTACCTGTGCAGTTGCGGGCAGGCTCTTTCTACTATGCTTCCCTCTGGCCGCCGCCCCACCTCTTCTCCCTCGATGAACACGAATGAGATTACCGATTCTCCCCTCACGCTTTCCGGTGAGCAGAAGCAGGCATTGATCGCGCTGACGGCACCGGATCCGGATTTTCTTCCATTATATCTGTATGGTGTCACTGGTTCCGGGAAGACTGAAGTATTTCTACAGGCCGCTGAATTTGTGATGCAGGCTGGGAAAACAGTGATCTACCTTGTGCCGGAAATTACTTTAACCTACCAGACTGCGGAAGTTATCCGGAGGCGTTTTGGGGATACAGCAGCGACTCTCCATTCTGGCATGACGGGGAGTGAACGTCTGGCTGAATGGATGCGGATTCGGCGCGGAGAGGCGCGAATTGTGATCGGCCCCCGGAGTGCGGTTTTTGCACCGGTCCGCAATTTGGGTCTGATCATTATTGATGAAGAACATGATGGATCGTACAAAGCCGGTAATACGCCGCGCTATCATGCCCGGCAGGTTGCGATGCACCGGTGCCAGATTGAAAAGGCGTCAATAGTGATGGGTTCTGCAACGCCTTCGGTCGAAGCATGGAAACTGATGAAAGAAGGGAAATTCCGCCGGTTTGATCTCACTCGCCGGCTCTCCGGAGGGGACACGCCGCGGATCCGGATGCTCAGTCTCGCACAAACGACTGGCTGTCTCACGACCATATTAAAAGAAGAAATCCGGGTCACTGCACTCATGGGAAAACAGACGATTCTTTTTCTGAACCGGAGGGGTTTTGCCTATTGTTACCGGTGCCCGGCATGCGGCTACGAATTGACGTGCAAACATTGCTCTGTTTCCCTTACCTACCACAAAAGCCGAAACCGGGCAGTCTGCCACTACTGCGGCTACGAGACGGAAGCGCCGCGAGTCTGTCCCCAATGCGGCTCACTTGATGCATCGTACGCCGGATTTGGTACGGAAATGATCGAGGAAGAAGTCCGCAGGACTTTTCCCGACTTGCGAATCAGCCGTTTGGACGCAGACACCAAAAAAGGTTCGATCCAAAAAACCCTTGACCTGTTCCGACTCGGTGCAATCGACATTCTCCTCGGCACACAAATGGTTGCAAAGGGACTCAACTTCCCCGGTGTACGTTTGGTGGGAATCGTGTTTGCAGATTCCGGTCTCCACCTTCCGGATTTCCGGGCGGCGGAGCGGACTTTTTCCCTGTTGGTACAGGTCGCGGGCCGATCCGGACGTTTTTCACCGGACGGCATCGTTATTGTACAGACCCTCCGGCCCAACGATCTGGCCATTCAAAAAGCTTGCGCGCTCGATGCTGAAGGATTTTTTGATGCGGAATTGAATCAACGTAATGCAACTGGTTTTCCCCCTTTTTCCCGGATTATCCGGTTCACAGCCCGGTCAAAAGACGAACAGAAAGCAGGGCAAGCCTTAGCAAAAATCACACAGATCGCGGCCGATTTACTCCCGCCGGATGCTGATGTACTGGGTCCGGCCGAATGTCCCATCGCTATGATCGCGGGAAATTACCGCCGGCACATCTTGTTCCGGGGTAAAACGATGAAAACGCTCCACAACGCTGTACGGTCAATAATTTCCCGGTATGAGGAACACCGGGAACCGAAGGTCTACCTTGAAATTGATGTGGATCCGGTATCGATTATGTGAGCCGGCCGGAATGACTATTAGCGTATTTTTTTAAATACTGTACCGGAACAATATCCGTCAGCCATATCCCATTATCGGATAAGAAAAAATCATACATATCGTTGTACATAGCTTCGGCATCAATTTGAAATATGCATGGTTTTCCGTGCCGGCGTCCTACTATAATTGCCGTTTCAATATCTGCACTTAAATGCACATGGCACCGCTGCCTTTTTTGTAATCCAGTCGCCATAATTGAATCAACCGATTTTTCGCCGGTTCCATGATAGAGTACCGGCAGGGGTTTTTGCGGCGGGTATGCCACATCAATGTGTACCGAATGTCCCTGACTCGCTCGTATTTTGCTATGGTCTTCATTAAATGCAAAGCGTTTTTTTGAATTTGTTTCAACTACATATTCAAGAATTTCTTTGTCTATATAAAAATAGTGCTGATTAAATTGTTCAATAAGAATTGCAACATCTGTCCAGCCGTTATTATCCAAAACAATGCCAATCGTTTCCGGCTTATGCCGCAAAATAAGGCTTAATAATGTGCTTATTCTATTTTCTTGAATCATGTTAAGCTTTATGATCACTCATAACCATGATGATATGCTGTTTGGCAATTTCGATCATCTTTTCTGTGGGTGGTCCCAATATTTTCATTAAATCCCATTCACCAATTCGCATGGATGCTAGAGACTGACAATTTCCGGTTACTACCGGGCAGTACTACGAGTAAGTCGCGACCGGATCGTGAGATATTGATAGGGATCCACGACATCAGAACCAATATGAACCTCGTAATGTACATGAGGACCCGTGGATTGTCCGGTGTTGCCGATATAACCGATAGTTTGACCCTGCTGAACCCGGTCCCCCATTGTCACAGCTACGGAAAGCATATGCGCGTACCGGGTATAGAATCCATGCTTATGTTTAATAATTACGTAGTTTCCAAAACCGCCCGGATCGTAGTCAACGGTGACAATCTGTCCGTCAGCAGTGGCAACGATAGGATCGCCCTGCCGGTACGTGGAAAGATCAATTCCTTTGTGGATATAGTATTGTTTGGTAAATGGGTGAATATTCTGTCCAAAGCGAAAAGAAATATGTCCAATGCCGCCCTTGATGGGCCACATACTGGGAATCTCTGTGAGCAGGGCATTTTGTGAATCAAGCAATGCCGCAATCTCTTGAACCGGCTGAACCGCCGTTTGCAGATAATTCGCAAGTCGCCGCATCTCGCTCACCTCCGGCAGCACATCGCCGGGAATCTCTTGAATATCAAAAAACGAAGAGAGATCACCGCCGGATGTTCCGGAACGCACCCCAACATTCGGACCCATGCTTGAAAAAGTTCCGGAAAGTGCGGTTTCAAATTCCTTGGCTTCACGTAAGAGCATATCAACTTCGTCACGCAGTTGATCGAGACTCGCTTGAGTACTCCGGATGTGGTCATTTTTTTCCGGAAAATTCACCCGATCTGACCGGGAAAAAGCTCCGTACCAGAAAAGCCCGCCACCCGCTACTATTAAAATAAGTATAGCAATGACAATAGAAGAGGCACTTAAATGCAGATTATACACTCGTCTTTCAGAGTGAGGAACGAGAACAACGGTCCACCGTTGACTGAGCAATTCCCAGAAAGAACTCAGACCGGTAATGACAGCGTTTAAAGGTCCTGGAATATTACTTTGAGATCGTTTATCCATTAGCGTTCCGCCGCGGTTCATATATGGAAAACTGGTTCCAGCTCCCAATTTTTAGAGTATACAGAAAAGCCGTGGCTGTGTCAAACCCAAATGATTAAAAAATTCCGGAAAAAATTTCAAAAAGTGAATCAAATCTGCTGATCATTCCCATGATTCATGTATAGCAATTTTAGTACGTGGTTAAAGCACCGCGTTGTAGGAGGATCTGTGAATAATTTGAATTCGATTTTGATCGAAGGGAACATGGTAAAGGAACCGGTATTCAAATCTATCGGGTCAGGTACACCGATCTGTACTTTTACACTGGCGTCAAACCGGTATTTCAAACGGGATTCCGGTGTTGAAAAAGAGGTAAGTTTTTTTGATGTGGAGACATGGTCAAAAGTTGCGGAAAATTGTCATGAACATGGACACAAAGGCCGCGGTGTACGGGTAGTCGGCCGGCTCAAGCAAGATCGGTGGAATGATCTGGATGGGAAGCTCCACTCAAGGATTAGCATCGTTGCAGAACATATCGAGTTCCGGCCTGATTATAGGAAAGAAATTGCACCGGAAGAAGAGTTGCTCTTAACTGGAGTCGCAGGCTAATTTCCATTTCCTCCCGGTTTTGCTGGGAGGATTTTTTTGTATCGACATAATTCAATTTAAACCATATAATAAAGAAATTTTTTAGTAATAAGGGGAGTGTATGAATTGGGCTTTAGTCGGAACAGGCGGCATCACCAACAATTTTCTCACCGGACTCCGTGCGGTTGCTGATGCCAATATTGTCGCTGTTGTCTCACGGGCTGAAGAATCTGCCCGGCAATTTTCTGTAACACACAATATTGAAAAGAGTTATACTGACTACGATCAGATGCTTGAGGATCCGGCCATTGATATAATTTATCTTGGGACTCCGCACACTACTCACAAAGACTATGCGATTCGGGCATTTTCCGCAAAAAAAGCTGTGCTGTGTGAAAAACCGGCCGCAATAAACGCACACGATCTCGAAGAAATGATCGCAACTGCCCGGAAAAACCATGTATTTTTTATGGAAGCAATGTGGACCCGGTTTGTTCCTCCGCTCTGCAAAGTCCGTGAGTGGCTCCGGTATGGACTTATCGGTGAAATAAAAATGGTGGAGGCCAATTTTGGATTCTCTGTGCCATGGAAACCGGCCGAACGATGGCTCAATCCAGCCCTAGGCGGCGGGGCATTATTGGATGCCGGAGTATACCCTATCTCATTAGCTTCAATGATATTCGGCGGGAAAAAACCGGAAAAAATTGTATCCATTCTGAACATAGGAAAAACCGGTGTTGACGAAGAAGTATCTGCCGTACTTTCTTACAATGGCCGGATTGCAAATATTAGTACTGCGCTCTGTACTAAAATGGTCAATGACGCATATATTTACGGAACAAATGGTTATATTCATCTGCCGGATTTTGTGTTTTCACACCATGCATCTCTTTTTACTGATGGTAAATATCACTACAATTATGAACCGGAATTTATTTCAAACGGTTATAATTACGAGGCTGAAGAAGTCATCTCATGCATCCGTGCCGGAAAAATCGAAAGCGACATTATGCCTCTTGACGAATCCCTCGCTATTGCCCACACGTTAGATACGATCCGGTTTCAAAATAATTTTAAATATCCGGGTGAAAAATAAGGAGAAATTTATGGATCTTAAAATCTGTTATATCGGCGGCGGATCCCGAAATTGGGCGTGGGTACTGCTCCAAGATTTATGCTTTGAAAAAGATATCCGGGGAACGGTATCTTTATACGATATTGACAATAAATCCGCACAGGATAACGAAATAATTGGCAATACACTAATGCAGAAGCACAATCCGGGACAATGGACATTTAAAGCCGAGCCTTCACTGGAAAAAGCTCTGACCGGAAGCAATTTTGTATTTATTTCCATTTTACCCGGCGATTTTGAAGAGATGGCTGTTGATGTGCATACACCGGAAAAATATGGAATTTATCAGTCGGTCGGCGATACGGTCGGTCCCGGCGGTATTATCCGAGCGCTCCGCACCATTCCGCAGTTTCAAGTTATTGCACAAGCAATTAAAAAGTGGGCGCCGCGCGCATGGGTGATCAATTATACGAATCCAATGACGATTTGTACCCGGATTTTGTATAAAGAATTTCCGGAAATTAAAGCTTTCGGCTGCTGCCATGAAGTATTTAATACACAAAAATTACTCGTTACAGTGCTTGAAGAAAGCAAAAAGATTCCGTCTGGAACTGTCCAGCGCGAGGACATCAGTACCCAGGTTGTAGGCATTAACCATTTTACATGGATAAATAAAGCGTCCTATAAAAATATTGACCTATTTCCTCTGTATGCTGATTTTGTCGAGCATTACCATGAAACCGGTTTTGAAAAAAGAGGAAAAACAGCAGAGGGAATAACGAGTTTCGGATCCGGCGATCATTTTGATTGGAAAACTGATTATTTTGCATCTGCTGACCGTGTAAAAATGGATCTGTTTAAACGATATGGGCTTATCGCAGCTGCCGGTGATCGTCACTTGGCGGAATTCTGTCCGCACAGTTGGTATTTAAAGGATCCAGAACAGGTAAAAAGCTGGAAATTTTCTCTCACGCCGGTTTCGTGGCGTATTTCTAACCGGGAAATGCTTCGGGAAAAATCAAAAGCCTACCGGGAAGGAACTGAAATGCTCAACCCGACTCAATCAGGCGAAGAAGGAATTACGATTCTTAAAGCTTTATTGGGATTGGGAAATATTGTGACTAATGTCAACCTTCCGAACCGCGGGCAGATGCCGGATCTTCCGGCTGATGTGGTGATTGAAACGAATGCCTTTTTTTCAAAAAACAGTATTCAACCGCTTGTTTCACCTGAACTCCCTGTGGATATTAACGCACTTGTTATACCTCATGTACTTTCTCAGGAAGGAATTGTTGAAGCAACTATGGAACGGGATATAGAAAAAGCATTCCGGGTTTTTTCCCATGATCTTTCGATTCAAACACTTTCCCTCAGCGATGCCCGGAATCTTTTTAATGAAATGACTCAAAAAACATTAAAAATCTCATGGAATAATCGTTAGAAAGCAGTGAGCTACTCTATGCTTTAGCATAGAGCTTCTGTTTTTCACCATCAAAACGATACTAAACTTAGTCTTGCAAAGTATTACTCTGCATGACCAGCGGTTTTTCTCTCGGCGGTGGCTTGCCCCAAGCACACGGTGCCTTTATGCCGGCACCCAGCCTCTTCACATTCTTTGCAGCATGAACATCTCTATCTTCTTCATACCCACACTCCGGACAATGAAATACCCGGTCAGCTAATGTCAGCTCCTTATGCAGATTTCCGCATCCCGGACATTCTTTCGTTGTCGGCAGCCTCCGGCTTATCATCACCGCCCTGCCGGTTCCAATCAATTCCTGTAACCGGGCTTTTATCCTGCCTAAATAACTATGCTGTATCTTTATCGCAAATCCTCGGTTAAACTTTTTCCACCCGGCTATCATTTCATCTTGAAAATAAATCACATCATACCTTTTCAATAGATATGCCAATAATTTATTCGTATTATCCGCTTTCTTGTTCGAGAGATGTTCATACTCTTTTACAACTTCCTGAATTGCTGATAGATTATATTAAAGAATTATAT
>BOBG01000083.1 GCA_026002265.1 Spirochaetia bacterium
AGGGTCGTACAGGAGTTGCAGTTACTAAAATACATGAAAAGTATGCCCATTTAATGGGATATACAAAACGAGAAATGTACATCCAATTTCTTACAAGAATTTATTGTGAAATCCCGGATGCGATGCTTGCGGATTTTTCAAAATTGAAAAACCTGCAAGCACCTAAATTTGTTGATTTTAGGGCGTTCTTCAAAGCAAAATTATTAAAATGCTTCCTTGTCCCTGCCAATACATTTGATAATGTAAAAGGAGAATTCCCGATTGCTTTCAAAATTTGGAACACTGAACAAAAAGAAGTATTTCAACAGATCAAAGCAGATGTATTTGAAAAAAATGGCAATTATCTTGGAGAAAAAACCATTTATGCCTACAATAATTTACAATTTATCAATGATTGGGCAAGAACATTCAGAGATACAAATTCAGAATCGATAGCCACAATAATCGGTGTAAGTAGCGATTTTCAAAATCAACGGCTTGTCCGTATAGAAAAACCACACATGGAAGTACCTGCTGATAATCATCATTGGCAAATAACAAAAGATAATTTGATTGAATCATCTATCTATCTTGCTGTCCGTCATTGTATTGAATCTACATGGATCAACGACCGTGATCAATTTCTCTATCCAAGTGATGATTGGAAAAATGATATAGAATTTCAGAATAATTGTCTTATTTTTACTTTGTTTCACGGACAGAATCGTATTTCAGCAAATAGCAGCATAAATCAGTGGATACCATTTACCGAAAAACAGGTAGGTGCAAAAGAAAAGTTCGATTCAAATTTTATGACCGGCTTTCTTAAAGGAAAAATCTTTAGCGCAGAATCGCGCGCGGTTCTTGATGCCGGTTTGGACCTATGGAAGTATTATCATGCAAAGATTAAGGATAATAGAACAGTTCCGGTTAATGCTTCGTTCTATGATATTCGGGAATTTTTTCAGGGGCGTAACGAAAAAGGCGCCATGAAAAGTATATCAGAAGATGAAATATACAATACGTTGATTAGTGCCTTACGTGAAAATATAAAAATATTGACGCAAAAAATACAGCCGAAAGTTTACGAATATGGATTTTTGAAGGAGTGAAAGTATAAAATTAAGCGTATCATTTTAAAAAATCGGACGCTATTCATTCAAAATTGATCAGTATGATTTTTTATCATTCCCTATTCTTTTCACTTTACGCTTCGCTCTTTACTTTTTACTCTTTTTTAACTCCCCTTTACTCTTTTCTAAAATTGCAGTATTATAGAGTGATGGAGGAATGATGGCGCACTTTGAGATACTAGAACGGATTGATCTGCCGGAATTTAAGGCACAGGGAATTTGGGCCCGGCACATACGAACCGGAGCAGAAGTCTTTCATTTATTAAATGATGACAGTGAAAATCTTTTTTCATTTACGTTTGCAACAGCACCTGAAGGCTCTTGCGGCGAAGCTCATATCTTGGAACATTCGGTACTATGCGGATCGGAACACTATCCGCTCAAAGATTCATTTGCAGTCCTTGCTCATGGAAGTTTGCAAACGTATCTTAACGCATGGACCTTTCCCGATAAAACGATATATCCGGCAAGTTCAACGAATGAAACCGATTATTTTAATCTAATGGCCGTCTATGCGGACGCAGTTTTTCATCCGCTTTTGACTGAATGGACCTTTATGCAGGAAGGTCACCGGATCGAATATAATAATTCTGGGAAACTGAACCGGATCGGAGTTGTCTATAACGAAATGAAGGGAGCTTACTCTTCGATGGATGCAATTGTCTTTGAATCGCTCACGAGAGAACTGCTGCCTGATACGATTTATGCCTTTGATTCAGGTGGAGATCCAGAACATATTCCGGAATTAACGTGGGAAAAACTAAAGGCATTTCACCGTAGCCGGTATGCTCCCGCAAATTGCCGGATTTTCTTGGCGGGAAATATTCCCACAGAACAGCAGCTTGAATTTTTGGATAGCCGTATTCTAGCGGACTTGCCTGCCGGAAGTCCTGCGGAGCCGATTAAGAAAGCTGCCCGGTGGAATAAAGCTCGTACAGTAAAGGTTCCTTGCGCGGCCGGATCGCTACAGTACCCAACGGTGCTCCTTTCATGGCTGTGCGGAGATTCAACTGATAAAATCGAATCTCTTGGTATTGATGTACTTGTTGAAGCGTTATTAGGGCATGACGGTTCTCCGCTTAAACGTGCGCTCGTTGAATCCGGACTCGGTGAGGATATTGATCCTTCATCTGGTGCGGAAAATAATACTCGTGAGATTGTGTTTAGTGTTGGACTCAGAGGAGTGCCCGGAAAACCTGAAGCGCTGCAGGACCTTATTCTCAATACACTAAAAAATCTTTCTGACACGGGGATTCCGGCAGATGATCTTGAAGCTGCACTGTTGCATCTCGAATTTTCAAACCGGGAGATCAAGCGGAGTCATGGGCCCTATTCCCTTGCGTTACTTCAACGTGCGATGTACGGGTGGCTTCATGGAACGAAGCCATGGGAAACACTTGTCTTTGAACCGGTGATGGCGCTTTTGAAGAATCGTCTGTCTGAAAATCCCCGGTACTTTGAAGCACTGATCAAGAAAAATCTGCTCGATAATTCACACCGGCTCCTCCTTTCGGTTGTTCCGGAAGAGGGATACCTTGAAAAAAAAGAAGCGGCTGCGGCTGAAGAGCTTGCCCGGAAAGAGCAATCTTTGACTGATGAAGATCGGAACATTATACGGATAAAGGCGAATCGGCTTGCGGAAATTCAGTCTGAACCGGATACTCAGGAAGCGCTTGCCACCATTCCCCATCTTTCCCGGAATGATTTAAAACCGGACATTGAGCGGGTGCCTCGTGAAATTGTTGACGCTGCCGGTGTGCCGGTGCTAAAGCATGATCTGTGGACAAACGGTATAGCTTATATGGATGTGGCTTTGCCGGTTGATGTTCTAGAGCCGGAGGATTATCCGTGGCTTCCTTTTTTTGCAAAAGCTTTGACCAGTGTGGGATTGCCGGGACTTGATTATGCACATGTTTCTGGACTCTTTGCCAAGAGTACCGGTTCTTTTTACGCTATGCTCGTTACCGGTTCCGCAGTGGATGGGAGCGACCAGACTATTGCAACGCCGTCCGGGATTTTTGACGTGCGCGGCCGGGATTGGCTTATGCTCAAGCTGAAAGCTTTGAACGAAAAAGCTGAAGATTCGTTCTCGCTTGTGTACCGGATTCTAAAGGAAGCTGATTTTTCTGACCCGCGCCGGATTCATGATTTGATGGTTGAATCGAAAAATGATCTGGATTCGAGCATTCCGCAGTACGGAAATTTTTATGCCTCAACACGCTCTTGTGCATCTTGTTCACGGGAAAATACTGTCAGAGAAACGTGGAATGGGTTAAGCCAAATCGAATTTATCCATACGTTAAACACGATGGATCCGGTTCAAGTTGCAGTCATTTTGACTAAACTCCGAGATAAATTGATAGCCCGTTCTGGAATCATTGTATCGCTGACCGGTTCTCCTGATTTTTTGGAAAAGGGAGTACAGCTCCTCAGCCGAGATTTTAGCCATTTTGGTCCGCCTCGTTCACGGAATCCAGTGGCTATTCAGCCGGAATCACAGTTTGTACCTTTAATATTCTCCTCTCAAACCTTGCAAGTTGCTTTTGCCGCACTGACAAAAAGCGGCTCTTCGTATAAATCACGGGAAGCAGTCGCAGAGTTGGTTCTTGGCCACCATCTTTCGACTGGTGTATTATGGGAAGAAATCCGTATGAAAGGGGGGGCTTACGGTGCAAGTGCTTACCCGGTCGGCTTGGAAAAATATTTTGCCTTTTCAACATACCGGGATCCAAGTCCGGTTAAATCATTGGCAGTGTTTAGAAATCTTGAAATTAAGCCGCTTGATGAGAAAACATTGGAACAAGCGATCATTGGGACTTTTGGAGGGCAGACAACTCCCCGCACGAATCCGGAAAAAGGTGCGGTTGATTTTTTAAGATTGTGCGCAGGAATTGAGGATAATGATCGGCTTAATAATCTTAAATTTCTCGTTTCATTAACTACATCAGACCTTAACGAAGCTATTAACCGGATTGTACATGATTTTGGAATTGGCGTTCCAGTTATTATTTCCGGACAAGGTATCGCACAGGATGCAGCAAAAGAATTGGGAGGAAGGATTATAGCATTACCGGTTTAAAACCGGTTCTAAATTGATATTAGTAGGGAAAGGACCGGTGTTTGACCGCATGCATGGCAGAATCGACAGTTCCTTTTGGAATTCCCAGCACTTCGGCGACCTGCCGATTCGATGCCAGAGTTTTTCTTCTAGCGCATTTTTCACGTAAACGGGTGAGCTGAATTTTTGCATGTTCAAGTTTAAGCTGTATCACGTTATAGTTGATTGAATCTTCCGGTAACTCCCTTAATTGTACTTCATACTTGAGGCACCGGTAATACTGCGTTTGCAGCCGTTCCTTGAGCATACGGAGTGCATCTTCTCGTGCGAGGCGTTTTCTTCGCAGTGTATCGACAAGATTCTGAATTTCTTCTTTTTTCATATTAAGCCGTGGGGCAATTCGGCTGATAAAGTCATCAGATATAGTAGTATATGATTTAAGCATAAGGATTAATACCTGCCGGGGATTGGAAATCGGCTTCGTACTCGGTTCCACAGGCAGGTATTCTTCATCCCGGTTATAAACCCATGATTCAACGGCTCGGCTATTCCAGTACACAGCTTCGGTCCGGGAGTGTGCAACTTCCTTCATAAAATATTCCCGGCGCGACCAACGAATACTCGCAAAAAGGTATGCATCAAACGATGCTCCAGAGTTTTGGTACGCATCAATTATCCGGCTTAACCGAGGATAAAACCAACAAAGATAATCGAGACGCTTTTCTTCATTATTGTCCAGCCAAAAACGGCTGGGATTATTAAGTAAAAACCGGTAAATGGCTTCCTCCAACTCTTTTTTATCCATTGCTCCCTGAACATAACGCTCCATCAATTCGTTTAAAGATACGTGTTCCTGCATCATGAAATAGCCTCCATATTTTCAAAGTAAAAGAATAATATTTATATGGTACCAACCTGTACTTTTGATTCTCTAGAATGAAAAAAAAATTGACACTTGTCACAAAAAATATTTTTTTATAAAATATTGCTAAAGAAAATAAAAGATCGTAATATATAAAAATGGTCGGTTTTGTTGGTACCTACACAGAAAAAGAATCCGGTGGAAGAGCCGAAGGAATCTACTCTTTTCAACTAGACCCGGAGCGGGGCATCATTCATGCTATTCGTCTTGCAGCTCATTCGGTAAATCCGTCTTATCTCGCGTATACTCCTTCAAAAAAATATTTATATGCGGTCAATGAAACGGGCGGAAATGTGGAAGGAAGCGTTTCGGCTTTTGCTGTTGACAACGATTCCTTGCATTTTTTGAATCAGATTTCAAGCCGCGGTATAAGTCCGTGCCATGTTGCCGTTGATCCTGACGGATCGTGTGCTGTAGTTTCAAATTATAGCAATGGCATTGTCTGCGTCTTGCCGTTGAATCCTGATGGGACACTTGGGGAGTCGGTGCAAGTGATTCAACATTCCGGAACGGGTCCCAATGCTGATCGGCAGGAATGTGCGCATACGCATTCGTTTATTTTTGATTCGGGTGCAAGTTATGGTTTTGTATGCGATCTTGGTTCAGATGCGGTTGTCAGTTACCGATTTAACCGGAATGGTCCGGTTTTTTTGAGTGAATCCTCCCGATATGATGCCGTTCCCGGTTCAGGTCCTCGGCATAGTGTGTGGAACAAAGCCGGAACATATCTCTATGTAGCAAATGAACTTGACTCTACTATTACGGTGCTTCGTTACGATCCTGACCATGGTTTCCTCAATAGGTTGCATACTGTTTCCACAACCAAAGATCCGATTGAAACGGGAAATACAGTTGCTGCGATTAAATTGAGTCCGGATGAATCGTTCCTCTACGTTTCAAACCGGGGAGCTGATACTATTGCGATTTTTGCGGCTGGAAAAGACGGCACGCTTCAGCACCATGTAACTATTCCCTCTGGTGGTAAAATTCCCCGTGACTTTAGTATTGATCCAACTGGTCAATTTCTCTGTGTTTGCCACCAGGAGTCTAATAATCTCGTCTTATTCCGGATCGATCCATCAACTGCTATCCCTCAGAAAAGTGCTGAGTATGAAATTCCGTCTGGAGTATGTATTCTGATATAAACGTATATGTTGAAAAGAAATACCGGAGGTCTGTCCCCAAAATTTAAAAAAATTCCGGATAACTGAATCAAAACTATAACTTCATCCCATGATCTTATTGATCGCTGCGTACCGGCGATCAAAGGGAGGAGTTTATGGCGCGTCCAGAACGTGGAGATACTAGCAAGGGAAAGACATACCATGTCGCTTCGGAGATCAATCGGAAGGCTTTTGATTTACAGGATGGCGAGGACAAGGAACTGTTTTTAAAAGTTATTGAAGAGGCGAAAACCAAGAAGCATTACAAGTTTGAGCTTCATAACTTCTGCATCATGGACAATCATTTTCATTTTTTGATCACACCGGAGCTAGGCCAAAGTCTATCCATCATAATGAAATGGATCAAAATGGTACTCGCCATCCGGTGGAATCATAAGTATGGAAAAACAGGTCACTTGTGGGGTGACCGGTTTTTCTCCCGGGAAATTATAGACGATGAAGACTTTATTACAGTCTACAATTACATTGATCAGAATCCGGTAAAAGCAGGCATCGTCGAGAGAGCAGAAGATTGGCTGTGGGGTGGGTTGCATCATCATCAAGCTGAGATTACCCGGATAGTGAATGCTGCTTCTGAGTGGGTGTTGGAGCGGCTGCCGTGGCACCGGCAACTGGGGACAGACCTCCGTCCCTAATTCCCGGTAGTCCCATCCCGATTCCAGCATCATATCACTCAATTCTGGTGCCTTTTCTATAGAAAAAAGAACCGGATTTCTCAAAAATCTTTTCTATTTGTGTGTCAATGGAAAAGTGAAAGCATATTTAAGCATTGACAATAGGAGAGCCGGTTCGCTATACTCTTTACGTAGTAGCCGACGAGACACATCGGGTTTATCAGGGGGAAAATTTCATGTCAGATGAAAAAGAAAATGTGACCGTGAATGATAGGAGTGCCGTTGTACCGCCAGATGAATGTGATCAATATGGGGTTTTTGAAAAAAATGAAATACCAGACGAAACAGTGCCGGAAGAATCGGTCGGAGCTGGTGCCGAGTCGCAGTCGGATTTTGATGTCATCGACTTTGAGGATTCAGAGATCTTGATTCCGGAAAAGCCGGATATTCTTGAAACAGAAGCCGGAACTGAGACGGTAGAATCAAACGCATCTCCACAGGTGTTGACTCAAATTTTTGAAGAGCTCAATTCGATACGCAGTGAGTTATCCGCGCTCAAAAAAGCAATCGTTCCAAAAAAAGAATCCGTTGCAACTAAACAAAAAGGCTTTTTTGACGATGATGGCGATGAAAAAATTGCATTGAGCGATGTTGAACTGGATAACATCTTAACTACCTCAGATTTTATCGCTGAACCGGAAGAAGTACTGGATATGGAATCCGATTCTGATGTGATCGAAGCACCGGAGGATATTAGTTATCTTGAGAATGATCCGCTCAAAAATTTTGATGCCGATTCATTGAATCTAGAAGCGGGGGAAAATGCCGAACCTCTTGATCTGGATGCAATTATCTCTGATTCGATAGAAAGTGCAAAGAATGAACTTGCCCAAGAAAATGCTTTAGATTCGAAGGAGACAGCAGAAGAAATTCCAGTGGATACAGAGATATCTGCTGATACAGCATCGGTCCGGGAAGCCTTTGCTCAGTGGCAATCACTTACAAATAATGGACAGCGGACTTCTTTATCCGCTGATTCCGGGGAATCTATTGCACCGGAAATTCCGGAACCATCGCCTGAACCGCAAGCTGAAAAAGTATGGGTTGAAGAGCCTATTGATCTTGATTGGTCAGAAGTTGAAAACTCAAATATCACTGATGAAGAACCGGAGCCTGTTGAAGCAATTCCCTTCAATGAAGAACCGGAACTTGCTGAAGCAATTCCTTCCAATGAAGAACCGGAACTTGCTGTTGAAGAAATTCCTTCCAATGAAGAACCGAATCCGGCAGAAGTAGCCGATAGTAATGCTTCTGAAGAGATTCCTGCTGGTGAAAATACCGAAATTAAAGAATTTACTGATTCTGAATCAGTTGCAGAAAGCTCTGTAACCACGGATTCCAGTGAAGAAGAAATGGAAGCCTTGGAGCCGATCAACCTTGGGGATTCCGATTCCTTTGAAGATGATCTGGTGGGCGACAGTTTGGGCGGACTCGACGCGAGCCTTGCAGATTCCGGCGAAGAAGAAATGGAAGCCTTAGAGCCGATCAACCTTGGGGATTCCGATTCCTTTGAAGATGATCTGGTAGGTGACAGTTTGGGCGGACTCGATGTAAGCCTTGCAGATTCCGGCGAAGAAGAAGAGATAGAAGTCTTGGAGCCGATCAGCCTTGGGGATTCCGATTCCTTTGAAGATGATCTGGTGGGCGACAGTCTGGGCGGACTCGACGCGAGCCTTGCAGATTCCGGCGAAGAAGAAGAGATAGAAGTCTTGGAGCCGATCAACCTTGGGGATTCCGATTCCTTTGAAGATGATCTGGTGGGCGACAGTTTGGGTGGACTCGACGCGAGCCTTGGGGATTCCGGTGAGGAAGAAGTGCTTGACGCTCTGGAGCCGAGTATTCTTGGGGATTCTGATGAAGACGATCTGACGGGTGATAGTCTGGACGAACTCGACGCGAGCCTTACAGAGTTTGATGAGAGTGATGACGAGT
>BOBG01000084.1 GCA_026002265.1 Spirochaetia bacterium
CGGTAAAAATCGCAGTCCAAAATACCGGTTTGCTTGAAATCAATCCATTCCGTTTTTGATATATTGATAAAGGGTTTTACCTCCTTAATCCATTTGATAAAAATCTGCACAAAATTATCTTTGGTAATAGGGCTTTTTATTGAAGCGGCAGCACCGGAGACAAAGTGCGTTTTGATAAATTCTTTTATTTCCTTATCATCACCGCCAAAGTTATAGACCGCAATTTTCGCGCCAATCAGCTTTGCTACTTTTTTCCGCGCTTTTTGAAAATCCGTTGTTTCGTGGTTGCTTGGTGTGGTATTCCAATTAAAATCGGTTTCGGTAAAAATCGGCAGCATATCGTGAAATGACACAAAGGCAATCCGCGCCTCGTCAAAACAGCCGAGCCACGGCGGCGCTAAATGCTCGCCCTTTTCGTAGGTTTTCTTGCAAGTAAGAATGAGTTGCGTAAACATATCAAAAACATCATGGGTGCCTTTCTTCGCTTCCGCCCAGAGGTAATGTTTTGAACTGCCTACTCCATCGCTAAAAAGGTCTGTGCGCGTTTTCTTATCGGTGATTACGAAGTCGATATTGTCAATATTCGGTTCATAGCCGAATTTAGGGAAATAATCATCATGGACAAGTCCTTTTAAGGTTTCCTCTTTTTGTATACCGTTATATGTGGGCATTTTGCTCCTTTTTTAATGTATCGCGTTGATTTTACTATAGAATTGTCTGCTTCTCAAGTAGGTTTTTTACGAGGCTGCCGCCGCCTCGAATATTTCAGTTTTTTTATTGCGGGATTTCAAAATGCAATACGATTTCAAGGTTGCGCGGGCGCAAAAAATGGCATTTATTGAAGTATTTATTTAATTTTTCTTTTGAATTATATGCACTTGTTATTTGATTATATAATTTATCATAAAACAATTGCGCATATTCTTTATGTTTATTGGCTATTTCCCTCGCTTCTTCTGTGTAAAATTTGTCATATAACATTTTCAGTTTTATGTTATACTCTTTAAAAAACGATTCTCCGTCATCCTTGTTTTCTCCAAATCCTCTATTTTTTTTCAAGGTTACGGAAATTGATTTTGTCGTTCTTATTGTCTGTAACAATTTTTCTATAGTAACTGTTTTATCATCGGAGATAAATGCCTTTTCTACCGTTTCCTTTACAATAGATTCAATATCCGCACCGCTGTAACCCCCCGTTTCTTTCAGAAGGCTGATTACATCAACGCTTTTTCCAAGGTGACCTCGTTTTTTTAGGTGAATCTCCAATATGCTTCGCCGTTCTTCCGATCTGTAACTCAACTAAAAATAATTCGTCAAAACGACCTTTGCGTAAAAACTCAGGCGGTATTTTTCCAAGATCGTTGGCAGTTGCCACCACATAGACAGATCCATGTAAATTGCCCAAAAAGACGGGTTGTAACATCACTCCCGTCGCCTTCACCACCAACACCGGCAAAGGCTTTTCCCACACCCTGGCATACTCACAATCAATATACCTTTGGGTATGTCTATGCCAAATTTGCGCGCTTCGCTCAGCTTATTGAAAATTTGTGATTTATCATCCAGATACTTTTTTAGATTTGCAAGACCGCCAACATCCTGCATCTTTGAATTATCGGTAAAGATTTCAAGGATACCTGATTTCTTAATGATCTGTTCCTTTTCTTTCAAAATCAATTCTTTGTCTTTTGCGTCAATCATTCCCGATTATTGGTAGGCAAGATTTAAGATTTGCCTGATTTCAAAATCACTCAACCCTTTGAACGACATAGTAAGTTCATTTAGAGTGGATTCGCTCAATGGAATTTGAAAACTCCTCGTATAATCAGTGATAATGCCTTCTATCTCTTTCGGATCAGGGAGTGGAATGTCAAAAATAGTTATCATTTTTTCGAGTTCAGGCGGCAATACAAGCTCTGAACAGACAAGAAAAATAGTAATATAAACGCCGCCACGAGACATAGCCCTCTGTGCTATTGATTTTAAACGGGCAATTACTTCATAATTACCAGAATTAGTATCATGCTTCAATAGGTTCAACATCTTTTAATGGCAACCGTAATACCGCCGGTGGCAGCAACAGTCAGCCCTGCGCTTGCGCCTGATTTTATGGCACTTTCCGCAAATTCCTGTACATCTTCTTCTACCGGATTGTGTTCCTTGGCTTGCTCCTCAACATCAAGAGTGAGGTACCGTATAATCGAATTGGTGTCAAGGAAAATCATTGTGTGTTCTTCTGGCATCTTGAATGATGCCCAAAAGCTGTTCATCGGAAAAGTTATTATATATACCTTTTTTCCCTGATTTGAGAACTCCATAGCTCGTACTTACCCGCTTGGGGGAGCTATTCGAGCTGGAAATGCTAATAATCCACAGTTCCACCTTCGCTCCACGCCAACTGCCTGGCAATGAAAGTTCATCAATCAACGTATCATTTTCAATTACCCTGTTCAACACTGTTTCAGCCATACGTCCACTATGTTACACAACTGCGGTAAAATCAAACACCACGAAGGGTTTTGCATATTTTACACAAATTTTACATAAAACTGCTGTCAGATTATATATTCCCATACTATTTTTCAGTTAAGAAAACAGAGACAGGAGAAAATTATGATGAAGAAAACTATTCTACTTGTACTTGCGGTGGTATTATCTCCGTTCGCGGGATATGCCGGAGGAAATCAGGCGGCCTTTGACAAGGCAAAGGCAATCAACGTTGTATCCCGGGAGGACGGTTCCGGTACACGCGGGGCGTTCATTGAACTTTTCGGCATTGAGGCCAGGGGCAATGACGGAAGCAGAAAGGATATGACCACAAAAGAAGCCGTTATCGCCAAACAAACCGATGTGATGATGACGAACATTTCAGGAGACAAGTATGCTATCGGCTACATCTCACTTGGTTCACTGAACAGCACCGTAAAAGCGGCGGATATTGAGGGCGTAAAGGCTTCTACCGAAAATGTAAAAAACGGTACATATACCGTGTCCCGATCATTCAACATCGCAACCAAAGGCGAACCGAAGGAGCTTGCCGCGGATTTCATCAAATTTATTTTGTCGGCGGAAGGTCAGGCGGTTGTAGCAAAAAGCTATATCGCGGTTATTGAAAATGCTTATGCCTATACCGGCAACAGACTCTCCGGCAAAATCGTTGTCGCGGGTTCTTCTTCCGTCACCCCAATTATGGAAAAGTTGAAAGAGGCGTATATCGCGCTCAATCCAAACGCCACCATCGAAATCCAGATGAGCGATTCATCAGCCGGTATGACAGGCGCTATTGACGGAACTTGTGACATCGGTATGGCAAGCCGCGAATTACGGAGCAGCGAACTTTCCGTGTTATCCGCGACACAGATTGCCCTTGACGGAATCGCCGTAATTGTGAACAACGAAAATCCGGTAACGAATCTTACAAAAGAAGAGGTTAAGGGCATCTTTACCGGCGCGATGGTAAAATGGAGTGATGTGATTTGAGCCGAAGGGGTGCATATCCCGCCGCTCTGCGGCGGGGTTGTTGATTCAATAGTTTGAGCCGGAGCAGTAGCTGTAGACGGTGTCCTACCGGTTACATACTTGTTACAGCGCCTTTGCGCTGCTGCTTATGCCACGCTCTGTTTTACAGCCGTGACCGATGTATCAGTATAGGTTTTTTCAACCAGTTCTTTACAATACGTGACTACATTTTCCAAAGCAGCAAGACGAAGTTCAAGCGATTCCTTTTCCGTGGCATGGCGATACTTCCCGGCAAGGACCGCCTTTTCTACATCATCTACAATTTTTTCCACATTGTATTCTTCAGCCATTGTTTCCTCCAAATACTAAGTAATTATAGCAGTTCTCAAGGATATATTCAAGAGCATGTGTTGATACCACATTGCCATTATTTTACACAAATTTTACATAAAACTGCTGTTAGATTATATATTCCTGTTGTATCATTCTGATATGAGTAGATTACGAGAAAAACTCATGGGCGCCGTGTTTTTAATATCGGCACTTGCTTCCATACTGGCGGTCGCCTTAATCTGTATTTTCTTGTTGGCAAACGGCCTCCCCGCAGTAGGGAAAATAGGCGTGTTCAATTTTTTGCTTGGTAAAGAGTGGTCGCCGGCGGACACGCCCCCGGTGTTTGGAATATTTCCCATGATACTTGGCAGTCTGTATGTTACGGCAGGGGCGCTCCTTATCGGTGTTCCTATCGGCATACTGGCGGCAATCTTTCTCGCCCGTGTCTGTCCGAAAAAACTCTATCGCGTACTCAAGCCGGGAGTGGAACTACTCGCGGGTATTCCCTCGGTCGTGTACGGTTTTTTCGGCATGGCGGTCATTATCCCGCTTTCAGGCAACAGCATTTTATCGGCTTCTATCCTGCTGGGTATTATGATCTTACCGACAATCATTGGCATTGCCGAGAGCGCGCTGCGCGCTGTTCCGGAGCAGTATTACGAGGGTGCGTTGGCGCTCGGCGCGGGGCATTACCGCAGCGTATTCTTTGTACTGCTCCCCGCCGCCAAATCCGGCGTACTTGCGGCGGTTGTCCTCGGGGTAGGCCGGGCCATAGGCGAAACGATGGCCGTAATTATGGTAGCGGGGAATCAGGCGCGTATGCCGGTGTCCCTGTTCAAAGGCGTCCGCACACTTACCGCAAACATCGTTCTTGAAATGGGCTATGCCGCGGAACTGCACCGTGAGGCATTGATCGCGACCGGTGTTGTTCTGTTTGTGTTTATCCTGCTCATAAACTTAAGTTTTTCGGCGCTGAAACGGAGGGTAACATAATGATGGCGTAATCCTCGAACGTTAGGCGCAAATTTTTCTGAAAAACGGGAAAAGAGCACGGACTTGAACTTTTTTGCAAAGAAGATTAGACTCATAATATGAGTTACCAAATACTTTGTGGGGATTGCACCCAAAAATTGCAACAAATTATTCAAAAAGTGGACTTAACCTTTCTTGATCCGCCGTTCAACCAGCAAAAAGACTATGCCTTGCATAATGATGATATGCCGGAAGAACAGTATTGGACAATGATGAAAGAAGTTTGTCGGTCTGTCTATAATATAACAAACGATGGCGGTTCTATATATTTTATGCAAAGAGAAAAAAAAGCCGAATTTGTTTTACAAATTTTACGAGAGACAGGTTGGGAGTTTCAAAATTTAATTATTTGGAAAAAAAGAACCTCTGCAGTCCCAGTTAGAGGAAAATATAGTAAACAGTATCAAATTATTGTGTATGCAACTAAAGGCGGAAAAGCAAAAACATTCAATAGATTGCGAATAAATCCGGAGTTACCTGCAAATTACAAATTTCAACGTGAAAATGGAATTTTTGTAACCGATGTATGGGACGACATACGAGAATTAACTTCGGGCTATTTTGCAGGGAATGAGGCAATCAGAAAAGAAGATGGAGAAAGATTTCATAAACAGCAAGCGCCTCTGGCGCTTATCCTACGCATAATTCTTACTTCAACAAATGTAGGTGATACTGTTTTAGATCCATTTTGCGGCACCGGAACTACCTCTGTGGTCGCGTTGCAAACACAGCGTAATTCAATAGCGATAGAAATTGATCCTAAAAATATTGAATGTATTCAAAACCGTTTAACAAATATTAGTAATGCAGACTTGCTTCAAAAATATTATCAAGAGTACATTTGCACTGAAAGTTTATCCAAAATTTGGGGAGATGATTTTGGAATAGAAATGCCGCAAAAACCGAATTTAGAAATTGGGCTTTTTGAAGAAATATTAGATGTTATGACGGAATATTATTGATGTATTCAATTTATCATTTTTTCAAATATCTTGTGAGCAATAAGGAAGCATTTAATTCTATAAATAATCTTGAAGATTTCCCGTTTGATACGAATATGCTTTCTTGTAAGAATGTTGGGCAATTTCCAGATTTGGCAATAAGATTAAATATTGGTAATGAACTATTTACTGGAGGCGAATTAATAGAATTAAAAGACAGTAAAACATATACAGTATCATCATTTAATTCTACTATTCCATCTGGAGAAAAAGAAATAAGTGATGTAATCAAAAGCGAAAACAGCGCTATAAAAAGACAAATGGAAGAAGCAGGTAATCATATTTACTCTCTCCCAAAACGTGAAGTATATTATTTGATTCGTGGAAAACACAGAAATTATTCAAAAATTGTACTTGTTCATGGAAGTTTCTTTGAAACAGTAAAAATTGACAATCTCATAAGTCAATCATTTGAACAAGTTTTAGATGAAAGATTGAAGGAAAAGGAAATAGATGTTGGAGATGACATTCGTAATTTGTTAGTTGATGTTTTTTCAAAACAAGAAAATTTCAGTAGAGTACGAAATGTAGATAAAGCATCTGTAAAATTACGGTTTCGCATTATGACAGAGGTAAAAGCAGAAGGGAATATTTTAAACGCACAAAAATATCCTGAAATTGTAGATGGCACTATAAATTTGATTGTACCGAATCGTAGTGAAGATGAGGATAAATTGACAAAGACTCGCTTTTCTGCAGTTTATGATGAAAATGATATAAAACAGTTTAGCCTTTTTAAGATTAAACATCATTTGAATGGATATTTTAATGTTTTTCAACAAAAATTGTAAAAAGAAAAATCAGCATATAACACACGGTTTATATTTCGACGCAAAAACCAACAGTAGTTGCGGCGGCGGTTTTTATAGGAGGGTAACATAATTGCGTAAAAAGCCATCCGAGTTGATTATGGGCGCCGCTACATGGACGGCCGCCGCGCTTACCTTTTCGGTTTTGCTGTTCCTTGTGGGCTTCATCCTGGTGAAAGGCGTCCCCCATATCAAGCCGTCACTTTTCGCGCTTAACTACAACAGCGAAAACGTATCCCTCATGCCCGCAATGATTTCTACCGTCATCATGACCCTGCTGTCCCTCGTCATCGCGGTGCCCCTCGGCGTTTTCGCGGCGATTTATCTTGCCGAATACGCAAAACGCGGCAACAAAGCCGTACTTTTAGTGAGGGTGACCACAGAAACGCTTTCCGGCATCCCCTCCATTGTATACGGCCTGTTTGGAATGTTGTTTTTTGTCACCTTTTTAGGCTGGGGATTTTCCCTGCTTGCCGGAGCGTTTACCCTGTCAATCATGATTTTGCCACTGATTATGCGTTCAAGTGAGGAAGCCCTGCAAGCGGTTCCCGACACCTACCGCGAGGGGGCTTTTGGCCTGGGCGCGGGCAAGCTCCGCACCGTATTCCGAATCGTGCTGCCCTCCGCGATGCCGGGTATTCTGGCCGGAGTAATCCTTTCCATCGGCCGCATCGCCGGAGAAACGGCGGCGCTGATTTATACCGCCGGAACCGTGGCGCAGATACCTGAAAACCCTATGCAGTCGGCGCGTACCCTGTCGGTTCATATGTACGCTCTTTCCAGTGAAGGACTTCATACCGGCGAGGGTTACGCCACCGCGGTTGTGCTTTTGATTGTGGTGGTTTTAATCAATGCCGGCTCCGCACAGCTTGCCCGGCGGATTGGAGGCAAAGCGTGAAAATAACAACGAAGGGGAGGCATTTATGGCAGTTATTAACGAAGAAGAATTTTTAACCACGAAAATAGGGAATAATGCGTAGGAGACAAGAATATGAATGTAATCGCCTTTCAATCGGAAGTAAAAGATGATGTAATTCACATACCGGAAGAATACAGGGGTGTGTTTTCATCGCCCGTACTTCGCATAACGTGCGATGTTTTTAGCCAATCTTGCCCCATTGATACAAAAAGTCCTGTTCTGATACCTTTATGTACAAGGAAATGTTGCGTATGAAGATGACAACAGCAGAATTTTCAGAAAAATTCACTAAAATAAAGGACAAAGGCTTTGTTCCATCCCTCAGAAACGGTCCAACCGGCATTGGTTACACGCTGGAAACATTGCTTGGCATAGCTGAAAACAATGATGCAGCTCCTGACATTGAAGGTGCCGAACTAAAAGCTCACCGCACAGATTCAAACAATCTAATCACTTTGTTTACATTCAATAATAAAGCATGGAAAATGCCGCCGTTAGATGCAGTAAAAACATACGGCAGCCTTGATAGAGATGGACGGCAAGGACTGTATTATACTATGTCCCTAAAACCAAATAGCGCCGGTCTTTTTCTATATGTTGATGACAATGAAGTATCTGTCAGGCATATTTCAGGGAAAATAGTTGTATCATGGACGCTGGAATCAATAGCAGAACGGTTCATTCAAAAACTACCTGCGCTTATTTTTGTAAGCGCTTTTACAGAAATTCGGGACGACAAGGAATATTTTCATTTTTATCGGGCACAATTAATGAAAGATACTACGCCTGAATTGTTGGCAAATCAATTTAAATCTGAAAATATTTTTGTTGACCTTCGTTTGCACGACAAAGGCACAATGGCAAGAAATCACGGTACCGGCTTCAGGACGTATGCCGATAAATTGCCGTCATTGTTTCGATTGGTGCTGGATATATGAAATATACTGTGGAACGTAATGCAAAATACGATTATACAGGTCAATCGTATGCGTCAATGTATCCTAATTTACATAAGTATCCTGCTACAATGATTCCTCAAATTGGTATTGATATTCTAAAAGAATTCAATATTACAAAAGGGAAAATGCTTGACCCGTATTGCGGGTCTGGCACATCATTTATCTGCGGGCTTGAATGCGGGCTAACGACAATGTTTGGTTTTGATATAAACCCTTTGGCAATACTTATTGCTAAAGCAAAATTTACGAAAGTATCTGAAAGACTATTAACGGAAACTCGTGAGGGCTTTCGTAATAATTTATTTGAAATATTAAAAAATGAGAGATTTGTTGGAAGTTTACCAAGACCGGAAGTGACTAATATAGATT
>BOBG01000085.1 GCA_026002265.1 Spirochaetia bacterium
GGAAGAAAGCAGTCCGGATCAGTGGAAAAATTATGGGGAAAGAGCACTACCGGTTTAAATTTTTACGAATTCTAACTATCTCTTTTTCCTGTAAAAAGGTGCTAGAGGTCTGTCCCCACTATCTCATTGTATCTAAACGATATATCCACCCCCAGATCGATCCCAGAAAAATTCCGGAGGAAAAAAGCGGTACAGATCAGTGGAAAAATTATGGATCGATCTCTACCGGTTTAAATTTTTACGAATTCTAACTATCTCTTTTTATTGTAAAAAGGTGCTAGAGGTCTGTCCCCACTATCTCATTATGTATAAACGATATACCACCCCCAGATCGATCCCAGAAAAATTCCGGAGGAAGAAAGCAGTCCGGATCAGCGAAATTATGGGAAAAGAGCGCTACCGGTTTAAATTTTTACGAATTCTAACTATCTCTTTTTATTGTAAAAAGATGCTAGAGGTCTGTCCCCAATATCTCGTTATGTATAAAAGATACATGCACCCCACCCCAGATCGATCCCGGAAAAGCATGAGAGTGAATAGGGTCCACGAATGTCACGAATTAACACGAATAAGATAAGAAAAATTAATTAGTGAATATTCGTGTGTATTAGTGGACATTTTCCGGTGCGAAAGGCTCAAGGAACGCTTGATCGATCTGCCCCCGGTTTTCCGGGGGCTTTTTTTGACTGATTTTGGGGACAGACCTCCGGTACTCTTTTTGGTGTAATGAGATAGTTGGGGTCAGACCTCGATCTGAATTTTCGACTGGCTCAGGGAACGCTTTCAACTACGAGGGGGGTGCCGGCATCACGACAGGCTCGATGCCCGGTTATCGAGCCTGTCGTGATAGAGGCAGGGGGAAGACACCCCCTTTAATTTTCTTTACTTATTGCCTGGTTTGCGGTACTATATAGATATGAAATTTACTAATGGGTATTGGCTTACAAAAGAGGGTGTGGAGCCTCATTTTGCTGCAACTGCGGTGGAAGCGCACAAATGCGGTGATGAGCTTGTTGTATATGCTCCCGATAAACAAATACACACGCGGGGCGATACGCTTAATAGGCCGGAACTTAGGATCCGGTATTCAAGTCCGATGAAGAATGTTATCCGGGTACGGATTACGCATTTTGACGGACAGGCGGATGCGGCTCCGCATTTTGAATTATATGAGGATGAGTCTTTCAAAGGTGATGGTAGCGTTAGTCCGGAGGAGGCAGTGTTTAGCGCAGGTGATTTTTCGGTGCATATTCCTTTGGGGGGAATATGGGATGTGAGCTTCCGGGCTGGCGGCAAAATAATCACCAAGTGCGAGACAAAATCTACCGGTTATATATTCAGCCACCGCGATCACCATTTCCGGGAAGACCCCTTTTTGGCATTTCCAGATGGGGACACACGGCCCCATGCTGGCAGCTTTATAAAAGAAGAGCTGTCGCTTCAAGTAGGCGAGTATGTGTACGGCTTTGGCGAGCGATTCGGACCCTTTATCAAAAATGGGCAGAGTATTGAGATATGGAATGCTGATGGCGGAACTGCCAGTGATCAAGGTTACAAAAATATCCCCTTTTATCTGACGAATAAAGGCTACGGCGTTTTTGCCAACAATACCGGAAAGGTGGATTTTGAAGTAGCAAGTGAAAAAACGTCCCGGGTACAGTTCAGTGTGCAAGGCGAATCACTCGAATATTTTATTATTTACGGGCCATCTCCAAAACAAATCCTTGAACGCTACACAGCTCTAACCGGCCGGTCGCCGCTTTTGGACGAATCTACTTTTGGGCTATGGCTTTCCACGAGCTTTACAACATCTTATGATGAAAAAACGGTGATGGGATTCATTGACGGTATGCTGGAACGCGGCATTCCGCTGAATGTTTTTCACTTCGATTGCTTTTGGATGAAAGGTTTTAACTGGACCGATTTCTGCTGGGATAAAGATACTTTTCCGGATCCGGCCGGTATGATCAAGAGGATAAAGGAAAAAGGATTAAAGGTTTCAGTATGGATGAATCCGTATGTAGCGCAACGATCCTGGCTTTTTGAGGAGGGCCGGCAAAAGGGTTATTTTCTCAAGAAAAAAGACGGATCTGTTCATCAGACTGACTTGTGGCAAGCCGGTATGGCAATTGTTGATTTCACGAATCCTGACGCTGCACAATGGTATACCGGAAAGTTGGGCGAGATTCTCGATATGGGTGTGGATTTTGTTAAAACTGATTTCGGCGAGCGTATCCCCCTGGATGCGGTGTATTGTAACGCCAAGGATCCGGTGATGATGCACAATTACTACACTTATATGTACAATAAAACAATTTTTGAATTTCTTGAACAGAAAAAAGGAAAGGGAAAAGCGTGTCTCTTCGCCCGATCTGCCACAGTCGGTTCGCAAAAATTTCCACTTCACTGGGGCGGCGACTGTGAATCAACTTTTGAGGCGATGGCGGAAACGCTGCGCGGCGGACTTTCACTGGGGCTTTCCGGCTTTGGTTTTTGGAGTCACGATATTGGCGGCTTTGAGGGTACGCCTGATCCGGTGCTTTTTAAACGGTGGCTGGCATTCGGTTTACTTTCGTCACATAGCCGGCTCCACGGCAGCGATTCCTACCGGGTTCCGTGGAATGTTGATGAAGAATCAGTGGCTGTGTGTAAATTTTTTGCCGAACTAAAAAAATCCCTGTTGCCCTATTTACTTGAAATACAAAAAGAAGCGCACGAAAAGGGCCTGCCGGTACTTCGTGCTATGGTGCTGGAATTTCCTGACGATCCGGTGTGCCAGCTTCTTGACCGGCAGTATATGCTTGGGCCGGATATTCTAGTGGCGCCGATTTTTAGTGCAGATAACACGGTGGAATACTACCTCCCGCCGGGAACATGGACGCACCTCATTGACAAGCGCAGCGAGGCTGGCGGAAAATGGATAAAAGAACAATACGCTTTTACCAGTATAGCGATATGGAAACGAGTGAAATAATACATGTTTGAATCTGTTTTTTATCAGAGTGCCGTGCAGCAACTCGCCGCTGACATTGCTGGCGCGAGTTTAGCTCCTTCGCTCCTGTTTTCCGGTCCGGCTTTTTCCGGAAAAGGAACGGCTGCGCTGGAGTTGGCTCGAATATGTTCTTGTGGGAATCCGGAATCCCTTGCCTGTGAATGTTCGTCCTGTAAACATCACCGGATTCTTTCGCATCCGGATCTGTTAATGCTCGGTCCCCGGGATTTTTCGGCAGAGATAGCAGCGAGTGCGGCTGCCTTTGCCAGAGATCGGTCGTTGAAAACGCTTCTTGTCAGGGCTATCCGGAAATTACTCGGCCGGTTTGCACCGGTTTTGCTGGAAGATGATCCGAAATTTTCAAAAATCGGCGGATTGATCGTGTCTCTGGAAGAAAATTTAGGAGAATTATATACACTGCCGGAAGATACAACACCGGAACAAGTGCAGAAGCAGATCGATTCTCTTACAAAAGATGCCTTTAAATTGGAATCCGAGGGCATGAGTGATTCGATTCCAATAGCCCATATCCGGCGGGCCGGCGTTTGGGCTCATCTCAGTCCGACCAGTAACGCAAAAGTTCTGCTCATCGAAAATGCTGATAGGATGCAGGAAGGCTCCCGGAACGCACTGTTGAAACTGCTCGAAGAGCCACCGGAGTATCTAAGCATTGTGCTGACAACGCCGCGTGAAAAAGCTCTGCTGCCGACCATTTTGTCGCGGGTCCGTCCCTACCGGTTTACAAAACGGGACCGAGAATCCGAAATTATCCAGAAGGTGTTCCATGAAAAAAGCGATCTGGACATTGGTACCTACCTTGGTTCTTTTTTACCGGTAAAGGAATCTTCGCTCCGGCCCCTTGCGGCGCTCTTTGCAGCATCGGTTGCACGGGCGGGAATCAGGGAGTGTCAACGCCGGCGGAAGGAGAATCCGGACCATCTGATTGCACTCGGTAAATATGCAACACCTTGCGCTGAAAAGGCCGGACTCGGTAAAGGTGATGAACATGTAAATATAACCATTGAGAAAATTCTCGACGCCACTGACAAGTTTTCTCTACGCGGTTCCTTTTCCCGGTTTTTGGCATCACTGCTGGCGGTGGTTGCTGAGAGTCGAGGTCTGTCCCCCGCATCCGGCGATGTGTGGCGGAAATCCGTTACTGAAGCGAACCAAGGTGTGGAAATTTACAATCAGACTCCGGCGCTTGCGATGGAACGGCTCAGTTTTGATCTGGGAAGGAATTTGGTATGAACGACAGAGGTCCGGCGGGATTCTCTTATTCATATATTCGCGCCTATACTTCGTGTCCTTTGTAGTTGCACTACTTTATTCATTTTTCTTATTCGTGTTAATTCGTGCCATTCGTGGATCCTATTCATATATTCGTGCCTAGACTTTCTTTATTACGGATCCGGAAAGAGCGGTCCACTAATACACACGAATATTCACTAATTAGCTTTTCTTATCTTATTCGTGTACATTCGTGCCATTCGTGGACTCTATTCATATATCGTACCTAGACTTTCTTTATTACGGATCCGGAGAGCGGTCCACTAATACACACGAATATTCACTAATTAGCTTTTCTTATCTTATTCGTGTACATTCGTGCCATTCGTGGACTCTATTCATATATTCGTACATCGAAAATATTCTCATGCTTCTGGAACGTGTTCTAACACTTCTGGAACACATTCCAAGACCTCTAGAACTTATTCCAAATTTGATAGGGATTGTTCCAACATAACTAGAACATATTACAATACATCTAGGGAGTTCCCTAATACATCAGGAATATATTCCAGAATGTCAGATAAACTCCCCAGCATCGATAGAGAATCTGTTCTACTTACCTTCTATCGCTCTCCACTGACGCTCGATAGCCGCACAGGTTTGATCTTTTGTGGCAGTACCGCCGATATAAGCCTGTAAAAGCTCTCCGAAAGCCTGATGGAAGGCATCGGTCGAGTAGATGATGGTAAGCGGGAGGCTGCCTTCTCTTGCTACAAGCGCTGAGCCTTGCTTAGGGACTTCAAGATTAGGGATTGTGCCGGCCGTAATCGGCGGAACGACTTTAGCGACATTGGCGAACCAGCCCTTGCCGTAATCGGAAGTATACCACCAGTTTACAAACGCAAGTAGTTCAGCCTGATGTTTAGAAGTGTTGCTGACACGCATTGCCTGATCCGCACCGGTAACAAGTTTGCAGTCCGCCGGGTTATTTGATACCGGGTAACCGTCAAAACCAATCCGGAGCCGGGGGTTAATTTTAAGGCTGTCCTCTTCGATCCATGCGCCCTGACCATTGGTCATTGCGGCTTGTCCATTGGCAAAAGCTGCAATTTCCCGATCCAACGTAGTCTCAAGGGGTTTGTCGTCACCGTAGCGTTTTACCAGATCAAGATACCGGAAAAAGTCATTGTACAGCCGAGGATAATCGGAAATCTTCGCCTGTCCCTGCTCGAATTTTCTAATAAGAGCGACAGGATCATCACTTGCTGTGGCAAAAAAGTTCATCGCAGTATGTTTATAAACCCACCACTCGCCGAACCCGGATGTAAAAGGTTTAATACCAAGCGCCGAAATCTTCTGGCAGGCACTTTCAAGCGCGTCAAGGGTTTGAGGGAATTCGGTGATGCCGGCTCTTTCAAAAATATCTTTGTTGTAAAGGATGCCGAAAAAATTACCCTTAATAGCGAAGCCGTAAGGACCGGAATTATCAGTCATAGACTTAAAGCCGTCTGCAACAGCCGGAATCATCGCCCGTGCCAAAGGCTGAGTATCAAGATTCAGACTGTACTCACGGTATGAGTCGATTTCAGCGCCGGCAGTACTGGTAAAAATATCCGGAACATCACCGGAATTGAGCTTGGTCTTGAGCATGGCCGGATACTGATCCTGCGTAGTCTCGTAATTAATTGTGACACCGGGTTCAATTTTCTTATACTCCGCAATTAATTCCCGGATCGCATCAGCATACTCCGGCTGAGAGATAAACATATATATCTCCGTGCCGCTTCTTGACTGCTGCGTTCCATTAGCAAACGCTCCGGTCGCCATAATTGCTCCCATAATGAGAGCGCACATACACTTCTTCATAATTCCTCCGCACATAAAATATTTTTTTTAACGGGATTTCCCGAAAAATCTAACCTTTTACCGCACCGGCAACAACTCCAGCGATAATATTTTTTTGAAATGCAATAAAGAAAATCACCGAAGGGACAACCGTGAGTACCATAGCAGTCATTGCATAATGCCACTGAGTATTAAATTGACCAACAAACGTATATGCAGCAAGAACGAGGGTCTTCGTCTCGTTAGTACGGTTTACCATTAACAATGGCAGCAGAAAATCATTCCAGATCCACATAACATCAAGCACAACAACAGTCGCCGTAACGGATTTGAGCAGCGGAAAAATAATCTGGATAAAAGTACTGAAGGTGCCGGCCCCGTCAATATAAGAACTTTCGTCCAGTTCACGGGGAATCGTTGACATAAAATTAAAATAAATAAAAGCTGCCATCGAAATACCAAATCCCCAGTATTGAATACCAAGTCCGGTTTTAGTACCGGCAAGTCCTAAAATCGACATTGTTTTGAGCAGTGTAATCATAATGGTCTGAAAAGGAATAAGCATCGGAATAATGATAAAAAGCCGGGCAAAAGCTGTAAATTTATTTTTCCGGCGCTGAAGAATATAAGCAGCTAACGAGGAAAAAAACACGATACCCACGATACCGAGTATGGTGATATAGGTCGTATTAAAAAATAGTTTGACATAACTCATTTTTGAAATGACAAACACATAATTTTCCGGCGCCCACATTTTCGGCAGAGAAATAGCGCTGGAAACTACTTCGCCAAAAGGTTTTAATGAATTTATCAGCATAAGAAAAACCGGATATATATAGAGTAGAGCAATAATCGTAACAATAACGGCTAAGACAGTAAGTGTTGTTTTTTGTTTTTGTTTGAGAGTCATTATTCGCTCCGGAATACTTTTAATACGATCTGCGTTAAAATCAGAACAATGATAAAAAATACGAGACTTTCCGCAGAGCCAAGCCCATACCGGTTATTCTGAAAAGCATCCCGGTAAATACCAAGTGTGACGGAATATGTTGAACCGGCCGGACCGCCCCTGGTCAGAGCTAAAATAATATCAAAAACTTTAAGCGAATTAGTAAGCGACATAAACATACAGGTTGAAATTGACGGTGCCAAAAGCGGAATGATGACGCTCCGGAGCCGGATAAAACCGGAAGCACCGTCTACTACTGACGCTTCGATAACATCCTGCGGCATCGCCTCAAGTCCTGCGATATAAAGCACAATGTAAAAGCCCAACGACTGCCAAACTCCGACAATAACCACGGAAATAAAAGCTAAAGTCGGCTCGCCCAGCCAGCTCCAACTGAAAATATCGAGGTGGGTGCTTTGGAGCAAAGTATCAAAACCGGAAGAAAAGATAAAACGCCAGATGAAGCCGACAATAGTCATACTCATTATATAAGGAATAAAAAATAAACCGCGCAGAGCATTTGCCATAAAGAACTTTTTGACGAGAGCAAGAGCAAGGGCAAGCGCAGCTATATTAGAAAAAATCATAAAAAGAACGGTGTATTTAAAAGTAAAAAGCAATGTACGGAGAAAATCAGCGCCGCCGGTAAAAATCGTCTTGAAATTTCCGAGGCCGATAAATTGGGGCGCACGAGCTATACCGTCCCATTTGGTAAAAGAATAATATCCGGAAAGTACAAAAGGAATATAGATCATTACAGCAACAAGAATCAACGCCGGAAGCGGATATAAAACCGATTCTATTTTTTCGGTCTTTTGTTTTTTCATAATACCTCTCTTTTTACACCGGTTTTATTATTCTGTCAAGACGTGGTGTATGCTTAATTCTAGTTTTTATGCAAATAATCTAATACAACCGGCTGCTATAGACCGGTGGACCTTCCTATTCACGGCATCATTATCAAGGAATTTGATAACGGCATGGTTTTCCCGAAGTAGGATCCAAGAAATTGATCTCACACGCACACAAAGCCATGCGTTCATTAGTTTTTTTGGGAGGACCGTAACGAATATCATTGATAATAGGATAGCCGATCCACGCAAGATGACAGCGGATTTGGTGCCGGAACCCGCTGTTTAACTGCAAAACCCATAATTTTTTATCTTTTAAGTTAGTAGTAGTGACAATTTCCGTATGATATTGGGTAACATTTGGATCAACTATAGGTCTGACCACAAGGCGCCCTTCACCAAAAACCTTAAAACCGCTAGAAATAGCTCCGAGTACAATAGAAGGAGTCGGCGGAAACCCAGGACCCGGCTGCTGTGGACTCTTTTCTGAAAATGCCCGGTATTCTTTGACAAAACGCCCTGTTTGCTGCTGGTATTTCAATTTGTCATAAGCTTTTTGCGTACGAGCACAGAGTAATAATCCTTCGGTTTCATAGTCAAGCCGATGAAGTATTCCGCCTTCCCATGGATTCTTTCCATGTACATTGAGTACTTCCGGAAAGGAAGAAGCGCACCATGCGAGAAGATTTTCTGTTTCACTCTGTCTCAATGGAACAGAATGAAGTCCGGCTGGTTTGTATAAAATAAGATAGTCACGCGTTTCAGCGAAAATAGATGGGACACCATGCATCATAAAAATTGCCCTCTCATTCATGCAGACTTGATCACTATTTCAGAGATCACCCATCCGCTGTGTTACAGTTTCCC
>BOBG01000086.1 GCA_026002265.1 Spirochaetia bacterium
CTAGATGTCCTTATCCGGGGTATTATAGCGAATAAACTTGACACCCGCAGAATCGCTTTTTGTACAGACGATAAACATATCCGGGATCTACGCCGGAACGGTTCCATAGCTTACAATGTTAAAAGAAGTACAAGGATTTCCGGGACGCACTGGGTTTAAACAGCGATTCGGTGGTCCTGGCTTTCAGTACCGAAGGGGATACCGACCCTGACCGATACAAGAGCATCGTCTGGGACGGTGAGTTTGACAGTGTTAAAGATTAAGCGTTAACGGTTTTATGGGTAACGCTTTGTATTGAAACACAGTTTGTGTTTTATAGACTATTTTACATGGTTATAGAGGAATTTATATGGTAGACTTTGCGGCGATTAAAAAAGCAGCAGAAGGGTACAAAGATGACATGACCCGGTTCTTGCGGGACGTGGTCCGGCTTCCCGGTGAAAGTACCGGTGAAAAAGAAACTGCTGCCCGGATTGTGGCTGAGATGAAAAAAGTTGGTTTTGACGAAGCCGGCATCGACAAAATGGGAAATGTCGTGGGCTACATGGGTACGGGCAAGACCCTCATCGCCTTTGATGGCCACATCGACACCGTGGGCGTGGGCAACCGGGACAACTGGAAATTCGATCCCTTTGAAGGTTACGAAACTGACGAGGAGATCGGCGGGCGAGGCACTTCTGATCAGCTCGGAGGACCGGTCTCTGCGGTGTATGCGGCGAAGATCATGAAGGACCTGGGACTCTTGAACGATAGGTACCGGGTTTTGGTGACCGGCACGGTACAGGAAGAGGATTGCGACGGTCTCTGCTGGGAGTACCTCATCAAAGAAGAGGGGATCAAACCGGAATTCGTGGTGATCACCGAACCCACCAACGGCAACATCTACCGGGGACAGCGGGGACGCATGGAGATCCGGGTCGAGGTGCAGGGCGTCTCCTGCCATGGTTCTGCACCGGAGCGCGGGGACAATGCTATCTACAAAATGGCTGATATTCTTCAGGACATTCGTTCCCTCAACGAAAACGGCGCGGAAGAAAGCACAGAAATCAAAGGTCTCGTGAGGATGCTCAGTGAAAAATACAACAAAAAATATAAGGAAGCCAACTTCCTCGGCCGCGGAACTGCCGCCACAAGCCAAATTTTTTATACGTCGCCGAGCCGGTGCGCGGTTGCAGATAGTTGTACAATCTCCATTGACCGCCGGATGACCGTTGGTGAAACCTACGAATCATGTATCGCGGAAATCGAAGCGTTGCCGGCCGTAAAAAAGTATGGCGCTACAGTTTCGATGTACAAATATGACCGCCCCAGTTATACCGGAGTGCAGTATCCCATCGACTGTTTTTTCCCCACATGGGTCATTCCCGAAGATGCCCCTGCAACAAAAGCGATGGTGAAAGCCTACGAAGGCATGTACGGTACACCCAAGGTTGACAAGTGGACATTCTCCACCAACGGTGTTGCAATTATGGGCCGGAACAATATCCCTTGCATCGGCTTCGGTCCCGGCAAGGAAGAGGAAGCCCACGCACCCAATGAAAAAACCTGGAAGGCGGATCTGGTACGCTGCGCTGCGGTCTATGCGGCACTGCCCTCAATTTATACAGAAAACAAATAAGGAGTTTTTTATGGCTTACATCAAGCAGTACAACAGCCGGCTCGATGCCCTCAACTTTAAGAATATGTACGGGAACGATTTTTTCCTGACATGGGAGAAAACCTTTGATGAAATTATGGCGACCTTTACGGTGGCTGATGCCCTCCGGTGGCTCCGGGAAAATAATATTTCCACCCGGATCTTCGACAGCGGCTTGGGAATCTCCTTGTTCCGGGACAATTCAACCCGGACCCGGTTCAGTTTCGGATCGGCCTGTAACCTCCTCGGTCTTGAGGTGCAGGATTTGGACGAAGGAAAATCCCAGATCGCCCACGGTGAAACGGTGCGCGAAACAGCCAATATGGTTTCATTTATGGCTGATGTCATCGGCATCCGGGACGATATGTATATCGGAAAAGGGAATACCTACATGCGGGAGGTTGCAACATCCGTCAGAGAAGGCTTTAACGATGGCAATCTGGAACAATGCCCCACGCTTGTGAATCTCCAGTGTGACATTGATCACCCGACTCAAACCATGGCTGACATGAATCATATTATTCACCACTTTGGGGGTATTGATAAACTCAAGGGGAAAAAAGTTGCCATGACATGGGCCTATTCGCCCTCTTATGGAAAACCCCTCTCGGTACCGCAGGGTGTCATCGGCCTTATGACTCGCTTCGGCATGGAAGTCTCCCTCGCGCATCCGGCCGGTTACGAAGTGATGGGTGATGTTGAAGCTGTTGCCCGGAAGAATGCCCTTTTGTCCGGTGGTAAATTCACCAAGACTAATTCTATGGAAGAAGCTTTCAAGGATGCTGATATTGTGTACCCCAAGAGTTGGGCGCCCTTTGCGGCTATGGAGAAACGGACGAATCTCTACGGCAATGGCGATACTGACGGCATCAAAGCTCTGGAAAAAGAACTGCTCGCACAGAATGCCCAGTACAAGGACTGGGAATGTACCGAAAAATTGATGCAGAGTACCCATGACGGCAAGGCGCTCTACCTGCATTGTCTTCCGGCGGATATTTCCGGAGTCAGTTGCAAGGAAGGAGAAGTTGCGGCTTCGGTGTTTGACCGCTACCGGCTGCCCCTTTACAAACAAGCCAGCCACAAGCCCTACATTATCGCAGCCATGATCTTCCTTAGCAAGGTTAAATGTCCGCAGGAAACCCTTCAGGCGTTGATTGACCGGAATAATCCCCGGTTTTCCGGCTAGACCGAGAGGGATAAACCACAACGGACACTGTGGTAAAAAGGAGACAGGGAATGAAAAAGCGTATCGTTATTGCACTGGGCGGGAACGCCCTTGGGGATAATTTAAAAGAACAGATGATTGCAGCGATGGGTACTGCAAAGGCCATTGTCGATCTGGTTGAACAGGGACATGAAATTGCGATTGTCCATGGAAACGGTCCGCAGGTTGGCATGATTGAAACAGCTTTTGAAACTGCGGCAAAAGCTGACAAACACTTTCCGGTGCTGCCCATGAGCGTGTGTGTGGCATTGAGCCAGGGATACATCGGCTATGATTTACAGAACGTGCTGCGGAAGGAACTGGACGCCCGGCACCTATCGATTCCGGTGGCGACTATCATCACCCAGGTGGAGGTCGATCCGCATGACAAGGCTTTTGAAAATCCCTCCAAGCCCATCGGCGGTTTTATGACTCCAGATGAAGCTGAGGTTTTGAAATCTAAAGGCATTCCGGTGATGGAAGATGCGGGCCGGGGCTATCGTCAAGTCGTGGCTTCCCCCAAGCCGGTGAATATTGTGGAGGCACCAACCATCAAGGCATTACTCGCAGCCGGACATATTCCCATCGCGGCCGGGGGCGGCGGAATCCCCGTGGCCCTCAAGGACGGCCAGTACCGAGGTATGAGCGCAGTTATCGACAAGGACTTTTCCGCGGCAAAACTAGCCGAAGTGATCGGTGCGGACATGCTGATCATTCTGACAGCGGTGGAAAAAGTAGCGATCAATTTTGGAAAACCCGATCAAAAGTGGCTCGATTCTCTGTCCATAGCTGAAGCGGAACGATATGCCGGTGAGAATCAGTTTGCCAAAGGATCCATGCTGCCCAAGGTGCAAGCTGCGCTTTCCTTTGTCAAGGCACATCCAAAGGGCGAAGCGCTGATCACGATGCTTTCCAAAGCCAAGGAAGGAATCGAAGGTAAGACCGGAACGGTGATTACCCATTAACTCCCTCAGATTAAATAATGAGCCGGACGCCTTGTTTGGTAAGTCCGGTAACTTTTGGTTTAAAAGAAGGTTTGTATGTCTAAAAAAAAGCCTGAACCGGTGAAAAATAGCAGAGATTTAATTTATCAATTGGATGGCCGGCCGCCCCTAGGTATTGCTTTCCCATTGGGAATGCAGCATGTACTTTCCATGTTTATTGGGAACTTGGCGCCGGTGTTGGTTCTTGCCGGAATCGTGGTCAATGGATCGCCGGTTATAACGCCGGAGCAGCGGGTGCTGATGGTGTCGTGTTGTATGTTCGCATCAGGCATGACCACGCTGGTACAGCTTTACCCGATAAAGATAGGCGCGTTTCAGATAGGTGCAGGACTTCCCATTGTGATGGGAACTTCTTTCGCCTTTGTCCCGACCATGCGGACACTGGTGGCAGCGCACGGAATCAATGCGTTATTGGGTGCAATCATCATAGCATCTTTGGTGGAAGTCATCATGGGACTCTTTATTAAGCCCCTCAAAAGGTTTTTCCCGCCATTGGTAATCGGTGCAGTGTTGATAACAATTGGGCTGCATCTGCTGCCGGTTGGTGTGCAGTATTTTGCCGGCGGAGCAGGAGCGGAAGCTGCCGCAGCTGCACGGGCTGCCGGAGGGACCTTTAATGAAGCCCTTGCAGCACAGTACGTATCATGGCAGAATCTGCTCATAGGCGGAACTGTTTTTGTCATCATCATGTGTTTACAGCGTTTCGGTAAGGGAATGTTTAAAATATCCGCTATTCTCATTGGTATTATCGCCGGGTATCTCCTGGCTATCTGCCTCGGTCAGGTAAACTTCGCCCAGGTTGCCTCAGCAAAGTTCATCTCTATCCCAATTCCCTTCTCGATCAAACCGACCTTTAGTCTAGAAGTCATTCTGCCTCTCGCTTTTATCTATGTTGTTTCCGGACTTGAAACTATGGGGAATATCAACGGAATCACCATGGCAGCTTTTGACCGGGAAGCGACCATAAAAGAAACCTCCGGCGCAGTGATTGCCGATGCGGCCGGGTCAATGTTTGCCGCACTATTCAACACACTGCCGAACACCGCGTTTGGGCAAAACGCCGGTATCGTTGCCATGACCAAAGTTGTAAATAAATTTTGTATAATGCTCGGCGCCTTGGTACTTATCCTTGCAGGCTTTATTCCCAAGATCGGTGCGATCTTTTCAGTGATGCCTTCCAGCGTTCTCGGCGGCGCGGTCATCACAGTGTTTGCCATGATCATGCTCAATGGCATTAAGATGCTCGCTAAGGCTGGATTTTCTGACCGGAATCTACTTATCCTTGCGATTACTTTCGGCGTAGGCTTTGCGATTGGAGACAATAAACTGTTGGTAAGTAACCTGCCTGCGGCATTGCAGTGGATATTTAGAGATACCACCGTGGCAGTGTGTATTATTTCAGTGCTAGGAAATATTATTTTCCCGGCTACAGATGCGGATAAAACCCTTGCCCAAAAGGTACAAAAGGAAGCAGCCGCTGAGGATCTGAAAGAGTAGATGAAGAACGCGGGACATGTTCTGGAGAATGGCGGACATGTCCTGAAAAGTGTGGATCATGTTCTGGAGAGTGGCGGACATGTTCTGAAAGATATGGATCATGTCCTGAAAAATGTGGATCATGTTCTGGAGAATGGCGGACATGTCCTGAAAGATATGGATCATATCCTGGAGAAGGCTGGTTATGATCAAGATATGTAGTTATGTTAGTTATAGAATTTTAAGAAAGGAAATTTTTTATGAGTGAAATAATGCGGCCCGTCCCCTTTGGGGATTTGGTGAAATGGGCACACCAGGAGTATACCCAGCAGGGGTCCGTATTCGGTATACGGAAAGATAAATTCTACCGGAATCAAACTGGTAATGGAGTGAACCTCTTGGGGACCAAGCTTGCGTCTCCACTGGGTCCGGCAGCGGGGCCGAATTCCCAGCTTGCCCAGAATATCGCTGCCGCCTACCTTGCCGGAAGCCGCTTTATCGAACTCAAAACCGTGCAGACAATGGACGGGGAAGAGCTGCGGAAATGCGTGCCTCGTCCCTGCATCAATGTGGAAGATGAAGGTTATAATGTGGAATGGTCCACGGAACTGACCGTGCCCGAGGCATTTGCAGAATATGTTAAAGCGTGGTTCCTGCTCCATATTTTTGGAAAAGAATTCGGTCTTTCACAACACTGCGACTTTATCTTCAACATGAGCGTGGGTTATAACCTTGAGGGGATTCAATCGCCGAAAATTGACGCTTACATCGAGGGTATGAAGCATGCGAAAGATACTGCGATCTGGAACGAGTGTTACGATTATATCGCGGAACATATAACTTCTTTTGAACATTTTAGCCAAAATGATTTGGACGCTGTTAGCAGTACGGTTTCGTCAAGCATCACCCTCTCGACCCTCCACGGCTGCCCGCGGGAAGAGATCGAAAAAATAGCCGTTTACCTTATCAGCACCAAGGGGCTGCATACCTACATCAAGTGTAATCCTACGCTCCTGGGCTACGAGACTGCCCGGCGTATCTTAAATGATATGGGCTATGCTTACATTTCCTTTGACGATCATCACTTCAAAGATGATCTCCAGTTTGATGATGCGGTGGCTATGATCGGGCGTTTGCGTGATCTGGCGAAGGGAAGGCATGTTTCCTTCGGGGTCAAACTGACCAACACCTTCCCTGTGGACATCAAGCGCAAGGAACTTCCCGGTCAAGAGATGTATATGTCCGGCCGTGCTCTCTTTCCCCTTTCGCTCACCGTGGCTCAAAAATTATCCGAAGCTTTTAAAGGGGAACTTCCTATTTCCTATTCCGGGGGGGCGGACTATTTTAATCTGGCTGCGATCCTTGAAACCGGTATCCGGCCGGTTACCTTCGCGACTACTATTCTCAAGCCCGGCGGTTATGAACGGATAAACCAGCTCGCGGGGCTTGCGGAACAGGTTTCGACTGACGGAACATTCATCAAGGTAGATGTCCTGAACAAAGTGGTTGCCGGCATTCATGCGGAACAGCGTTTTCACAAGGAGTACCGGCATACCGGCGGACGGAAAACCCACTCTCAGCTCCCGCTCTTTGACTGTGCCAAGGCTCCCTGTATGGACGGCGGCTGTCCCATCCATCAGCGTATCCCTGAATATTTAGCTCAGGTTGCCGGACAGAATTACCCGGAAGCCTTTAAAATAATCGCCGCGGACAACAGCGCTCCCTCGATTACCGGGACCATTTGCGATCACCAGTGTCAGAATAACTGTACCCGGATCGATTATGAAGATGCATTGGAGATCAGGCGGGCGAAAAAGATTGCTGCGGATAATGCAGAAGAAGCTTACACTGCATCGCTGACAGCACCGCCCCTCAAAACTACGAAATCAGTTGCCGTCATCGGGGCAGGTCCGGCAGGTATAGCTGCCGCGGTATTTTTACGCAGAAACGGTGTCGCGGTTAGGGTTTACGAAAGAAAGGAACGTCCTTACGGAATCGTTCAGTATGTGATTCCATCATTCAGAATTACCGATGAGGCGATCTTCCGGGATTATCAGATCGCGGTGAAACTTGGCGTTGAATTCAAATTCCGCGTGCCGGAACACTATTCAATCGCAGAACTTAAAAAGGACCATCACTGTGTCATCATTGCAGCCGGAGCTTGGAAAGAAGGAGCGTCCCCGGTAAAACAAGGTCAGGAGCATATTATTGATGCCCTCGCATTTTTGGAAAATTCCAAGAAATCAAAGCTCACGTTGAATCTTGGGAAATCTGTCGGTGTGATCGGTGGCGGAGATGTGGCTATGGATTGCGCACGGGCTGCCAAACGGAACGCGGGGGTCGAAAAGGTCACCATTGTCTACCGGCGGACTGTGGAATTTATGCCGGCCCAACGTGAAGAGCGTGAATTGGCTCTGGCTGACGGTGTGGAAATTCTGGAACTCTATGGTCCGGAAACATTCTGTAACGGCGTGCTTACCTGCGAACTGATGCAACTGGCGGATTATGATACATCCGGGCGACGCGGAATCACCGGCACAGGAAAGAAGACTGAGCTGCATTTCGACACCCTCATCGGAGCTGTGGGTGCGCGGGTTGATAGTGAACCTTTTGTCCGGAATGGTCTTGCTGTGAACGAGAAGGGTTTTCCGGCTGTCAATAGTGCAAACGAAAGTTCAATAGAACATGTGTACCTAGCCGGTGACTGCAAAGCCGGTGCTGCAACAGTCGTCAAGGCTATTGCTGACGCCAAAACTGCTGCAGCGGATATACTCCGGAAGCTCGATCTTCCGGCTGACTTTAAAGCTCCGTCTGAACCTGTTTGTGCGGCGCCTGTAACCGTCTGTGATGACCTTTATTTCAAAAAAGGGGTTATAATCGAACGTCAGGAGGATAGTGCCGATGCGTACCGCTGTCTTTCATGCAACACTCTGTGCGAAATCTGCGCGGACGTCTGCCCCAACCGGGCAAATGTTAGGGTGACTGCGGACAACGGAGCGCATCAGATCGTTCACATTGATAGGATGTGCAATGAGTGCGGCACCTGTGCAGTCTTCTGCCCCCACGCGGGAAAGCCTTACCGGGACAAGTGGACGGTATTCAGCAGTGAAGAAGATTTCCGGGACAGTGAAAATGCCGGATTCCTCAGAATCGGAACTGACAGCTCCAAGGTGCGCCTTGAGGATAAATCCATCGTTGAGTATTGCCGGGGAACTAGTGGAATCCCTGAACAATATACCGGCATGATCGAGTTAATTGTCAGCACATATCCATACTTACTAACAGGAGTTTCAAAATGATTCTTATTGGAAACGGACAAATTATTACCCGCGATGCCG
>BOBG01000087.1 GCA_026002265.1 Spirochaetia bacterium
GTTCCGGAATCTATACGGGAAAAACAGATAGAGCTGCTGAACCGGATACGGAATGGAGAATTGCAGCTCCGTTAAATTTTTTTTGACATACTATTAAAACCGGTGTAGGATATATTTTGTCCGTGAATTAGGGAGAGGTCTACGAATGTACACTAATAAGGGAAATTAATTAGTGAATAGTCGTGTGTATTCGTGGACAGCTTCCGGTGTTCCCTTCGACAGGCTCAGGGAACGCCTCCGACTGATTCAGAGAACGCTTTCAATTACGAGGGGGGTGCCGGCATCACGACAGGCTCGATGCCCGGTTATCGAGCCTGTCGTGATAGAGGCAGGGGGAAGACACCCCCTCATTCTGGTTTAATTCATATTTATTCATATTTGGAGGTATTTTTATGACTATTAATTTGCAGAAAGGTGGAAAAGTTGATTTGACAAAGACTAACCCCGGTTTATCTAAATTGATTGTGGGGCTGGGTTGGGATGTCAATAAATATGACGGCCGGGGTGATTTCGATCTCGATGCATCGGCATTTTTGCTTGGGGCAAATGACCGGGTTACCAACGAAAAAGATTTTATTTACTACAATAATAAAAAACATACAAGCGGTTCGGTTTTTTCTACGGGCGATAATCGTACCGGAAAAGGTGAGGGCGATGATGAGCAAATTAAGGTTGATCTCGCGCTCGTGCCGACTGAGATTCAAAGAATTGATTTTACGGTAACGATTTACGAGGCAGATGCCCGGCGGCAGAATTTCGGACAGGTGGCGAATGCCTACATCCGGATTATCAACGAAAACACGAAAGAGGAACTGATACGTTACGATTTGGGTGAGGATTTTTCGGTTGAAACTGCCATTGTTGTCGGTGAGTTGTACCGGAGTGGGGCAGAGTGGAAATTCAGCGCGATTGGGAGTGGCTTCCGGGGCGGTTTGGCCGCGCTGGCGACTAACTTTGGCCTTTCGGTGTAACGATGTCCATCAACCTGCAAAAGGGGCAACAGGTCAACCTATCGAAAGAGGACGGCGGGGATCTCTCAAAAGTGATTGTGGGACTCGGCTGGGACATTGCCCGCCGGGGTAGTGCTGTCGATTGTGACGCATCTGCGATTCTCTGCGATAAAAATGGGAAAAGCGCCGGAATTGCGGATACCATTTATTTTTCCAACCGGACTCATCCTTCTCAATCTATTTATCACACCGGTGACAATTTAACCGGTGAAGGCGCGGATGATGATGAGCAAATTATCGTTGATTTGCAGCGGCTGCCTTTCCGGTACGATAAAATTGTATTCGTGGTAAATATATACAAAGGAGATGAGCGTAAGCAGCATTTTGCTATGATTCAAAATGCCTTTATCCGGATTGTTGATAGTGATACCGGAAAAGAACTTCTCAGGTATAATCTCTCAGAAGATTGTCCCGGTATGACCGGCATGGTGTTCGGCGAAATAGTCCGGAACAATGGAAAGTGGAAATTCAGCGCGATAGGTAAACCGGTAAAAGCCAGTTATATTATGGATTTAGTCAAATTGTACAGTTGAAATCCGGATTTCCGGCCGGTTTCAGCTTTATGGAAAACGGCGTAATAATCCATCAAGAAGAACCGTACCGACAATTAAAAGTCTTTTCATAATTGTCTAGGAACTGGCGCCGAGGAGGAAAAAATAGAGCAGAAGACATTCTCAAAAGTCTCCTGCTTTGATTGGCCGGATTAGACTGCGCCGCGTGAGCTGTAGTTTTGTTCTGCACACCGGCGCATTTTCCGGAGTGCGCGGATTTCGATCTGACGAACCGTTTCCGGTGAAATTCCCATGCGTTCTCCGGTTCGTTTTAATGAAAAAGATTCTTCAATATCACCATTTAATTGGTACCGGTAACGAATCACCTGCCGCTCTTTTTCTTTCAGATTTTCAAGTAATTGGTCAATATGTTCACGATCTGATGCTTTCATAAAATAGTGTTCCGGATTGTAGGTCCAATCCTCATGGTGATCCAGCACTGTACTCGATTCAGCTTCTGTTTCTTTATCCAAGGAAACAAGATCCGCCGACATATTGAGAATAAGCTCAATTTTTTCAACCGGCATCTCCAGTTCCACGGCAATTTCTTCAGTAGTCGGTTCCCGCATAAGCTCTTGATTCAAAAGATAATACACTTTTTGAATTTTACGCCGAGTCTCTTCTTTCCGGTTCGGCAGCCTGATAATGCGTTGTTTATTCGATAAATACCGGCTGATAGATTGGCGGATCCACCAACTTGCATAGGTTGAAAACCGTACGTCTTTGTGGTGATCGTACTTCTCGGCTGCATGGATTAACCCGACATTTCCTTCCTGAATAATATCCATAAATGCAATATCAGCAGAAAGATAACCACGGGCTATTTTCACCACAAGCCGCAGATTCGATTCGACTAACTTTTGCCGGGCTTGCATGTCCCCTTTTTGAATCCGTTTAGAAAGTTCTTTTTCTTCTTCAGCGGTCAAGAGTTGGATCGATTTAATCTGGTTAAAATAGGACTGAAGCATGGTGTCTTCACGCGTTGTTTTGCTTTCTTTTTTCATTGCATTCCTCCATCGTTTATCTACCTCTATAGAATCAAATTCCGTGCCACATGGAAAATATTTTTTTAATTATTTGCGTACTATATAATTGTTTATAAAGAAATTGAGAGCTACTACCCGGAACTGTCTACAATTGTATACAGTAATTTTATTTTTTTGTACTTTTACCGGAAAAAAAGATATGTTATGCTTGATCTCATGGTGCATGAATATGTGGTTCCCGGTAACCCTGATGATCGTATTATGAGACGCGGAGCGCAGATGCTCTCCGAGGGCGCCTTGGTTGCCCTGCCCACGGACACAAGTTGGGCGCTCGCCTGTTCCTTCAGTTCCGCGGCCGGTGTAAAAAAGTTGGGGCGGATTTCCGGTGAGCGCGAGGGACGCTACTTTACCCTTCTCTGTACGGCAATTACGCGGATCAGTGAGTTATGCTCTTTGGATAATACCCGCTACCGGCTCATCAAACGTTTGATTCCGGGACCTTATGTATTTATCCTGAAAACACTTTCAGGTGCAGAAAAAGCCCTTGGACTGCGGCGGCCGGAGTTAGGGATCCGGATTCCAGATCATAAAGTGCCGCTCCGGCTTATGGAGGCGCTTAACCAGCCGCTCTACACAATAACGGCAAAACGTGAAATGATTTCCGGTAAAAAACCGGAGCAACATGATTCACTGGGAATCATTGAAGAAGATCTTTTTGAGGGCGGGGAAGAATTGGAAGGGATTCCTGGTATCGACATGATCTTGGATCCGGGTGAGGACCAGGAACGGCGCTTTTCAACAGTACTTGACATAACTGGACCTGATGTCCTGCTGCTCCGGCCCGGAGCGGGTCCGTGGCCGGTATAGCTATCGGTGGTTCAGGCTCACCAACTCAGGGAGCGGGTTCCGGTTGAGTTCCGTACTGATCTACTTGCGGAGTCGCTCGTTGCGGCTGATTCCCAAGATGCGCGAGGAGGAAAGATTGATCAAAAAAATCAGCGAGTTCTTTTGCCTGATTCCGGGTAAAATACATCGTAATCTGGAGTGAATCTGTCTTTGTATCAGATGCTGCCCGGCTGACATCTGCCGCTGAACGTTGAAGGAGAATCAAATAGGGATTTTTTTGGTTGAATCCGTAGCCAAGTTCTATCGTTGGAAAGGAGCGGAACCATTGCGCGAATTTAAGGGATTGCCATTCTGTTTTTGCTGACACAGTACCGTAAATATGCTGAGTACGGGAAATTCTGTCGATCAGGTTTTGCGCGTCAAAATCTTTGTGGTACTGGTCCACAGCTGTGATAAACCGGGACCGATCCGGCTCATTCCAAAATTGCCGGTAGGTGACAAATTGGTATTTAAATTCCAAAAATACCGTATTATCCCGGGGATTAAACACAACCTCTGCTGTAGTCGTATCAAGTTTGGAAGAAAATGCTTTATCAAGCTGCATCTCCACTTCACCGACTGTGATCGGATCCACATCAGCGAGCATTACATTATTTGTTTGCAGTTTTGTTGCACAGGACAACAATAAAAAAGCAGAAAATGCACCTATAAAAAATTTCATAATTGATTTTAAACGGTATTTTTATCTGAGTCAAGATTCATTTAGTCTTCCTTTGTTTTTAACACAGCCAAAAATGCACTTTGGGGCAATTCAACATCACCGACCATTTTCATGCGCTTTTTGCCTTCTTTTTGTTTTTCCAACAGCTTCCGTTTCCGGCTAATATCGCCACCGTAACACTTTGCGAGTACATCTTTCCGGAGTGCGTTCACCGTTTCCCTCGCAATAATCTGCGAACCAATGGCTCCTTGGATCGGAATTTTAAACTGCTGCCGGGGAATTTCTTCTGAGAGCCGTTCACACACCTGCCGGGCACGGTCGTAGGCGCCATCTTTCCACACTAATTGTGCGAGCGCGTCAACCGGCTTTCCATTGAGCAGAATATCCAATTTAACGAGATCGGTTGACTTGTAACCGGTTATGTCATAATCAAATGACGCATAGCCGCGGGTTAAACTTTTGAGCCGGTCATAAAAATCAAAAAGCACTTCTGCAAGCGGCATTTCATAGACAATTTCCACTCGTTTTTCGTCTAAATACGTCATGCCGGTCTGCACGCCGCGTTTGTCAGTGCACAGCGTCATAATATTGCCCAAAAAAGATGATGGCGTGATAATTGCCGCCCGGATATAGGGTTCCTCAGCGTGTTCGATGCGACCCTCACCCGGATAATCGGCCGGATTATCCACAAACATATCTTCGCCGCCGTGCAAATGAACCCGGTATTTTACAGAGGGCGCCGTAAAAATGACCGATTGATCGAATTCACGCTCAAGCCGTTCCTGAATCACCTCCAGATGCAGCAATCCAAGGAAACCGCACCGGAATCCAAAACCAAGTGCAGCAGAAGAATCCTTTTCGTACAATAAACTTGCATCATTTAATTTTAATTTTTCCATACTCGTTTTTAATTCTTCATAATCATTTGAATCGAGCGGATAAATTGACGAAAAAACGACCGGTTTAACTTCCCGGAATCCGGGTAAGGCTTCCGCGCAGGGATTTTCTGCACCGGTAACAGTATCTCCAACCCGGACATCAGAAACTGTTTTAATGCCGGCAGTGATGTAGCCGACTCCGCCGGCTGTCAACTCCGGCCGTTCAACAAGGGAAATTTTAAAGGTTCCGGCCCTTTCAACTAGGTACCCCGCACCATTGGAGCAAAATCGGATCTTTAATCCAGGGGAAATGGTCCCGTCAAAAATCCGCAGATGCACAATCACCCCTCGGTAGGGATCGTAGTGACAATCGAAAATGAGGGCCCGGAGCGGGGCATCTTTATCGCCGGCCGGCGCTGGAATCCGCGTCACAATTGCTTCAAACAGGGTATCCACACCGGTTCCCTGCCGGGCTGACACGAGCAATGCACCATCCGGATCCAAGCCAAGGTCATGCTCGATCTGCTGCTTCGCTGCCGGAATATCCGCGGCCATCATGTCGATTTTGTTGATCACCGGAATGATTTCCAGATCATGTTCGAGTGCAAGGTACATATTTGAAAGGGTTTGAGCCTGCACACCCTGCGTCGCATCGATCAACAGAAGTGCGCCTTCGCACGAGGAAATTGCCCGCGAAACCTCATAACTAAAATCAACATGTCCGGGCGTGTCCACGAGGTTGAGTTCATAGTCCCGGCCGTCAGCCGCGGTGTAGGGAATCGTCACAGCCTGACTCTTGATCGTAATGCCGCGCTCTCGCTCTATGTCCATTGTGTCAAGGATTTGATTCTGGAAATCCCGGTCAGCAATGAGATGCCCTTTTTGAATGAGCCGGTCCGCGAGCGTTGATTTGCCATGATCAATGTGTGCGATGATGCAAAAGTTACGAATCCGGGATGTTTCTACCATAAAAATAGCATACCGGAAAAAAAGTGAAATAACTATAGTCAATCCGGGTGCCTCCATTGTAGGGGACAGACCTCCGGTACTCTTTTCAGTGTAACGAGATCGTGGGGACAGACCTCGATATTTCTTTATAACACAAAGAATTACAACTATGAATGAAACGAGTGTAAAAATATTTATTCGTGGGCTTCTCCCGGTGTTTTGAGGGGACAGACCTCCGGTACTCTTTTCGGTGTAACGAGATCGTGGGGACAGACCTCGATATTTCTTTATAACACAAAGAATTACAACTATGAATGAAACGAGTATGAAAATATTTATTCGTGGACTTCTCCCGGTGTTTTGTGGGGACAGACCTCCGGTACTCTTTTCAGTGTAACGAGATCGTGGGGACAGACCTCGATATTTCTTTACAATAAAAAGAATTACAACTATAAATGAAACGAGTATAAAAATATTTATTCGTGGACTTCTCCCGGTGTTTCGAGGACTGTCAATCAGAAGGAATGATCAATTTAATTCAAGGAGCAGCAGATCTGAAGGGCTGAAAACCGAACCGGGGATGAGATTTTGCCGGCGGACCCAGCCGTTTCCGACAATTTGTACCCGGATTTCGTCACTTTGAACCAGCGGAATGAGTTGCTGTTTTGAATAACCGGTGTAATCCGGAACGAATCCTTGGGGAATTGGGGCATTTACCAATCTTTGTACATTAATAATACCGGGGTGTATGAGTTGCGGATTCCGGCCGCGGGGGATGCCCAGATAGTTGACCAATTCATTTGCCGCTTCCCGGACAAAGGGCGCGGCAATCTGCCCTCCGAAAAAAGAGTAACCCAGTGGCCGGGTGATGACGAGATAGAGTACGAGCGCGGGATTGTCAACCGGCAATATCGCCATACAGCTTGCGATAAAATCAGTTGTTGAATAGGTTTTTGTAGCCGGATCGTAGAGTTGCGCGGTGCCGGTTTTAACAGCCGTCGAGACGTCATCAAGAAATGCACGCCAGCCGGTTCCGCTCGTAGTAGTCGACAGCATATACTGACGCATCAATCTGGCGACTTCCGGGCTGATGGGCGGATTTTTTTCCCGGTTTTCGCGCCGGATTTTTTCTGCATCTGTTTCCGGCGGCAGTTTAACTTGAGAGCCATCCGGAGCAAGAACGTCCTTAATGATCCGGAGCGGCACGAGCTGACCATTGCCGGCAACCGCCGTGGACGCTTGAAGCATCTGCATCGCAGACACTGAAATTTCCTGACCTATCGCTATGGTCGGCTTGGTCCGGTTTGACCACCGGGACGGTACTTGAAAAAGTCCCGGACTCTCGCCCGGATTTCCGACAAAAGTCGGCAAGCCGAAGCCGAAATTACTCAACGTATTGTAAAAATCTTGTGATTCCAAAAGATCAGAGGCGTAGGCAGCTCCGGCATTACATGACAGCCGGATAATATCACGGATTCCAACCCGGCCATGATTCCCCAAACACTTGATCACGATCCGCTCGCCCCGGCTCCCAGTCCGGACGTACTGGCCGTTGCACGTAAAAAAACTGTTATCATCAGCTGCACCGGATTGCATCACCGCAGCCATAGAAAAAATTTTGAACACCGAACCCGGTTCATAGGCATCGACAACGGGCCGGAACAACCATGTCGAAGGATCATAATTCTGAAAATTGCTCGGCTCAAAACCCGGAAGTGACGCTGCGCCTAAAATATCGCCGGTAGCCGGATCCATTGCCATGAACATAACTGATTGCGCTTTATGCTGTTCGAGAATTTGCGCTGAAAATCTTTCAAGAATACGCTGGACATTGATATCAATGGTCAAAACCACCCGGTTTCCCCGGTTATCACCGCCGGGCGCGAGGAGCGAATTGAGCGAGGATTCAATCCCCTCACCGCCGCGGTAATTCTTGTTCACAAAACCGATAATTTGACTCGCAAGACTCTCCTCCGGGTACCGGCGGCTTTTAATTTCTTCCCGGCTTATAAAACTTAACAGTTCATTAGTTTCATCTTTTTCCGCGGCTTTATAAAATTCCGCCATGGTCTCCCGATCAACCCCTTTTTTCAAGTACACAAAAGAGAGCGTGGGATGTGTCATGACAGCTTTAAGCTCTTCCACCGGAATATCGAGCAATGGACTGAGTTTTTCCGCGATCCGTGCGGTCCGGTTAGGATAATTCCGGAAATCCTTCGGATTGACTCCGAGATTAATGTACGGTTCCTGTAACGCAAGTACCCGCCCATTCCTATCAACAATGGGACCCCGGTCAGCCGTACTGAGTGTTTCACGTGGCTGCTCAGTTCCGGAGCGTTCATTTGATGGAGTTCCTCCCGGCGGAAGCACATCTGGAGCTTTTTCCGGAAACAACATAAGACCGGCATACCAACAAAGGAGAATGACTCCGGCTGCAATTAACCCATACGCAAAAAAACGAAACCGGCCGTACGTAGGAGGCATTTTAAATGTCCAGATTCGACACTAACAACGCATTTTCTTCGATAAATACCCGGCGCGGACCAACATCTCCTCCCATCAATGTTGAAAAAA
>BOBG01000088.1 GCA_026002265.1 Spirochaetia bacterium
ATATTTTCCGGAAAAATTCCGGTTATTTTTATATTTTTTCTCTTCAAAAATTGGCATAGGAGGCTGAAATGAAGAAAAAGGGTTTGTTTTACGGATTTACAGGTATGATCATATCTGTAATGAAAACTACAAAAGGTTGGAACCAATCGTTCCTATTGGGAATGATTAGTATGGTGCTGGCATTTGGTCTTGCATTGACGGGATGTTCAACATTACTTAGTGCCGCGACTGGAGAAACCAAGGCGACAGACGAAGCTGCAAAGCTTTTTGTCGGTGCAAACATCAAAGAATTATTGGTAGTAGGTTCTCCAAGATATGCCCAGTCTGCTGGTAGTGTTGAACGCTATGCTTTTTACAATTGGATTGTTCGCAAAGCTGCTGGCGATGTGGAGGCAAAAGCACCTGTCGCGTACTCAGAGGCGCTGATGGTTATTTTTAACTGTACTAACGGTGTTATTAGTTCTTACGAGTTAAGGGCTGATCAATCTTCATATTTTGACTCATGGTAACTATAAAATGTAAGGGAGCTTAAGCCACCCGCCGGAACTTTTCTATATATAGGAGATTATAATGAGAAAATTGATTGCAATTATAATTGTTGCCACGGTAACAGGTACCGCAGCATTCGCGCAAGATTGGTATAAGAGTTATGCACCAGGCATTAACCAGAACATATTGATTAATGCGGGCATTGGTTTTGGACCAACAGGTGGCTACGGTAACGGAGTGATTCCTTTGTCGGTAAGTGCTGATTTCAAACTGCCAATAGATCTTCCTCTAACTGTAGGCGGTATTTTAACTTATTCACAGTGGAAATATTCATTCACTGTTTTGAGTAACAATTATGATCTTAAGTGGAATAATATCGGATTTGGTGTACGTGTGATGTATCATTTCAATTTTATAGAAAATTTTGATGTATACACTGGAATCACACTTGGATATGTCATTCAAACATTTGACGACAGTGGTTATTCCGGAAATAACTATGATGCTAATTCATTTTTCCTTTTTGGATTTAATGTTGGGGCACGATATTTTTTCACTGATAATATAGGAGCATATCTTGAAGTAGGCTATAGTGGTCTGCAATTTGCAAGTTTTGGGGTGACCTTTAAGTTGTAAATAAAAAATCAAACATCCGTGTATAGCACTTCAATGCAAGCGGACAACATAACAGAGTATTATGGAAATACTGTTTTTCGTTGACTAACAGTATTGTTGTGTAACTCTAAAATGTTTTTGTGGAGGTAGTTATGAAAACTACAAAGAACTGGAGCAAAATGCTCCTCGTGGGGATGGCGGTAATGGTGTTGGCGGGTTGTCCCACGAATATCGAGTCCAGGGATCCGAATGTATTTGCTGTAGATATCAGTGAAGAAACAGACTGGAACTACCTTGTTGTTGGAAAAGACGGCTCAAGTCTTTTTCTCGATGTAACTGAATCTACCGGTATACCAACGCGTGCCTATTTAAAACCGGATAAAGACTCTGATGTTGGTTTTACCTATTTGTTTAAAGAAAACGGATTGCCGGATGAAGCAATAAGCAACGGCCATGTTTTGTATTTTGGTAACTTCAGCGGGTACACCTTTGATTTGGCTGTCATTTATCCCAATAACACCATTGAATATCACTATGGTATAGAGACCGATATAAACTTTGATGTTTACAATGAAACAACCCCGTCGCCGCAGGTACGGTACTCTGGTGGTCGCTATAACTATTTTGATAATTTTGGGTTGTCAGATGCTCTAGGTATTTTCTCATGTATGGCGGCGTTTGCTGCCCCGCCTTTTTGGGCTACAAGTTGTGCTACATATGTTGTCGGTGAAGTGATAAACGCTGTTACGGGAGAGGCAGAGTTAGTTGGTGGAATTAGTACATTTCAAGATTCACTTGGATGCATGGGGGGTGATTGGTTTTCTTGTATTTCAATGGTCGCCGGCGCTGCTGAACTGGGATTTTTTGCAGACAGTGGTGTTGTCAACCAAAAAGCACCGGAGATAGCACAGGCAAATGGGACAATAAATGGAGGCAGGGGTGATGTTAAAGTAACTTTGTCATGGGATAATCTTGCCGATGTGGATTTGCATGTTGTAGACCCCAGCGGAGAACAGATATCTTATTATCATAAAAATTCTCAGTCCGGTGGAGAATTGGATTTTGATAATATGTATGGCTATGGTCCTGAAAATATTTATTGGCCTACCGGGGGAGCTCCAAATGGCACTTATGACGTATATGTGAATTTTTACGGTATCGGTACTTCAGGCGCTTATAACAGTTCTTCCAACTATACTGTAGTTATTAGAGCTTTTGGAAGAACTCAAACCTACCAAGGCGTGGTAACGAGTTCTGGCGGCCTGAAACAAATAGCAACTTTTAATAGGAGCGGTATTTACGGTGGTGATGGATCTGGTAGTGGAGGCCGTCAAGTTGTCGTTGAGAGGACAATTTATGGGCAAAGCAGGAGCGCACTTCCTTCCGAAGTACTTCCGCCAAAAGATAATTCAAGGCGTAATTAATGTCTAAAGGAACTATGAAGTTTTGCAAAATTGTTTTACTTATTGCTTCTTCCTGTGTGCTTTTGCAATGTCACGGTAAAGGTGGCCAGGAAGAAGCAAATAGTTCCCGCATGAGCGACTCCGAAAGGTTTGCACAGGAATATCCTCTGGTAGGTAAGGATAATATTTTCATATACAGAAACGCCAGTGAGACCGCTGACATATTGACAAAAGGGAGGGGAATTGTATTTATAGGCTTCAAAGAATGTCCATGGTGCCAGTCTTATGCTGTTTTCCTTCACGATGTCGCACATGAGATGGGAATTGACAAAATTTATTATTGCGATATACGGGAAGACCGTCAAAATAATTCGGAAAATTACCAGAGGATACTCAGTATTCTTGACGGTCATCTCCAGTATGATGATGAGGGCCGTCCAAGAGTGTATGTGCCGGACGTATCGATAGTAAGCAGAGGCAGGATAATTACTCATGATTTTGAGACATCAAAAGAAACGCTTGGATACAATACGCCGCAAGAATACTGGAATGATGAGCGGGTGCAGACACTTAAGGAACGGCTCAGGGCAGGGATGGAGATTTATATCCAGATTGTCAGCAGAGACTGCAATACATGCTAATTCCGGATAGAATAGTAAAAGGCTTAATGCTTTCTTTTTCGGTTGGTTTCGCGGTAACCAAAAAGCAATACCGCTGCAATAAATCTTTAAGGAGAAATTTATGGAAGAATCAGGACTACAGTCAAAGTTTGAAGGAGGTGTTTTACCAATTTTCCTCTTTTGTCTTTGGGCTCCGCTTCTTTTGACAATCACTCTTTGTTTAGCGTTTCCGTTTGTTATTTGCACTGTCATAAGATGGGTTTGCGATAACGCACTTATTGGCGGGAAACGCTATCGGTTCAAAGGAACAGCAGGTGAGTTATTTGGACGTTGGATTATATGGTTCCTTTTGTCCATTATTACCCTTGGTATTTACTCGTTTTGGTCAACCAGAAACCAAATCAGATGGGTTATTGAAAACATAGAAATGGTTGATTAAGTTTGTTACAAAATTGGTATTTTGAAATAGTTTCAATATTGAAAAATAGTGTAAAGACACAACTCATGATTCCTAAAGCCAATTATTTTGGGAGGTAGTTATGAAAACTACAAGAGACTGGAGCAAAATGTTCCTCGTGGGAATGGCGGCAATGGTTCTGGTATTCGGATTGGTTCTGGTCGGTTGTGACAGCGGTGGCGGAGGTGGCGGAAGTGGAAAGCCAGCAAAACTTAAAGATACTGCCACCTATCAGCAGGCACTTGACAAGTGTGACGAAATTATTGCCTATTGCAACTCCCACTCCGGGACTGCGAATGATAATGTAAAGTTTAATGTACAATATAATTATAAGCCTCTGCTAACTTCCTCTGATCCAAGTCAATGGAGTACTACCATGCAAGCATCGATGGTTTTATTACTGAATAACTCCATCGCCTCCTTGCAGTGAGCAGTAAGTTGGAAGTAATCCGCCGTGCCGTCCATGGCAGGGCGGCTACGTAACAGGTTTTAGGATCGCTTAACAGGTCGTATAAAAGAAGCTGCCGATCAGTAGAAGATTCCTGCATATTAGGAAACAGTACAATTCCGGAATTTTCCGGAATTTTTTAAAAAATTCTCTTGACAAAATTTTGTGCAAAGAGTAGTATCTAATCATTCCCCTGTAGCTCAGCTGGCAGAGCAAGTGGCTGTTAACCACTGGGTCCGTGGTCCGAATCCGCGCGGGGGAGATTCCGTCCTTTGGACGGTTTTTTTTTGAGCTCTTCACTTTTCCTTCAAAAACGTTTATTATTTCAGGTAAAAAATTTCATTTCAAGGAGTACCTTTTGAAAAAATTATGTACTGTACTGGCTGTTTTGTTTGTGTGCACATCGGCATTATCGGCCGCGCCGGTTTTGGAACAGTCGCGTAAAAATCAGCGCATCGAAGTTACCATTATTGGTACAACCGATGTTCATGGCAATGTCTGGGGCTTTTCTTATGAAGATGACAAGGAAACTGCCAATTCCGGTTTTGCCCGGATCGCAACGTACGTTGATTCGCTGCGTAGTGCTAATGCAAATGTTGTACTTATTGACAATGGAGATACGGTGCAAGGCACGATCATGACTGACGATATTTACAACAAGCAGGACGGACCGCATCCGGTTTTTTCGGCGATGAATCTCATGGGCTATGATGCGATGATCCTTGGCAACCATGAATTTAACTTTGGCAAAGAGTTGGTCGACCGGAGCCGGAGGCTGGCGAATTTTCCCATTCTGTCCGGCAATTTGACTCTGGCAGACGGCAGTCCTTATACACCCGGCTACACGATTGTCAACAAAGCCGGGGTAAAAATTGGAATCATCGGCCTGACGAATCCGGATTCGCCCCGGTGGGATGGTGAAAAAGTTGATCCATTCCGGTTTGAAGCCGTTGGACCAGCCGCACGCCGGATTATTGATCAGATAAAGGATCAGGTTGATGTGATCGTTGTCAGCGCTCACGTTGGATTTTTCCCGGAATATGACGAGGCCGGCGGCTCGGACGGTGCGCAGGCGATTACGCAACTCTGTCCGGATGTCGATGTCCTGCTCATCGGTCACGCCCATGTGCCGGTGAATCAAACAATTGGTACAACAGTTGTCGGCGCGGTTCCCAACAACGGCCGGCAGGTGGTCAGGTTTGATCTGACGCTCGACGGCAACAAGAATATTTTGGATCGGCGAATTTCTCTGGTTGATATGCAGGCATTTGAGCCGAGTCAGGCGCTTCGTGCGGATCCGGTTGTCAAGATGGCTCACGAGCGGACTCGGGCTTTTATCGCCGGTGGCGCGCCTAACGAGGATGGCACTATAAGCGGCGGAATTTTTGGAATCGCGGCGGCCGATTTTCAGCCGAAAAATGAAATCCGGGGCATTCCCCAGGGAAAACTTGAAGACACGGCTGTTATTGATTTAATCAATAAAGTACAACTCCTTTATTCCGGTGCAGATGTTTCTGCGGCAGCTCTTTTTCAGGACACTTCCGATATATTAGCCGGACCCATTAACTATGGAACTATTTTTAATATTTATAAATTTGACAATACGCTGTATACCGTTGAAGTAACCGGATCCGAGCTGAAAGCCTTTATGGAATGGTCCGCGGAGCATTATAATACATGGAAACCGGGCGATATTTCCATTAGTTTTAATCCGGATGTTCCCGGTTACCGGTACGATATGTTTATGGGTGTTGATTATGAAATTGATCTTTCAAAGCCGTCCGGTCAGCGTATCGTTAATGTTATGTACAAAGGCGCTCCGTTACAGGATGATCAACGCTTAATATTAGCTGTAAATAATTACCGGTATTCTTCCGGTCTAAAATCCTATAAACTAGCGGCCGGCACCCGGAATTGGGAATCTCCTAACTCTATCCGGGATATGCTTGTTGAATATATCAAGGACCAAGGTACGGTGCAGCCGGAAATTGACAATAATTGGCGCATAATTGGCGTCAATTTGGATTCTCCCTACCGGAATCAAATTATTGAAATGGTTAATCGCGGGGATCTTGAAGTACCTTATGATACATCACTCAATATAGATGCACTGACAGCAGCCGGAATAATTGAGTCAACTACTCAACCTTAAAAGATTAAGCTTGCCTCGATTATTCGAGGCAGCTTTTTCTACAGTCGTCAGAATCATGCATTAAATATAACAAATAAAGACTTGCAAACTAGTTTACAAACACAAAATAATGTATTCGTTACATGCAAAATGGGTTAAAAATCTTTAAAAATAATGGAATACGGACCAATCTGGTCAATACACTGTCCCTTTTAGCAGTCAATCAGTCTATTTTCTGATTGAAAAATAACCTATTATTAAAGTACCACGTTAAAAGGAAAATATATGAAAAATAAGTATAACGGATGTTCTGTACTCATTATGGGACTTGGACTTCATGGCGGCGGAGTGGAATGCGCCCGGTATTTTTCAAAAGCAGGCGCCACGTTAATTATAACCGATCTCCGTGACGAAAAAACACTTTTACCATCGATTGAGCAGTTGCAGTCAGAGGGTATTTCCGCACGGTATGTACTTGGCCGGCATGACGTGAACGATTTTAAACGAGCCGATATTGTGCTGAAAAATCCGGGAGTCCGGGCCGATTCTCTTTTTTTACAATCCGCCCGCCGGATCGAAAGCGATATTTCGATTTTTTTAGCTGAATCTCCGGCACACTTGTTTGCTGTGACTGGATCAAAAGGAAAATCAACGACTGCGGCAGCGCTCCACCATGTTCTCACAGAGGCCCGACGTGACGCTTTTCTCTCTGGAACTGCTTATTTGGGGGGAAATAGCACTATTTCTCCGTTGCATTTTGTTGATCGTTTGACGCCTGAAGACGATGTGGTGCTTGAATTATCCAGTTGGCAGCTCGCGGATCTCAAAAATTCCCCGCTTCTCAAGCCTCGTGCGGCAATTTTCACGGCAATTTTGCCGGATCATTTGGATCGTTACCGGAATATGGACGAATATGTTGCGGATAAACGAATTCTCTACCGGAATCAGGATTCTGAGGATTGTACGGTTGCCGGTGCTGATCCGTGGGGAAAAAGTTTTCATGCCGAAAGTCATGGACGCCCGATCTGTTACAGCGATGAAATGCTGCCATCTGGAATTTCCGGCGGCTGGCTTTCCGGTGATTTAGGCTATGCCCGGCTTGATTCCGGGGAAATAATTGAAATTGTTCCGCGGAATCTTCTCGTTCCGGGTACGCACCAGAAAAAAAATCTCCTCGCGGCTGCTCTTGCACTTCTCGACACCGGGGTAAATCCGGAGTGTATACGAAATAATCTGGGGACCTTTACCGGAATAGAACACCGGCTCGAATTTTTTTATGAATCGGACGGAATCCGGTTTTATAATGATAGTGCGGCAACGATTCCGGAATCCGCGGCAGCCGCGGTACAGGCATTTTCACAGCCGGTAATATTGGTCTGCGGCGGTTCGGACAAAAAACTTGATTACAACACTTTGGTACAAGCTACAGTCCATGCAAAAGCAGTGATTCTTTTGGCAGGAACCGGCACCGAAATGCTCACCGGACTCCTCAAACATGCCGGAATCCCTTACCACGGACCCTTTGATTCGATTGACAGTGCCGCGCAGGCCGGAATCGAATGTGCGGTGCCGGGAGATGTTGTCATTCTTTCACCTGGTTGTGCTTCTTTTGGAATGTTTTTGAATGAATTTGACCGGGGCCGGCAATGGAAACAGGCTGTTCAAAAATACTATACCTAGTCTTGTTGTATTATTTTAAAGATTGGAGCTCGAAAAAGATGGATATTCCCGGTCCGGCCGCGCCGGGAATATCGTTTATTGTTTCGTCAAAATCAGAGAGTCTTCAGGATCATCCGGATAGCTTAATGTCAATGTATTCCCGTCAATACTATAATTCAAAGTCTCAGAATCTTCTTCGTCCACTGACACCCACGCACCCTCGTCCCATGTATGAGTAATCGTTAGTGTTAGCTGGGTACTCGTGCTTGTGAAGGTGGCTTTCGCAGAATTAGTCCAGTCGGCATCACCTACTTTCATTTTTGAAGTGACATTACTACCTCTGAAAATATATTGTCCCAGAATCGTAGCATCTTCCCCACTTTCCTCATCTTCATAGGTATAAGAACCCTGCCATGTTCCTTCAAACTTCGTATTTCCATCGTTTGTATTTCCGTCAGGGTCCGTGTTTCCCTCAGCAGGACATCCGGTAATCACCAGCGTCATAGCAATACTCAGCAATCCAATCAAAAACAAAT
>BOBG01000089.1 GCA_026002265.1 Spirochaetia bacterium
CCTTGTTGTCCGGTTGGCGGTAATATTTTAATGTTACTTGAACCTGTTTTTTTTAATGCACAATCCGCTATGGAAAATGATTTAATGCAATCTACTTTACAAGATGTATTAAATACCCTTAATACAAGATTAAGTTCATAATTTTTTTCGTAGTTTTTTACGAAGCGACGGCATGGATAGGAAGCCGCTCAATGTTTCGCGGTATTTTAAGAGTGCCGAATATTTCAGTTTTTTTATTGCGGACTTTCAAAGTATGATAAGACTTCAAGGTCACACGGGAGCGCAAAAAATTGCACTTAACGTTCCGCGTGTTTGCGACGTTATACGATGCGGCGTTTTATATTTTTAATTTTTTAACAGTTTCAATATCTAATCCCATTGCCTGTACAATTTTATCAATAGACAATCCTAATGATATTAAATTTTGTGCTATTTCAGTTTTTGATTCAATTCTGGTTTTTTCAATAGCCGTATTTATCTCAGTAGTTCTATCTGACAACGCCATCTCACGTAGAGTGTATTGATATAAAAATTCTTTATCACTAGTCGCGAACTCTAGTTTCGTTGCATTTTTTTGTATCGCACTATCCATATTGATTACCTCCTCAAATATTTCCTGTGGCGTTTCTTTATCAAAAATGTTAACCATCTTTCCAGATCATTATTCACAATATCTTTAGTTTTTTGTCTCCGAAAGTTTGGCGTCTTTGGCCTTTTTTCCCTGTCCCATTCTTTCACTATATCATATCTTCAGTTATCGAACAAGTCTAATGTAAAAAAATGGTGTACGCCCGCACTTCACATAACATACGGTTTCCTTTATCGCAACCGCAAAAACGTCATGTACAGCCGGAACGTTATGTGCCATTGGGGTTAAATGTTTTGGCTAGATATTTTGAATTATTATGGAAAAACCATTGACAAAATATTTTTATTATAGTATATTTTATGTACGTTTATAATAGGAGGTAGATATGAAAAAATCTACATTTTGGGTCATTTGTCTTTTCTTGGTTGTCCTTTCGGTTAGTTCTGTATATGGACAAGGGTTTACTGGGCCGGGTGCCGGAACAGCCACTGGTCAGGTTCAAACCGCTACGACTATTCAGGCAAGGGGGCTTCCTGATAATTCCCTGGTAATATTGACAGGTACTATTGTACAATCACTTGGACATGAAAAATATACATTCCGTGATTCTACAGGTGATATTACCATTGATATTGATCGAGACCTTTGGGCGTTACTCGGTATTTCTATTGGCATAAATGACCGGGTAGAAATAGGAGGTAAAATTGATGTTGAAAAACGAGTGGTTGAGATTGATGTAAAGTACATCAAGAAATTGTAATTCAGTTTTTTGCAGGATATTATTCACTTTTGATTGGTTTGTTGGTAAAAGCCGGAACGTTATATGGCATTTTTTTTACCGCAGATTTTCTGGGTAAGGCGCGGCGTTCGTGCCGCGCAATTTGTTGCAAACGGAATAATGATTAATGATATTGCGGCAAATGGCGAACTAAACTTTACAGTAAACCGCCTTATTCTCGGTGATAATCTGGAAATACTAAAAAGTATTCAAGATGAAACTGTTGACTTAATATATCTTGACTCGCCATTGTTCTCGAACCGGAATTATGAAATAATATGGGGAAATGAGGGAGAAATATGCAGTTTCCAAGATCGTTGGGTTGGTGGCGTTGACCACTATATCAGGTGGCTGTTTGAACGTGTCGAACAAATGTATCGTGTACTAAAGCCAACTGGTAGTATCTATCTACACTGTGATTGGTACGCTGACGCTTATATCCGAGGGTATGTTTTGGATAAAATATTCGGTGGAAACAATTTTAGGAATTATATTATTTGGTATTATAAAAATGCAAATCGTGGGAAGTATAATTTCGCATTCTCCTATGACACAATATTTTGGTATTCAGAAAGTAAAACATATTGTTTTAATCGAAATAAAATACTTGCACTATAAATTTTCATTCCCATAGCCAAAAACCCCAATTTCGGTTCAAATTTCGCATAACGTTCCGGCTGTATATGATGTTTTGGGCAGGTAATAGGGCAATGCGAAGCATTGACCCCTGCCCAAAATGTGCCGGAGAAAACCTCTATAAAGCCGCTACTACGGCGCAGCGTATAGCGTATGTTATGTGCCGTTTGGTCTGCTTTATATATTATAATACCCCTATAGTTCCTTTCAAATCAATAAATAAATTATATCGCTCCGTTGTAAATTTTAAAACGCAATAGTTTGGATCTTCCGGCCCTTTGAAATGATTTTCCATTCCATTATACCACATTTCTTTTTTTATTTCTAAATCAGTTATCACTTCAATTTTACCTATCAGTGTAATATTATACAAAGGATCTGATGAGGTAAAACAAACACTCGCATGATCACATTGATTTATCATTTTAATTTTGTTATTCCCCGTGCAGAATGTCATCCATTTAATACCATCTGCTTTTGAAACTGTTTTTGTAGTTGCTGATGGATAACCATCTAAATCAATAAGTGCCAAAACACAGTTCAACCTTGTTGCCGAAATAATTTCAGCGGCTCTTTCAATGATTTTTTGTTCCATTGTAATTCTCATTTGGACAACCTTTTATGTTTTACTTTATATTCCTTTTATTATTTTGTCAATATGTTTTCTTATATTTTCAAAACAATTCAGACCAAATGGCACATAACGATACAAAGTTTACAACGTTTTTTGTTGACTGATAAAGAAATACGTAGCATTTCAGGGCAACAAAAAATGTACTGAAATAAAACACCACAAAGGGCGCAAGCCCGACTGGGGTTTTATGGAAGCCAAGCCCGCTACTGCGGGCGCAGCGTAAACTGTATGTTACATGATGTTGCCCGTCCACTACGAATCGCCGCGCACGGACGCACGGCGTGCCTTATTAATCATTGAACAAATGTGTAAACACTTCATCAAGTTTTGTGTCTAAATCTCCAGTAAAATCTTCGTGTGAAATACTTAAAACTTCGAGAGCCTTTTTAAAACGTCTATAACCATTTTTTGAATGTAATTCTACCCAATTAACATTCAATTCCTCTGCTTGACTTTTGTTTTGGTCAGAAAGTTTATCAGCAACAAAGATATTAGAGCGTCTTGCAAAAATAGCATCCGCACTTTCTGGATTCCCTTGCCCCATAAGTTTTACTTCACAGCGATATTTTTCAGCACCATTCTTCAGATAAAAATCAATTTCTCTGTCTACGTCTTTAGAACGGTCTCTGATAAATTTTGATTCATAGTTTTACTCATTAACTGAATACAATTTACAAAGAGTCAGCATTAGGAGTTTTCCAGCCGTGCTCCATGCACCGCCTCTCAATGCAGCACGTTTTACAGCAAGAGTATTAATAACAATTAAACTTTCGCTAATGTTTAAATCTACAGCGACACCTTTAAATTTTATTGTAAGCATTAACTCCAAATCTGGATCAGATTCCACTAACTTCTCTATATTCTCATATAAAGCATCATAATGTTCTTCTGCAGCATCAATGACAATCGACTTAGTACCAGAATTATACATATTGCTTATCGTTTTCATGTTTAGCCCAGCATTTATAGCAATTTCATCTTTAGGTAAATCATGACAAAGAAAAACAGCTTTATACCAATCTGTCGAAATATTTTTGTGGTGGCACGAATGTTGCCGCTTCTTCTGAAGCCGCTCAGACGGGCAATTTCATTTAACGTGAAAGCTATACGACATTTTTGCATTTTTTCTCCGGCCAAGCCGCTACTGTAGCGCAGCGTAAACTGTATGTTATACGCTGTTTTGCCGTACCCCATTCTTCTTTTATATCATTATTCCTATATGAATGTAATATTATGTAACACCCTGCCGATTTATACGGCGGCCAATATCGCCAGGGGGGAGGGTGGCTCTAGCGGACCCAAAACAGTATAGTCTTAACCATAATTCTTTACATTATAGATTTTATAACATTCTTCAGAAGATTAGGCACAATTGCATATAGCGCATGTTATGCGAAGTAAAAAACTTGCTACGAAGTCCCGTGCCATGGACGGCACAGGGTGCTACTACTTTAGCCATTATATTTATTTTACATGATTTTTTTAAAAAGAAAATCTCTAAAAAATCCAATTTCATATCATATTCCATAAATTTTATGCGGTTTTACCCCAAGATTTAGCCATTTTTATATTTTTTTGAGGTTCATCTAACATTTTTCATAAATTTTTTCAAAAAAACACAAAAACCTCTTGACAACTATTTCAGGTTTGTGTATATTTTATGAGGAATGAACGTTCATTCTTATATTTTAACTTTGGAGGACTTTTATGGGTATTATCGTAATCGTTTTAGGGATTATCGGAACCCTTCCAATAATCCAGTGTGCCGTCCTTGTGTTGGGCCTGTTATCCGTATTAGGGTTAATAGGCAGCGTCACGGGTTTTTTTGTATGAGGGTGAAGTATGCCTGTTCAGTCGGAAAAAAGAGATGCCCTCTTGAACGCCACCCTTAAGCTCATTGCCTGTCAAGGCTTTCATGCCGCGCCCATGTCCCAAATTGCCGAGGAAGCCAATATCGGCGTTGGAACAATTTACCGCTATTTCAAGAATAAGGACGAGCTGATTAACGGCCTGTATCTTGAAATCCGTAAACGCATGGCCGAGGCAATCGGCAAAGGGCAGGACGAAGCCGCGCCTGTAAAAACGCAATTTGTTAAGTCTTTGCAAAATCTTATCCGCTATTTGATTGAAAAGCCTGAGGAAATACAGTTTACCCAACAATACGAGAATTCTCCGTTCATTACCGATGAGACAAAAGCGGAAATCGAAAAAACAGCGTCTCCCATTTCTGATTTGCTAACCCGTGCGCAAAAAGAAAAACTGTTAAAGCCCTTACCTTTTCCGGTACTTATGTCGATGTTTTCCGGCGCGTCAATGGGACTATTAAAAGCGTATTTGCAAAAAAAATCGTCCCCCGCAAAAATGAACGAAGCGATTGAGGCAATCTGGGATATGCTTATCCCCAAAAATACAGAAGGAGTAAAATAATGAAAAAGTGTTTTATTGTAAGTGTGTTTCTTTTAGTGGCGTCCCTTTGTTTCGCACAAATGAAAGGGAATGTGGAAATTTACGGCGGAGCCGCACTGTTTGACGAAACCAGTGGAATGAACGGCCCGGAAACCGTTTATAAATCGGCTTCTGTTTCGGCGGGTATTTCCGGCGGAGTTTATTTTAATGACTCCATTGGCCTTAAAGCCTATTTGGATTTTCTCATTCCACTGGCCTTTGCCGCTGACCCCAACGACGGAATTGAAATAACACGGAACGAATACGATTTCCTTTTGGGAATGGATGAATTTTTCGGCGTTGTTTTTAACGTAGTCAAAACAGAACGCCTTACCATTCCGGTAATGGCAGGATTTCACGGCAAACTGCTCTTTTCCACTATTTCAGATTATTTTACCACGGCGATAAACAGCGGTATTGGTCTTGGAATTGGCGTAGAATATGCCTTTAGCAACAACTGGTATATTCTGGCGCGAGTCAACGGTTCGTTTGATTTCCTGGGGTTTTCGATAATGACACCGCCGGACGGCGGCTCGAAATTCGACATGGCGTTAATACGCACATGGGGATTTGCGCCTCATATTGGCATCGGGTTGAGGTTTTAGGGGGAATTTATGAAAAACAATACTACAAACTTTTCCAAAATGGGCATTGTGCTTTTGCTCATCGGTGTTCTTGGTATTCTAAACACCATTGGCGATATAGTTACCTTGATACTGATGATAACACAATCATTTGAAGGTAACACCTTCTTTTCTTTTTTCTTCCGTGTCTTTGCCGATAAACAACTGTTTTTTATTGCCGGAACATTAACGCTAATTTGCAATATTTTGTTTTTGGTGTTTATGTTTGGGCGTAAATCATTTTTGTTTCAACTGTTTTTCTTTGCGTCCTGTATTATTGCGTTGATACATTTACTGGTTAATTTGTTTGCCCTATACCCGCTTACTATTTTTGATATTATGGTAAACGCGAATATAAGCCACTTAATTATCAGCGTTATTGTTCCTATGCTTGGATTATTAAAGGCAACATATCCGATGTTTTTAGTAACAAGCATCTTTGCTTCATTGGGTCTTTTGATTGTTTGTTTTATATACTTCAAACGTTCAGAACGTATTGCAACCTATTTTAGTTCAACTAATTCAGTATAGAATACTTTTGCTGTATTTATTTTGCAAAAAGCGCCGCCATGGACGGCGGTGCTTTTTGCAAAAATTTCTGGTTTTTTATTTCGCCTAACGTGAAAGCTATACGACGAAGCCGCTACTGCGGGTGCAGCATATACAGACCTGTTATGTGCCATTTGTCCGTACTCCATTATTTTATCATATTCTTATTCATATAATATTTACTCATATTTATTATAATAATATATATTTTCCATATTATCTTATAATTATTTTAACAATAATTCTATACTAATATTATTTCTATAATTTTATTTTTTATATCGATTTTCATACAATATTTTATATATTTATATTGTTTTTATAATTGAGTCAGTTCCAAAACCGGTTATTTTGAAAATGGCTGGTTTTCCAGTGGAAAGCTTGTAGTTTCTCAGGCTAAAGCCTTGCGAAACATACAGTTTTAATGAGAGGTAACTCCCGTTTTTTCTATACTTTGATTAGAATTGTCTCCTTTGCATTACAAAAACTATACCATTGGAATAGGAATCTATTCCCCGGTCCGCTTGACAAAAAATTATTCTTTCTGCTAGACTCCTATCTGTAGATTTCAACGGAAGATGGGGATAATTCCTTCGCTAACCTGTAACTGTATCGGAGGTCCACCGGGACTGGACAACTTTTGTAGGAACAACCATTGACAGAGAATGTTGGGAAGATTTACAAACTTATAAAGGAACCGATCTGCTCAAAAATATCTGTTGCGGACTCAGAAGCAGATTGAACTGACTGCATCTGGGACTTAACCTTGGTATCCATGGTATCCATATTGGTGGTTATCAACTCTATAGCGTCAAAGGATTCAATCACCACGGTATTGAGCCGTCGGCTTGATTCAATGGTTTTCATCAGATGATTCTGATTAATATCATCAATACCTTTCCGCAGGCTATCCCGAATTTTTATCAAGGCGTACTGCATTGTCCCAATTTCATCGTCTCTGAACTTTTTAATATCCACGCTAAAGTCCATATTTGCCAATGCCCCTGCGACCTGTTCAATGCCTCGTATGGGAAGAGTAAGCATATTGTGGGTGAATAGGATTAATATGATCGCCGCGGTCATCAGAAAAGCAAAACTGATAAGAATCAGCCGAAACAGGAGCTGATTAGTTTCCGCATAAATCACCGATATAGGAATCGTTGACACCAGAATCCAATCAACCCCCGGAATCACCACCGAATAGATAAAAACAGATGCATCAATATGAGAAAAAGAATCGGAAGACAGCACCTCCTGCTGGTACCGTTCAAGCTTTGATTCGGTAAAGAAATCCTTATCTTTAGCTAGAATAGCGGTAGAATCAGGATGAGTGATGAACTGCCCTTGTTTATTCAAGAAGAAAAACTGCTGTTCCGGCAAGGAAGCAGTGGTATCCAGCATAGATTTAAGAAAATCGACTGAGATATTACCAGAAATAACCCCGAGGTCCCGCTTGTTTTCAGTGTATACATTCGTTGATACCGCAATGGTAAGCAAACCGCTGTTAGCAGCAATATAAGGGTCAGCATAGACAATTTTTCCCGGATTCGCCTTTGCGCCGGTGAACCATGAACGGGCAGTATTATTCCAGTCAGCCGCCCGAAGCGCCCCGTCGGAGAAGACCGCATAGCCGCCAGGCTCATTCCAGACCTGATTATTCGTGCAATAGAGGAGCCATACATCAGACTGGGCATCCACGACTCGTTTAAAAATAGACTCAATCGTATGAGTATCCACTGATTCCGCGTCCATAAGCGGGGCAATCCCGAAAGCCGTATACTGAATAAGGCTTGACCACACATTGAATTTACCAATCACCCCATCCCGCACACTATCAATAGTTTTCTGCGTATTAGTTTCGATTTCCCTATAGGCAATAGAGCGCAAGCTGACAAAAAAAATAAATGAAATTGCTGCCGTAATAAACACAATAATCAATAAACAAACTGCTGTAAAT
>BOBG01000090.1 GCA_026002265.1 Spirochaetia bacterium
GCATACTTTTAGCTACAACTTTTTCTCTTATTGGAAATATAAATAAATACATCAACAGGGTAGCGGGTATTATCGTTGCAGCAATGGGTATAAATATTTTTTTCAATATTTCTACTAAAATTAAGAATATTGGGACACAAAAAAAAGAGGAAGAACAAGCAGATGTCTGCGTAGGCTGCGAAACTGTTTACGATAAACGTTATAAAACTAAAAAAAGTCCTAAGGGTTTAGTTGGCGCTTTTCTTGTCGGCGCAGCTTTTGCCGTAGGTTGGACACCCTGTGTGGGTCCGGTACTGGGAAGCATTCTTTTTCTTGCAGGTCAGAGTGGAAGTTTCTTTAATGCAATTATCTATCTACTTGTGTATTCCTTGGGGCTAGGATTACCATTTCTTTGTATGGCGATATTTTTTGAGAAAGCTTTTGATTACATCGCAAAAACTATGAAATATAAAAACGTGATACAAAAAATAAGTGGTATTCTTCTTGTAGGTATTGGAAGCCTTATTTACTTCGGACAATTTCAGAAATTAAACATTGCTATTCAGAAATGGCAGTATAATTATATTGATTGGGTGTCGGCCGGCGGGCTTGCAGTGCGATTGCTTCCTGCCGGTATTGCAATGTTTATAGTGTTCTTTCTGGTAGGTATTCGTCTTCTACACAAGAAACCTGTTTTTTGTATGAAGATTACTATACCTACTGTAATTCTTATCTGTGCCGCATTACTTCAAACAGTAGGTATCATTGATAGTGCAGGTATGCTTTCGCGTTGGTTTCTTTCTTTACAGAATTTGTAAAGTTAATATTTTTTTATAGGGAGGAATTTTTTATGAGCAAAAAAGTTTTAGTTTATGGTTTTATTACATTTGTTTGTCTTCAATTAGTAAGTCTTGAATCAGTTATGGCACAATCTTTAGATTCAACTATTCCAAAAGTTGTAATAGCCGCGTTTCAAAAAGCAGGTATTTCAGTTTTCAAAAATAGCGAGGAAGCTATCGACTTTAACGTTCCTTTACTTTCAGGCGGCACACAACAACTCAGCGACTTATATGGGAAGGTAGTGATATTTAATATATGGGCAACGTGGTGTCCTCCATGTAGAGCAGAAATGCCATCGATGGAGGCGCTGTATAAAAAGTTCAAAAATAAAGGTCTGGAGATTCTTGCTGTTGACGGTGGAGAATCAGAGCGAGATGTAGCAAGATTCATCAATACAAATGGATTTACTTTTCCAATCGGACTTGATATTTCCGACAAGATTACCGAACCTTATGGAACAGGTTACATACCAACCAGCTATATTCTTGATAGGCAAGGGAGAATTATTTCTCAAATTGTAGGCGGCAGAAGATGGGATACCGAAAATGTCTACAAAGCATTTGAGATATTGTTAGAACAATGAAAAGCGAAGGTTTTGCGGGGGAAGCGTAAGAGGCTGCATAGCATCTGTGTTGCGAATATGTCCCCCTACTTAGCCCTATTAAATTATTCTCATTTTTTCTATAGCATCGCTTTTATCTGCTTCAGTGCTAGTTTTTGTGCCAAGCGAAAGATTGCAATTCTTAGCAGTGTGTTTTCACGTTTTTAGAGTTTTCGGCTTTGGAAAATATTGAAGCGAGTGAGTCTGAGATTCAAAACCGGGTCTAAAAAATCCAAACCGACTAAAGAACTAAAAAATAAATGATTTATAATCTTCCAAATTCTTTTTTAATAAAACCGGTATATCAAGACCGTATGGACAACGCTTTTTACACGCGCCGCAGTTTTGGCATTTTTCAATTTTAAACATCTCAGCCTGCCATTCCGGTGTAAGCCATTGTGCCGGCGGCATACGCCGCAAAAGCAGTGACATCCGGGCGCAGTTAAAGATGCGGATATCGGCCGGACATGGCGCACAATAGCCGCAACTCCGGCAAAAAGTGCCGTATAATTCACTACGATCATCTGCAATACGTTTTTTTTGTGTATCATCTGGACCAGATTCATGCTTAATTGCATTAAGCATTTGTGATAATTCATCCATTGTTTGAATACCCCAAATCGGCACAACATTAGTATATTGATTCATAAATGACACACTTGTGTTAATATCATTTAAAAGTCCGCCGCACAATGCTTTCATTGCGATAAAACCAATATTTTTTTCACCGCATAACTTCACGAGTTCGAGTTCTTTTTCATCAGAAAGATAACTAAATGGATATTGCAATGTATCAAAAAGTCCGCTTTGAACAGCATCTCGCGCCACAGCAATACGATGGTTGGTAATTCCGATAAAACGGATTTTACCAGCCCTTTTTGCCTCAAGTGCAGCTTCATATAATCCGGAGCCATCGTCCGGTTGCGGATAATGTTCCGGATTATGGAATTGATAAACATCAATATGATCTGTCTTTAAAAGTTTTAAACTTGTTTCTAGATCGCGTTTTAACGTTTCACCGGTTGCCGCAGTTGTTTTAGTAGCAAGCACAAAATGAGATCGCTCGTGAGATAATGCACGTCCGATTTTTTCCTCACTATCACTGTAGGCCCGTGCTGTATCAAAAAAATTAATTCCCGCGTCAAAAGCACTCTGGAGTATAGGAATCGCATCTTCCATAGAACGCCGTTGCACTGGCAGCGCTCCGAACCCATTTTTATTGACCGTAAAACCGGTTCGTCCTAATACTGTTGTCATAAGCATTTCTTCCTTTATGCACAATGAGTTGATGATACCGGATCCGGTTGATTTTTCATTTGTTTTTTTATCAAAAGATTTAAACTGATAAATAATGCAAATACAAAAAATCCGCCCGGAGGCAGTACAAAAAATAAAATCGGCTGGTACGAATCCGGTAGAATTGGTAAACCTAAAATGCTGCCGCTGCCCAATAATTCCCGTACCACCGCAATTCCGGCGAGTACCCATGTGTAGCCCATGCCCATGCCGGCTGCATCAAACACACAGTCAATAACCGGCTGTTTTGATGCAAATCCCTCGACTCTGCCCATAATGATGCAATTTACAACAATTAATGGAATAAAAACACCCATTGCACTTGAAAGATCCGGAAACCATGCCTTTAGTACATAATCAATTACCGTGGTAAAAGCCGCAATAACAATAATAAAAATGGGAATCCGGATTGAATTAGGAATTAATTTCCGGAATAAACTAATCACAACTTCCGACATTATCAACACAAAGGTCATGGAAAGTCCCATGCCGATGCCATTTACGACGGCAGTTGTGACGGCCAGCGAGGAACAGAGTCCAATCATCAGTACGAGGAGAGGATTTTCCCGTATTAAACCGTTGGTAAAAAGTTTTAATAAACGATTCATGGTTAATTCCTTTTATTTTCCTGTACCTGCTGAATTTTTTGTGTTTTTTCAGTTTGACTATATAAAAAGGTATCTTTTTTACCGGTAAGTTTGAACGATCCCTGGCGTATGTATGCAGCCGCATAAGCTTGCAGTTTAGCGGTTTTCATCTGCGACCACATAATTCCCAAAACAATTCCCGCGATAAGTGCGGAAATAGCCGCGCAAATTCCAAATGCTGCCAAAGGATTTTCAAGAGAATTTTGCATTAAAAGAAAAATAACAGCAGCGGCAATACCGGTTAATCCCCCGAATATTCCGGTAAAAAATCCAAAAGCTTTAGCTTTAGAAACCGGCAGATTCCCGATAAATTTTCCTGTTTGTCCATTCATAGCAAAGCTGTACATAGTTCCTTTATATTTTGTATTAAGCATCCACACTGGCAAAAGCGCATACCGGACCACAGCGTCAGACAGTTGAACACTGGAATTTTCCGGTGTAACTGAAGTATAACCGGTTACGGTATCTCCCAGCGTTTTTTCGGTACTCCGTTTAATCCGGACATTTGCCCGATCTTTACTTTTTGCCGCGTCAACATCATATTTTTCAGCCATATAGCCTAACAAATAAGCGCTCTGAAAATCCGTAGAATCCCGATATTCAAAAGGTTCTATTGCCTCCATAAGCGCATCATCCATCTGTTCAGAACCATCGACCGGCACCCGTTCAAAGGCAAGATCTCCTTCCCGGTACACAGAATAAAAATCCTTTTTTGTGTAATTAAAATTATTGTCGCTCCATGTTTTGATTTTTATCGCCCGGTAATGAATATTTGCATGAGCTTTACAATCAAAAAGCCAAAAAGGAACATAGACACCAGTAATGGAATCGATCCGGTTTTGCGTTTTAAATAACGACGGTAAAAGGGGTTTTCCTCGAAGGTGATCATCCAAAGCACTTTTCGCTTTTTCCTTATCAAGTTTAAAAGGAATCATACAATCCGGTTTGAGTGCCCCGGAAAGTTTGCCGGTTATCACCACCGGCGTGTTGCAATAGGGGCAGGCAGTCGCGGAAGTGGTTGGAGCCGCTATAATCTGCGCGCCACACGACGTACAATTCATCGTGGCAAGATTTGCATCCTGCCATTGATCCCCTTTATCCAATTCCGACCATTTCAAATTGTCGGCCGGTACGTTGGATAGCTCTTCGTTATACTGTTTTAAAACATCCGGCTCAAAACTCGTTCCGCAATAATCGCAGACAAGTTTTTGAGAACCGCTGGAAAATTTAACGGATCCCCCGCAATTAGGGCATTTATATTCCATTACATCGTTCATAAAAACCTACTTTTTGATGTCGTTTTCGTCAAACACGTCCCCACATTCCGGGCAGAATTTGGGAGGTTTTGCCGGATCCGGCGGCTCCCAGCCGCATTTGTCGCATCGATAGGACGGGGTTCCGGCCGGTTTCGGCTTTCCGCAGTTGGCGCAGAATTTTCCGCCGTTGACCGTACCGCAACCGCATTTCCAGCCAGAGCTTGATTCCGGTTTTGCCTTGCCACAGTCGATGCAGAATTTTCCGGTATTCCCGTCACGTCCGCAGGAACATTTCCAGCCGCCCGCAGGTTTTTGCGCGGTATTTCCAGCCGGAGCCTGATTCCGGTTTTGTTGTTGACCCATTGCGAAGAGGTTTTGCGCGTTCATTCCCCCGGATTGGCTGGCCATGTTCATTCCCATAAACCCGGTCATTGCACCGCCCTTATTTTCAGCCGCTGAACGCATCGCATCACTCTGCGCGCCCACCAACGTTGCAGCCGCCATAGTTGGGTCGCGCATCACCGCGGTCCGCTGGAGCTGCTTGATCATGTCCTCGTCCTCTTTGGACGCAGTGACCGAATTAATGCCGAAAGACGCAATGCTAATACCCCGCAGCCGCATCCATTTATCGGACAGGATTACATTTAAGGCATCAGATAATTCAGTTGCGTGACCGGGAAGCGCGCTGTAGCGGATTCCCAGTTCAGATATTTTTGCAAAGGCAGGCTGAAGCGCGGTGAGCAGTTCACTCTTGAGCATAGAGTCAATTTTTTCCCGGTTATAGCTATCCGTAACATTTCCGGCAACATTTTTGTAAAATAACATGGGATCAACAATTTTATAGGAATATTCACCGTTGCACCGGATAGAAATATCAATATCAAGACCAATATTCTGATCAACCACCCGGAATGGCACCGGATTCACAGTTCCGTACTTGTTTCCAACAATTTCTTTTATGTTAAAAAAATAAACCCGCTGATCGTGGCCTGTATCCCCGCCGAATCCGATCCGTTTTCCAATGGTTTTAAATGTTTCCAAAATATTCTTGCCGAGGCTGCCGTAAAAAATACTCGGTTCAGAAGAAATATCAAAGGTAAAAGCCCCCGGCATGGCACAAAATTCAACCACATCTCCTTGGTCCACAATAATCATCGCCTGGCCATCGTTGACCGAAATGATGGATCCGTTGCTGATAATATTTTCTTCGCCCTTGGTATTTACACTCCGGCCTTTTTGGGAGATACGCTTTTGGCCTTTTGCCATAAGGATAGTGTCTGAAAGAGAATCGCAGTAGAAAAAATCCCGCCACGTATCCGCCAAAACGCCGCCCGCTGCGCCCGATACCGCGCCTACTATGCCGCCCGCTGCGTTTAAAACTGTTTGTATAAGTCCCATAAATTCCTCCTCAATTATTGTCCGGAAAACCAATCTGAAGCCGCGACTGTGCAAATTTTAACGGCATTTGCTATTGCCCGGCTCGAAATAGTTGACGCGGTTACTGCTACGACATCATTTTTCACTTCAAAAGGATCCCAAGCCGATTTTCCGGAAAATTGTCCATAAAATGTTATTTTTTCCGGTTTATTTACAAAATAAGTCGGTGATGCTGCATTTGCCCCCAATCCAGGTGTGTCAGAATGTTCCAATATTTTTACCGCGCTGATGGTTGAGTCCGCATTGACTCCGACCAAAAGTTTTAAAGGACCGCCGTAACTTGCGGTGCTTGCACTAATTGCCATGCCGATAACCGTTCCGGATTTTTTTACTGAATAGCTATCACTCAAGGTGACGGCCGGATCCGGACTCGTGCCGCACCCAATGACCGGTTCAAAGGAATCTCCGGCCGGGAAAAGTTCTTGTAATGATGCCTTAAGATCCGCCTGCTGACGATCTTCGATGATCGTTTTTGTTCCGGTGTAAACAAATGCCAACAGGACGCAGGCGCCGGTCGCGTACAATGCCAGCGTCAACCCCAATTTAAACATCTCTTTCATACTCCTTTATACAACTTCCCGGCGATTTTGTAAATCTACTACATTTTTCTTGCATGAATTTATATTTCCTAGTATATTAGTAGGAGATAAAGGGGGACATAGTGCCGGATCGTCATATTTATATTGATTACAACGCAACCACGCCGTTGCGGGATGAGGTGAAAGCCGTTATGGCCGCAGATTTTGATCTTTTTGGAAATGCTTCGAGTATGCACAGTGCCGGGCGCCAAGCCCGTGCCCGGGTTGAGGAAGCGCGCGCCGCGGTTGCCTCGCTCCTCGGTGCGTCTGCCGCGAATATTTTGTGGACATCCGGCGGATCCGAGTCGAATAATACGGTTTTTCAAACGATGCGGGAGATCGCCGATGACAAACGCAATGAGATCATCACAACAAATATTGAGCATCCATGCGTTCTTAACTCAGCTAAATTCTTGCAATCCATTGGTTTCAAAGTTATATTTTTACCGGTTGATCAGTACGGCATAGTTGACATGAATGTCTTTGAAAAAGCGCTCAATGAAAAAACACTTCTCGTGTCGATTATGCTGGCAAATAATGAAATCGGTACGATTCAAGATATTTCCGGAATCGCACAGCGTGCAAAACGTTTCGGTGCATGGATTCATACGGACGCGGTGCAGGCTGCGGGAAAAATGCCTCTCAATGTTGATGAGCTTGGAGTCGATTATCTCACCCTCTCCTGTCATAAAATTTACGGACCAAAGGGTGTAGGAGCGCTCTATTTCCGGAACAATGCACCGGTCGTACCGCTCATCCGGGGCGGGCATCAAGAGGACGGCCGTCGTGCCGGAACCTACAACAACGGCGCAATTCTGGGATTTGGAGTCGCAGCACAGTTGGCTCTGCGGGATGTTGACACGTATAAAAATACTATTACACCGCTACGGAACCGGCTTCGCGAGGGACTCCTCGCACACATTCCGGATTGTATTGTCAATGGGCATCCACACGATGTACTCCCAAATACCTTGAATGTGTCATTTCCGGGTGCAGAGGGCGAATCGATTCTTCTCTCCATGGATTTGGCCGGAATCGAGGCTTCGACCGGCTCTGCCTGTGCATCTGGAAGCCTTGAACCGTCCCATGTACTTATGGCAATCGGTGCGGGTCCGGAACGGGCCCACGGATCGATCCGGTTCAGCCTCGGCTGGGGAATCACTGCCGCGGATATTGATTATATTGTTGAAACAGTGCCGCCGATTATCACCCGGCTCCGGTCCATGTCAACTGTCTAGCTGAGAGTCCGGAGCCGCTTGTCCCCTATTCTCCTTGAGAGGAAAGTAAGGGAGGGACTTTATTTATCTTTTTTGGGACGCCTTCCTCTGGGAATCGAGGGAGGCAGTTCAGATCCTGAAAATGTCGTTTTGTTGGTTTTTGTAACTTTTTCCGGCTCCGGTTTTACCTTCGGGGGTCGTCCCATCTTCTTCGGTGCAGCCGGGATGACTTTGTCCGGTTCTGCTTTTTTGGCTCCGACTTTGTACCCGACCGGCCGTCCACGCTTCTTCGGTGCAGCCGGGATGACTTTGTCCGGTTCTGCTTTCTTGGCT
>BOBG01000091.1 GCA_026002265.1 Spirochaetia bacterium
GATAATGAGGTCTGACCCCAAATGAGGGCTACCCATCTTGATTTTTTGTTTATAGATAATTATACTTATTCAGAACGTGTTGATAATTTAACCAAGGAGGTTGCGGTGTGTTTCCCGTTGACGGGATTCTTGCCGGAATGACTATGAGTACTATTGAATATGTTGAAGCGCGTGAGATTTTGGACTCACGGGGAAACCCCACGATTGAGGTCGATGTGATTCTGGACGACGGTGCAAAGGGGCGGGCAGCGGTTCCCTCTGGGGCTTCGACCGGTGACTATGAAGCGGTTGAACTGCGTGACGGTGACAAAAGCCGGTATCTGGGTAAGGGTGTCTTGAAAGCCGTAGAAAATGTCAACAACATCATCGCGCCGGAAATTGAAGAGCTTGATGCGTTGAATCAGGTTGACATTGACCGTACCATGATCGAGCTGGATGGAACGGAAAATAAAGCAAAATTGGGTGCGAATGCCATTCTTGGTGTTTCGATGGCTGTTGCCCGGGCCGCAGCAGAATCGCTCCAGATTCCGTTGTACAAATACCTTGGAACCTATCACTCAAATCTTCTGCCAGTGCCGATGGCGAATATTATCAACGGCGGCAAACACAGCGACAACAAAATTGATTTTCAGGAATTTATGGTGATGCCGGTTGGTGCGGAAACGGTCCGGGAAGCGATTCGGTGGACCGCAGAAGTGTTTCACACGCTCAAAAAGCTCCTCAAAGACGCCGGGAAAAATACCGCGGTCGGTGATGAAGGCGGTTTTGCGCCGGATATTGGTAACGAAGAAGCGCTGCAATTCATTGTAAAGGCAATCGAAAAAGCCGGTTACAAAGCTGACCGCGAGCAGTTTGGAATTGCCATGGACTGCGCCAGCTCCGAGCTTTACGGCGAAGGTGATAAAAAAGGTTATAAATTCTGGAAATCTGAACCGGATAAACTCTATTCCGCTGACGAAATGATCAGCTTGTACACCAACTGGGTTACTAAATATCCCATTATCTCGATTGAAGATCCGCTCGATCAGGACGATTGGTCCGGTTATGTTAAGATGACAAAAGCCCTTGGATCCAAGATTCAAATTGTCGGCGATGATTTCTTTGTAACCAATACAAAACGCCTTGAGCGCGGTATTGCCGAAGGTTCATGCAACAGTATTTTAATTAAGGTAAACCAGATCGGCACAATCACCGAAACCTATGAAGCTGTTGAAATGGCAAAACGTGCCGGTTACACTGCTGTCGTCAGCCACCGTTCCGGCGAAACCGAAGACAGTTTTATTGCGGATCTTGTTGTGGCATTGGAAACTGGACAGATCAAAACCGGCTCCATGAGCCGTACGGACCGGATTTGCAAGTACAATCAACTGATGCGGATCGAGGATCAGCTCGAAGGCATCGCCGAATACGCGGGCAAAAAAGCTTTCTATAATTTGAAAAAATAAGTCTATTCAGAACAGCAACCGGTCATTGAGCAATGACCGGGCAGCTTCTTCAGCCGTGAGTTTATCGAACCACTGGATTTATTTTGCAGCGATATATTTCAAGAAATTCCGGAGACAATAGGTTAAAACGACTGTACCGAGAATCATCACTACGGAAAGTGCGTTTATCACCGGTGAAACACCAAACCGGATCGCGGAATAAATATAGAGCGGTAGAGTCGTAGATCCCGGCCCAGCAACAAAATACGTAATCACAAAATCTTCAAGACTAATGGTAACTGCGGTCAACATTCCGGACACAATACCCGGCATACAAATGGGAATCGTTACTTTAAAAAGCGTTTGCTGTTCATTAGCTCCAAGATCATGAGCAGCTTCAATAACCGAAAAATCAAATTCGTCAAGACGCGCCATAACCATAAGAAATACAAAGGGTAAATTAAATGTTGTATGCGCGATAAAAATGGTGACGAGGCCCAGTTGCATTTTTAGTCCGGCAAAAAATATCGAGAGAGAAACTCCGATGATAATTTCCGGCAGAATCATTGGAAGAAAAGAAATAACCTGCACATAATTCCGGATTTTAAACCGGTACCAATTTACCCCAATTGCCCCAAGGGTGCCAAGCACCGTTGCAGTTGCAGCCGAACTAATCGCAATAAAAATACTATTCCAAAAAGCCCGCCACAGATCACTCGAATGTAAAAATAATTGCTCGTACCACCGGAACGTAAAACCGGTCCAGCCCATACTTTTTGAATCATTAAATGAATACAGCACCAATACAAACAATGGTAAAAAAAGAAAAATAATCGCCGCGATAAATATCACTTTTGAAAAAGAAAAATTCTTTTGTACCGCGCGCCGGGCGTGCCGTCCAGCCTCTCCTCCGGAGCCACCATGACGAACCGAGGTAATAATCTGGTGAATAACTGTTTTAATATTCAAATTCCGGACTCCTTTTAATTGTATTTTCATCTTGCATTTTGTTGAACCGTTTAAAATATTCGTCTATTTCCGGCCATAATACCTATCCACTCTAATTCCTTTGTACCATTAATTTCTTCCTGAGTTAAATTCAACCAGTTGTCTCCAGTCTATATTTCCATCTGTTTTACAAAATGTTTCTATAAACTCTTTTGTGAATCGGTTTAACATTGCGGCATATTTTTCCTTAAAATCATCGTTACGCTCTTTTGCTTTATAACCTAATGGTTCGATAATATCTATGTACATATTTTCATTTCCACCGATGAATTCCCAAAAGCGTTGCCCGCAATACTTAAAATATGAACCTTTATCTGGATTATTATTTTTTCCATAACAACAACCATTAATACAAGTGATTTGCAAATTTGAATTGCTTGTACGTAGAGCTTTTTTTGCAGTATTAAAATCTGTTTTCATTTTTTCTACTTGAGAACTATTACCCCAATTCGGACCAGATTTTATAGTTATAATATTTCTGATATTGTTATTATCAAACTCAAGATCGATTCCGGTAATTCCAGATTTCCAACCGCCATAGACTTTGTTATTTACGAAAATTGCTAAACCTTCCAGCCAATCACCAAATATACCCTCCTCACTTGAGGAAATATATGCGTCAGTTACTTGTCTAACAATTTCATCCCCAGTAAGCACATATTTTGCTTTAAAAAGATACGGATTTTTCTTTTTGATCACATTACTCAGTTTTAACGAGTCCAATTTATGTAATCGTTGTTCATGAAAAGTAGGAATATTTTGTTCGACATAGTGAATAACATCATTGATTAATAGCTGTGTCATATTCCGACTCCTTTTCAAACAAGTACAAATCCGTTGTTTTAAATGCTTCTTTTACAGCATTATAATAATCAGGAATTATTTCAATTCCTACAGCGTTTCTTTTTAATTTGTTTGCAGCGTATAGTGTAGTACCCGATCCCATAAATGGATCCATAACGGTGTCGTATTCTTTTGTAAATAACTTAATGAACCATGTAGGTAATTCTTCAGGAAATGCCGCGCTATGGTTTTTATTGCCGCACTCTGTAGCCAAGTGTAATACATTTGTCGGATATGCCATATCACGTCCAATCCAGTTGGATATATTTTTTCCGAATCCACTCCCGACTTTTGAAGTATCACGTATTTTGTCAGTATCACTTAACGTTTTTAAACGTGTTTTTGACCAATCACCCATCGGAACCATTACAGCTTCTTGATACATAGTAAATTGTTTGGTTTTATTGAACTGCAATAACCGTTCCCATGCATCACGAAAACGATTAGGCCATTTTCCCGGATAGCAATTCTTTTTGTGCCAAATAAATTCCTCTGTCCACAGCCAGCCTTGTTTCCGCATTTCAAGAATTAATTCCATAACATAGGTACTACGCTCGCCCTTTACCACACGTTCTTTTATATTTAAAATAAATGTCCCGGTTGGCTTTAAAACACGCAGTAATTCTTGAGATATTGGTAAAAACCATTCAACATATTTATCGGGTGCGATTCCGCCATAGGTATTTTTGCGCTGGTCGGCGTAAGGAGGAGATGTTACTATTAAATCTATTGTATCGCCGGCGATTTTGTTTAATCCATAACGAGCATCGCCTAGATACAGTTCCACATCAACCTGCATAATACATTTCCCTAGTTATTGCATAAACCAATTCTGTTTTATGTGCAGCAGTTTTGAGAAGATTTATGGAAAACAGCGTAAAACCCAATGCTTCAGCTACGGGATATAAGCCATAGCGAAACTATATCAAACAACAATGCTTGCATAATAGATAATTATATGTTAACATACCTCTGATGTTCATTCAGCGAGCCTTGAAAGTACGCATCTATCCTACTAGCAATCAGCGTACCTTTCTCAACAAAACGCTCGGCTGTTGCCGGCTCATCTATAATCTCATGCTCGATGATAGAATCATCATGTACAATTTCTTGAAAGATGATCCAGAACTCCTGCACGCATTCCGGTACAAAACTGAAAAAGAGTATAAAGCAGAATACGATTTTTTGAAAGAGGTTGATGCTTTCGCATTACAGCAATCCCGCCGAAACCTCGAATCAGCGTACAAAAATTTCTTCGATTCCGTAACCGGCAACCGTAAAGGTGAAAAAGTAGGCTATCCCCGATTCAAAGCAAAGAAAGAACACCATGACAGCTACCGGACCGGCATGTCAATAAAAGCAGATTTAGATAAACAGACCATAAAATTACCGAAAATACATGACCTCGTTAAATTCAAACACCGGTTCAACATCAAAAGTTGGTACCGGTATGCTGCACTGAAAAATATCACGATATCGCGGAGTGCATCCGGGAAGTATTATGCGTCATTATTGTATGAAGGAGAACAGGATTATACCGGGTATTCACAGTCGCAGGAAAAGATAGTTGGCTGTGATATGTCGTTGGCAAGGTGTTATGTGGACAGTACCGGCTACAGTCCGGGTTATGGTAGAGAGTATAGAAAAATAGAGCAGAAACTCGCGTTGCTACAACGATGGCTTTCACGAAAAACAAAGGGGAGCCGGAATTGGGAGAAATTGCGAGTAAGAATTGCCCGGTTACAAGAGCGAGCAGCACACATCCGGCGGGAGTTGCAAGAACAAGAATCATTCCGGTTGATCAAAGAGTACGATGTGATAGTGATAGAAGATTTGAGTATAAAAGGAATGAGCCGGGGACTGCGGTTAGGAAAGTCTGTAATGGATGTCGGGTGGGGAACCTTTGTTGGTATGCTGAAGTACAAAGCGTTGTGGCATGACAAGACGGTGTTGGTTGCAGACAAATGGTATCCAAGCTCGAAGATGTGTCATGTATGCGGGTGGATAAAAGAAGATTTAATGCTGCGGGACCGGGAATGGGTGTGTCCGGAATGTGAGACAGAGCATGATCGGGACGAGAATGCGGCGAGGAATTTGAGAGCGTATGGGAAGAGAGTACTGCTGCAACGGCAGGAGTTAACGCCTATGGATATGGGAGCGCTGGCTGCATTGTGAGTGCAGTGCAAGACCGTAGAAAATCCGCTTCGTGCGGCAGGAAGTAGGAAAAGGTGCCTCGAATAATCGAGGCAAACCCAAGCCTTTAGCCTTGGGTAGCTGACTTTTTGAACATCTGTCAAATATCTTTCTCCAAGATTTCAAATGTTTGAGATACCTCGCCGGATTTTACACCGCCCATAGTAAACCACGCAATAAGCATGCAGATTCCGCCGAAAATAAAGATTCCCGGATACCCGCCGAGATCAATGATCGCTCCGGTTACCGGCGGGGCAAGGATCGCGGCGCTTTGGCTGAAGGTGTAGTAGAGTCCGGTGTAAACGCCTATTGTACCGAAAGATGCCATCTGCCAGAGCATCGGAAAGGAATTCACCACGATGCCGATCCACACCGCACCGTAGAGAAACATCAACAGGAGAAAGAGGATAAGAGACAAGGCTGAAGAAAGGGATAGGCGGGCCGCCACCAAACCCACAACTGGAATCAAAAAGAGGATTAGTGCGCAAAAAATGAGACTCACCCGGATAAACCTGCGGCGCCCAAATTTATGGGCAAGGTAACCAGCCGGAACTGCCATGATGACACTGGAAATGCCAGCCATGCCTTGGGCAAGTGCGGCGTTAGACTCATCGGCACCCATCGACTCAACTAAATACAAACCGAGAAATGGTTTAGCGCCTTCATAAGCCATAAACCAGAAGAACAGTGAAATGAGAATCCGGGGCACACTTGAGTCGCCGGTTGAAAAAACTTCTTTTATGGACTGAAAAACCGGGACATTTTTTTCGACTTCCTCTCCTTCCGGCAAACGTTCCCGTACAAAGATCAAAAGTATGGCAACAGCTATGAAAATACAGATTCCGGCTGCAAAAAACGGTACATTATCATTGATTTTCATCAATTGCGCCAGAACCAGCGTCCCGATAATGAGTCCGATTCCGGCCATCATGTTGATCACACCATTTGCCTCGGAACGGAATTCACCCGGAATAGTATCTGGCATCAGTGCGACAACAGGCCCGCGGACAGAAGTTTTAAAAATATTGAAAAAGAAAATGATGATGATCAATGCCGCCAGCGACCGGGCAGCCATCGAAGGAATCAGCGCAAAAAGAATAGCCGAAATCGGCAGCATGACCACAATAAACGGCATCCGGCGCCCGATCCGGGTTCTTGTCCGGTCAGACCAGATCGAAACAACCGGAATCAGCAGCAGTTGCAGAAGGTTGTCCAGCGTCATAATCCCGCCGACCGCAGCATTAGAATGTATGTAACGCCGGAGGAATAATGGAACGTAAGTGTCGTACAACGGATCCATCAGTCCCATGGTAAAAAAACCACAGCCGATGAGAAAGGTCAGTCCCATGTACGCACCAAAACCGGAACGATTTTTGTTCATTATCCACTTATTATATATTTTCCGGGAAAAAAGTAAAGATAATCCCCCAAATGGGAGGAATTTAAAAAATTTAGCCCTAAGGGGGTTGGTTACCGAGTCAACTACCCAAGCCTAAAAGCTTGGGTTTTACGCCGTTTTCCGATAATTCGGAATTAAAAAATCCGGATCCTTTATCACATAGGGCCAAATATCATATTTGGAATCCAGAGTACCAAGCCGGGTAAAAAAGTTAGAATTATCAATTCCAGAAAAACCGCGAGCAGGAAGGGCAGCGCCTCCTTGGTATACTCCTCCGGTGGACATTTTATGATGCCGCAAACCGTGTACAAAGCCGAACCAATCGGCGGGGTCATAACACCCAAGGTGACCATAGTAGCCATGAGAACCCCAAAATGCACCGGATCCATACCCACTTTAGTAACCATGGGCAGAAAAATAGGTGTCAGCAGGAGAAAGTTGACATTGCTGTCTACGAACATTCCGGAAATAAACAGAAAGCCCAGCATAATAAGGGTAAGGGCTTGGGGATTATCGGTGATGCCGAAGATTAGGTTACTCATAGCACTTGGAATCATTGCCTATTTTGGGACCCGGTTGGCTATCCTTGAGCGGCTCCGTACCTTTCAATCTATGCCTATTCCTTTTTCAGTGGTGACCGCAAGTATTGTTTTTACGGCGGCTTCGATGATAATTTCCACGATTATCAAGATTAAGCGGATTCTTGTGGGTTTTGATGATTCGGCGCCACCACCGGAACAAGCCGGATTAACCTAAGGAGCGGGCTATGTCATTTTTATTGATCTGTTTTGTTATTTTTCTTGTTTTAGGAATGCCCATTGCCTTTGTCATCGGTATCGCCGGCATGGCCTACTTCGCTTCCGCCGGACGGCCCTTTGGAATCGCGATACAATCGATTGTTTCCCAGAGTCAGTCTTTCGCGTTTCTTGCGGTACCCTTCTTTATCTTCGCCGGTAATTTGATGAACGTGTCCGGCATCACGGACC
>BOBG01000092.1 GCA_026002265.1 Spirochaetia bacterium
GGGCTAAAGCCCCTCCGGGTTCCGTTCGCCTAGGTCAGTCGCTACGCTCCTTCCCACGGCTCACTCCACCCACATTTTTGTGGCCCTGGTCTTGCTACGCAAGCCCTTATTCGGGCCACAAAAACGTCGCAAACCTTTCACGTTATATGCCATTTTTCTTGAACTTAGTTTGAGAAAAAAATAATTGGTACATAATGTTTTGAGGTATGTTGGCAAGATTAAAATGGCTGATAAAGAAATCGATTAAGGCAATAGTACCATACGGTGTTTTACGCATCTATAAATTTATAGTTACGAAAACTTTAAAAAATGAAAAACCACAGAGCAAGCTCTGCAGTATCGAAGATTTATCATTGAAATCTAAGGGATGCCCTGATTTTTGGAATTTAATACCGGTTGTAATCACTGATGAGGATACCAACAAAGAAGACCCATTAGGAGAATACAATGAGGTGCGACGATTATTAATTGATAGACACAAAAGTCAATACCCTCAAAAAAATATACACTTTGGCACTTTTACATATGGAGATCCGATTATTCATATATGGAATGAAAAGATTGAATGCAAAATTGGTAAGTTTTGTTCTATTGCTGGAAATGTTCAAATAATGCTTGGTGGGGAGCATAGTGTTGAATGGATAACGACCTATCCATTTAGTGCTTTCTTACATTATTATGAAAATACAATGGGAGAATTTTTACGTAGTGGAAATGACATAATAATAGGGAATGATGTATGGATAGGCGGTGATGTAAAAATAATGTCTGGTGTCGTTATAGGGGATGGCTGTGTAATAGGGGCAAATAGTGTTGTTACACGGAATAAAAAAATACCGGACTATTCTATTTGGGCCGGTGTGCCAGCGAAGGAAATAGGGAAAAGATTTTCTGATAAAACCATAGAGAAATTACAAGAAATACAATGGTGGAACTGGTCAGATGATGATATATGTAATGTGATACCAATATTGCAAAATAATGATGTTAGAAAACTAATAGAATATTATGAAGAGCATAAATATGGCAAGAAAAACGGCACATAACATACGCTATACGCTGCGCCGCAGTAGCGGCTTGGCCTCCATAAAACCCCAGTCGGGCTTCGCCCTTTGTGGGGTTTTATGGAGGCACATTTTTGCGGTTGCTGGAAACCTTCGGTTTCCTTTATCGCAACCGCAAAAACGTCGTATAGCTTTCACGTTAAGCGACATAGCCCGATTCATTTATATTGTAAAAAGATATGCCGGAAATCATTCGGTAGTATACCATAATGCTTATACCTAGCCGGAATAACATCAGTTACGGGCTACGATCGCTTAACAGGGTTGTTTATGCTGCGCCGGCAATAGCCGGCTTGGGCTAACGCCACAGTTTTGCGGTTGCTGGAAACCTGCGGTTTCCCTTATCGCAAACCGCAAAACCGTCATAAACAACCGGAACGTTAAGCGACATAGCCCGATTCATTTATATTGTAAAAAGATGTGCCGGAAATCATCCGGTAGTATACCATAATGCTTATACCTAGCCGGAATAACATCAGTTACGGGCTACGATCGCTTAACAGGGTTGTTTATGCTACGCCGGCAATAGCCGGCTCGGGCTAGCGCCACAGTTTTGCGGTTGCTGGAAACCTACGGTTTCCCTTATCGCAAACCGCAAAACCGTCATAAACAACCGGAACGTTAGGCGAAATTTTGCGGCTTCGTTTGTGAAAATGTATTGACAATAATAAAGGAATATGATATAAAAAATTATGAGTAAAGCATTGATTCTGGATTTGGAAGGAACTCTTGTAAGTAGTGGGACACCCTTGCCTGGTTCCATTGAATTAGTAGATTATATGAATAAAAACAATATGCCTTACTGTATAATTACTAATACGATCTCAAGAACCGTTGATCAAATGGAACAAAAAATAAAGGATAGTGGCTTAAATATTTTAAAAGACAGCATAATAAACCCAATGCTTGTGTTAAATAATTTTATAAAAGAAAATGGTATAAAAACATATTATTTTATAGGGCCGGATTATCTCAAAGAATTACTGGTAAAAAGCAACGATTTTGAAAAGGAGCCTGAATATGTGGTGTTTTGCGATTTTGAGCATATAGATTGTGATTATGAATTATTGAATAAAATATTTCAATACATAAAGAACGGTTCAAAAATAATAACAACAAGTTATTCAAATTATTATATTTCAAAAAATGAATATAGAATGGATACCGGAATATTTGTAAAAATGTATGAACTATTAACAAATAAAAAGGTGGTAATAATTGGAAAGCCGTCAAACATGATATACAAAATGGCTTTAAATAAATTAAAAATGGAACCGAAAGATATAATAACCATAGGGGATGACGGATTAACCGACATTAGCGGGGGAAAAGAAATAGGAATAAAGACAATATTGGTAAAAACAGGAAAATATAAAGAAGGGGATGAAAAAACATTTAAACCGGATAATGTAATAAATAGTCTGGAAGAAATAAGCAAAATAATTGAAATATAAAAACCGCAAAACTTCGCCTAACATACGCTATACGCTGCGCCGCAGTAGCGGCTTGGCCTACGAAAAAACGCAGTCGGGCTTCGCCCTTAGTGCGTTTTTTCTCCGGCACATTTTTGCGGTTGCTGGAAACCTGCGGTTTCCTTTATCGCAACCGCAAAAACGTCGTATAGCTTTCACGTTAAGCGACATAAAACCTGACCTGATCATGTCGCCCGCCATCCGTGGCGGGCGAGGGAAAGGCAGATTTTGTGAAATACAACGTTTAACTCCATTGGTTTTTACCATAGGAGAGTAATTGTGAAAAAAGGCGTGTTTTCAGTTGTTTTGTTAGCTATGTTTGTCATCAGTTGTGCAAGTAGCGTGGGTGCAGAAACCGGAACTACCGGCGGTGATACGGCGGGACGATCTTCTACAAGATCGTCAAATAGGGTATACAAAATAGGCGATACCGGTCCCGCAGGAGGAATCGTGTTTTTTGATATGGGGTTTGAAATAAATGGCTGGCGTTACCTTGAAGCGGCACCTCAGGATTTCCCGACAAAGGTAAAATGGTGCAACAAGACGGATTCTGTTACCATACCTACAGAAACAGGAATCGGTATGGGAAAGCAGAATACCAAAAATATCCTTGCGTATCTTACAAAAAGAGATGAAACTATAAAGGCAGCGCAGGTGGTAAGTGTCCCCGGCTATGGCGGTTATAACGATTGGTTCCTGCCAAGTGTTGATGAATTAGACCTGATGTACAAAAATTTGAAAAAGCAGGGGAAAGGTGGTTTCTCCAACGACATATACTGGTCTTCATCTTGGGTTGATTTTTTTGAGATTTGGACGATAGATTTTTCCAATGGTAGCAAAGATGGTGAGGCCGGTAGCTACAATTACAATTTTGATTATTTAGTTCGTGCCATCCGACAGTTCTAAAAGGCATTAGAAATAATGCTGACCGCCGTGCCATCCGTGGCACGGCGCTTCGTAACAGGTTTTACGATCGCTTAACAGGGCGTTTATGCTGCGCCGGCAATAGCCGGCTCGGGCTTGCGCCACAGTTTTATTTTGCTAGAAACGCTATGGCGTTTCTTTATCGCAAAATAAAACCGTCATAAACGCCCGGAACGTTATGTGCAATTTTGCCCAACTGGTTGACAATAATATAAAATTGGTCAATAATGGATAAAGAAAATTGGAGGAAATATGTCTGTTAAATTTAGATTGTACAAAAATGATGAACAATATGGAAAGGATTATTATGCTATAAGAAACTTTCTTTTAAAATTGAATGATCATAATTATCCTTTTGGTCGCTGGGATTGGATGATAATGTCCATAAATAAGTATTGGGCTAATCCTGATGGGTTAAATAAAATTGGGATATGGGAAGATAATAATATAATTGTTGCAATAGCAACATATGATACTTCCCTTGGGTCTGCCTTTTTATTAACTTTTGAAGGCTATAAATATTTGAGAAAAGAAATGTTGAAATATTCCCAAAATAATTTATCAAAAAATGGTGAATTTAAAGTATTGATCTTGGATGGAGATATTGAAATGCAGAATATCGCTATCGAAAACAAATTTCTACCTACACAAGATAAAGAACATGATGCTCTGTTTATAATAAATGACGAAAATACAAATTATACCTTACCCGAAGGGTTTAAAATTTGTTCATTGAAGGACAATTTTAGTATTTTTAAATATGGGCAAGTTTGCTGGAAAGGTTTTAATCATGAAATAGACGGTGGCGGACCTTTTGAATTTTACTGGGAAAAACATTCAAAAGAATATGAAAAAGAATGGAATAGACCAAATATTGATTTAGATTTAAAAATATTTGTAGTGGCACCTAATGGTGATTTTGTTTCACATTGTGGAATGTGGTATGATAAAACGATTGATTGTGCGTTAGTTGAACCAGTTGCAACAGAACCTGCTTATAGGAAAATGGGACTGGGAAAGGCGGCTGTATTGGAAGGAATAAAGCGATGTGGAAAATTAGGTGCCAAAAGAGCTTATGTGGATTCATCGCAACAATTTTACTATAATATTGGTTTTAGGCCATATAAAGCATCCACATGGTGGGAAGAGAAAAAAAATAATGGTAAGGGGCAAAACTGCACATAACATACGCTATACGCTTCGCCGCCAGTAGGCGGCTCGGCCTCCACAAAAACGCAGTCGGCCTACGGCCTTTGTGCATTTTTGTTCCGGCACATTTGGGGCAGGGGTCAATGCTTCGCATTGCCCTATTACCTGCCCCAAACGTCGTATAGCTTTCACGTTATGTGAAATTTTTTTTGCCCCCGCCTTAGTCGTCGCAGGCGCCATCCGTGGCGCCTGAAATTTATAAAAAATATGGCATTAGATGAAACAACCACAAAATATATACTACATTTAGCGTTGTAATCAATAGTTATCGCTATATATAGCGTAATAAAGTTAATTTTAGAGACGGATTTGATGAAATTTTAAGCCGTACTGCCCTATTCCCCTATAGCATAATCTCGAAAAGTAGGCTATAATGACCTCTATGTTTGAAACAACAACAAATTTGAAGAAACTACGCTCAAAAGACGACAATCTGTTAGCCGGGATTGACGATTTGGATAGCAATCTCAAAGAAAAATATAACTCTGTGCTTTCTATAGATACCGCGTTAAATAGACAAATAGTAAGTTTTCAAGCAAACAAGACCATACCTTTTTATAGATGGTATAAATATAAAGAAGGATTTTCTGTCAGCCTTTTGAATCATTATTTTTCTAAATTCGGTATAAAACCGGGGCAAATTGTTTTAGACCCATTTGCGGGAAGCGGGGCATCCCTTTTTGCTGCAAGCGATTTGGGTATTGATTCTATAGGAATTGAATTATTGCCAATTGGGCAGGAACTTATTAAGGCACGGAATTTATTACAAAATAATTTTTCCGATGATGAATTTAGCAGATTGGTGTCATGGAAAGAAAATAAACCGTGGATTGATACAGAAAACAGCGATGATTTTATTGTATTAAAAATAACTAATGGTGCTTACACAGAAGAAAGTAATGTTTTAATAAAAAAATATCTTTCATGTATGAAAAACGAAAATATCAACGTACAAAAAATACTATTATTTACGTTGTGCTGTATTCTTGAAAGCATCAGTTTCACTCGAAAAGACGGACAGTATTTACGGTGGGACCAACGCTCCGGGCGGTGCTGGGGATCAATTCCTTTTGACAAAGGCGAAATTAAACATTTTAATGACGCAATTACTGAAAAGCTGGGGGAAATTATTGCCGATTCAAAGGGCATTACAGATAGTTTGTTTGATTTTTCCGAACCAACTGCAAAACGAGGTAAAATCAACCTGATTGAAGGTTCTTGCCTTAATGAGCTTCAAAAAATACCTGATGATACCATTGATTTAATAATAACTTCCCCGCCTTATTGTAATCGGTATGATTATACAAGAACGTATGCTTTGGAATTGGCTATGCTTGGTGTTGATGAAAAAAAACTTTTGTCATTGCGGCAGGAAATGTTAAGTTGCACCGTAGAAAACAGAGAAAAAAAATTGCTTGAAATTAACCCTTCATGGGCTATTCCTTTAGCGGCGGTTGAAAGTCAAGAACTTTTACAAAAAATCCTCTTTTTTCTTAACTATAAGAAACAGGAAAAAACATTAAACAACAACGGCATCCCAAGAATGGTTAAGGGATATTTTTACGAAATGGCTTGTGTGATTTTTGAATTCTCGCGGGTTCTAAAACACGATGCAAGAGTAGCTATGGTTAATGATAATGTAAGGTATGCAGGCGCGAGTATATCGGTTGATTTAATTTTATCTGATATTGCGGCACGGTTTGGTTTTGAGGTTGAGTCAATATCTGTTTTACCTATTGCGAAAGGAAATAGCAGTCAACAGATGGGCGAACATGGGCGGGATGCTTTAAGAAAATGTGTGTATACATGGAGAAAAAAATGATAAACTATACTAATCACATCGCCGCGGCAGATGATTTGGTAACATCGTACAATGAAACAAGGGCTGGCTTTATTGCAATAGCGCTGGAAAAGAATCGTCAGGCAACGCCTTTTATCGCAGAAGCACGGGTTTTACAAAACCGTGCCAAGAAAGCGAAAAGTCCGGCTGACTTACTCCAGATACCGGATATTAGGAATGGTCTAATAGCGGCGGCTGGTATTTCTGATAAAGCGGCGGGACATTTGGGCGATGAGGGCTGTACTGAAGCCATACAAGAATTTGTAAAGAATTTTTTAGTTCCCGCTGGTGATAAATTCAATGAGGAATTGGTTTTTCGTTTTCTGCTGACGAAAGGTGATAGTTTAGGTGGAAAAATGCGAAATATAGTTGGCGCTTTATCGCAACGCAAATTATGTTTATCAATAGTTTCTTCGTTACGATTATCCGGCAAACAATTTTATGCCTGCATGGATAATACAAATGAATGGGTTTCATCTCTAAATATCGCTAATGATATAGATATTGAAAATGCAAAGGGGCTTTCATGGGATAGCACAGAAGTAAGGACGCTGTTTTTCAATATTACTATACCTATTGTAAAAAACAATATAGATATAATAGTTGTCAACAAACCGCATACGGAATCTCTAAAAGAAATTATTACAAATGCGGAAAACTATATAGCCCTTGGAGAATTAAAAGGTGGAATAGACCCAGCCGGTGCGGATGAACATTGGAAAACGGCAAAAACTGCGCTGGACAGAATCAAAGTTGCATTTGAACAAAAAAGATTTTCCCCGCAACTTTTCTTTATTGGGGCGGCAATTGAATCTAAAATGGCGGGCGAAATATATACTAATTTGCAAACCAATTATTTGCAAAACGCCGCGAATTTAACTAAACCGGAACAGATAATTTCGTTAGCGGAATGGTTGGTTAAAATCTAATATAGCGGGGTTTGTTTTCAGATACTAAAAACTTGTCCCCAGATACATCTGCCTTGTCCCTGGACTCAACAATTTTGTACTTGAATACTGAAACATCGTACCATCGTCTCGAATATTTGCGCCCATCTCCCAAGGCTTTGTACCCTAGTCCCGAATATCCGTACCCTTCCCCCAAGCCTTCGTACCAT
>BOBG01000093.1 GCA_026002265.1 Spirochaetia bacterium
TAATAATATTGGATTACAAAAAATAGTTAATGTATGGAATAATATTAAAATAAATAATAACAAAATTGTAATTATAGAGAATCAAAACTATATGTCATCAGATTTATTAAATGGAATATTCAAATCAGCTATACCATAATTGTAAAAGCAAAATTGAACTTCGTATAACATACGCTATACGCTGCGCCGCAGTAGCGGCTTGGCCGGAGAAAAAACGCAGTCGGCTTTGGCCTTAGTGCGTTTTTTCTCCGGCACATTTTTGCAGTTGCTGGAAACCTTCGGTTTCCTTTATCGCAACCGCAAAAACGTCGTATAGCTTTCACGTTATGCGCCATTATGTCTAAATGTTTTACGATCGTGCTTACATATACTGTAATAAGCATTTTTCGTAAATAATATAAGAAAAATAATTAAATAAAATAAATGTAGGAATAGTATTTTCAAAAAAAAATGATTTTACTCCACACAATATTACAATATATCCTTTAATTCATTTTCTCTTAATATATTTTTCCAGTCTCTTTTATTGTATAAAAACCTAATAGCATTAACCCTTTTCTTGTCTTCCTCAACATTATAAAATAAAACATAATTTTTTATTTTTATTGACCGTATGCCCAAAGATGCCAAATATGTATCTTGTACCAATGACCTTGTATATGGTGTTTCACATATATAATCCATAATATTCATTGCGTCTTCAATTAAATTATCGGCCGCTCTTGGAGCTTCCAATCTTTCTCTAATATATTCATAAGATGAATCAATATCATCCTTTATTATTTTGGAAGGATTTAAAAAATACATCTATCTTCCAATTAAACTGTTTAAATGATTAAACAGCTCTTCTTTGGTTATTGTTTCCCCGTTTTTAACCTGGTTTAACCCAACTTCTATTGCATTATATAATTCCAGCCTTCCTATGCTTTCCTCATATGTGTCAATGCTCATAATTGCCAACTTTCCCTTTCCGTCTTCTGTTATAAACATGGGTTCCCTGTTTTCTTCACAAAAGTCCGCAATCTCACGATACTTTTCACCTAAAATCGCACTTGCCTTAATTGCTGGCATTGGATACCTCCAAAAATCCTTTAAGATAGTTAAAATATACCACCGATTTGGGATTATGTCAAGTGGTTTGAGATGAGAAAAATATAAAAAATACATAATAACTATGAGTAGTAACTAAACCAGTGGTACAGAAAAACGGCGCATACATACGCTATACGCTGCGCCGCAGTAGCGGCTTGGCCGGAGAAAAAACGCAGTCGGCCTTTGGCCTTTGTGCGTTTTTTCTCCGGCACATTTTTGCGGTTGCTGGAAACCTTCGGTTTCCTTTATCGCAACCGCAAAAACGTCGTATAGCTTTCACGTTAAGCGACATAAAACCTGACCTGATCGTGTCACCCGCCATCCGTGGCGGGCGAGGGAAAGGCAGATTTTGTGAAATACAACGTTTAACTCCATTGGTTTTTACCATAGGAGAGTAATTGTGAAAAAAGGCGTGTTTTCAGTTGTTTTGTTAGCTATGTTTGTCATCAGTTGTGCAAGTAGCGTGGGTGCAGAAACCGGAACTACCGGCGGTGATACGGCGGGGCGATCTTCTACAAGATCGGCAAATAGGGTATACAAAATAGGTGACATTGGACCGGCAGGTGGACTTATCTTCTATGATAAAGGTGATTATTCAGATAGCTGGCGGTATCTGGAAGCTGCACCTGAGTCTACGGAGCAGAGTGGCCTTAGTTGGGGTGGGTATGGCACAAATGTAGGTACAGGGACAACTACTGGTATTGGTATGGGCAAGATAAATACACAAATTATTGTACGTGTTATGAGAGATTATGGAATAGCTGGTGAAGCGGCGCAGTATTGTGATTCGTTGGTGTATGGAAGATATGACGATTGGTTTTTACCAAGTAAAGATGAGTTAAATCTGATGTATACTAATTTAAGGAAGCCTTTACTTGACTGTTTTGGTAATGTATACTGGTCTTCTTCCGAAGGCAGGCAATACGAATACAGCGCATGGTTTCAGAATTTCGGCAATGGTGAACAGAGTGCTCTCAATCACAAGAATCGCGACACCTGTTATGTTAGAGCAGTGTGGCGATTCTAATCGGCAGTAAAAAACACAATATTGGTATTTATAATAATATAGAATAAATACTAATGATGTAAAAAATTATAAAAAAAGACTTTGTTCCTCGTGAATGGTAAACTCCGTCCGCCATCCGTGGCGGACGGCTCCGTTACAGGTTTTACGATCGCTTAACAGGGCGTTTAAGCTGCGCCGGCAGTAGCCGGCTAGGGCTATGCCACGGTTTCATTTTGCTAGAAAATGCTATGGCATTTTCTTTATCGCAAAATAAAACCGTCATAAACGCCCGGAACGTTAGACGCCATAATTTTTCAAAGAAAATGGTATTGACAAATACTAAAAATTGATATACTATAGTATAGATACAAAGGAGTGTATAATGGATAAAGATAATGGTCAAAATCCAATTAATTCTGCATTTGGGGCTGAAACTAATGCAGAAGAAATCATTAAAAACATAAATTTAGAAGGGAAAAATGTCATCGTAACAGGCGGTTATTCGGGAATTGGTCTTGAAGTTACAAAAGCATTGTCAACTGCTGGTGCCAATATCTTTATCCCTGTACGGAATATAAACAAAGGGCAAAAAACATTAGAAGGGATTAAAAATGTTAAACTAGATGAAATGGATCTCATGGACGGAAAATCAATTGATAATTTTACAAATAATTTTCTTAAAAATAATAATTTGCTGCATATTCTTATTAATGGCGCCGGTGTAATGGCTCCTCCTCTTAGACGTGATTCTCGTGGCTATGAATCTCAATTTTCAACAAATCATCTCGGCCATTTTTACTTGACCGCAAGACTTTGGCCGGCCTTGGTTAAAGCAAATGGGGCAAGAGTCTTAACCGTTTCTTCACGAGGGCATAGACTTAATGGGATTGACTTCGATGATCCAAATTTTGAACGAAGGGAATATGATAAATGGAAAACATATGCTCAATCAAAAAGCGCAAATGTATTATTTGCTTTGGAATTAGATAAACGCGGGAGAAAAAATAATATACGGGCTTTTTCTGTTCACTCCGGGATGGTACCAAATACTAGTTTGGGGCGGGATTTGACAGAAGCAGATAAAAAACCAAGGCCGATATTGGACGAACAGAGACGGTCTAAATCAAATGAAGAAAAGCCCCATTTTAAGACCGTTCAACAGGGGGCGGCAACTATTCTTTGGTGTGCATTAAGTTCACAATTAAATGATTTAGGAGGCGTTTATTGTGAAGATTGTAATATTGCCATATCGGTTTCTTATGATAGTTTATCTGCTGACGGTGTAAGACCGTGGGCAATTGATCCAGAATTATCAAGGCGTTTATGGGAATTAAGTGAAAGATTAATAGGTATGGAATTTAAAATATAAATTAATAAAAATAATTAATGATATAAATAAATTACTGGAAGTATGCCTTACGGGCAAGAAAAATTACGGCACATAACATACGCTATACGTTGCGCCGCAGTAGCGGCTTGGCCTACGAAAAAACGCAGTCGGCCTTTGGCCTTAGTGCATTTTTTCTCCGGCACGTTTTTGCGGTTGCTGGAAACCTTCGGTTTCCTTTATCGCAACCGCAAAAACGTCGTATAGCTTTCACGTTATACGCCATTTGTCCTAAGCTTTTTTAAAATATAGGTATTGACTTGGCTAAAAAAATACATCATAATCATCATTATGAAGGTATGCTTTTATATTAAATCTATTATAATTTTGTATTTTACAGTTCTTCCGATATATGTGTATTCACAAACTATGGCGGACGTAATTAAAATTACAACAAATAAGGATTATCATATCAATAAAATGTATCTTGATGGAAATTTTTCCCCTATTGGATGGTCAAAAGACGGATATTTTGCTTATGCGGAATATTTTGAAGGAAAACCTGGATCTTGTGGCAAGGGTGCAAGAGACGAGATATCGGCAGTTTATATTATGAATACAGTCACAGATGAAATAATTGAAAAAGTTACAAATAAGGATATTTCATTTGAGGAATTTTGGCAATTAGAAGAATATAAAATTACGGCAATGTTAAAAAAACATAATATTATATCTTTACCTAATATTGAATTAAAAAATATCGAATTACTAGAAGAGATATACGGGATACGTGTATATTTCACATTTAATGACCCAGAAGATAATTATTGGTCGGCGTATGATAGTCTTATAGTAGAAAAAAATGAAAAATCAAAAGAAATCGCAGAATTATACACTGCCTGGTCTGTAAGAGAAATAATAGGGTATTATAAAAATCCATTTGAAGATAGAATAGTTATTTATGTTCTTCAAACGTCCTCAGAGGGTCCGGCAGAAGGATTAACTTTTTATTATTTTTTCGGCTGTCATTTAAATATTGGTTTTAATTAATAGAATTAAACATATAAAAATAAATGGGGTACGGACAAACGGCGTATAACATACGCTATACGCTGCGCCGCAGTAGCGGCTTGGCCGGAGAAAAAACGCAGTCGGCCTGCGGCCTTTGTGCGTTTTTTCTCCGGCACAGTTTTGCGGTTGCTGGAAACCTACGGTTTCCTTTATCGCAACTGCAAAAACGTCGTATAGCTTTCACGTTATATGCAATGCCGCCTAAACTGGTTTGAAGAATATAAAATAAAAAATTTATTGGAGAATTGTTGACAATAGAAAATATTTGGTATATTATTATAAATAACTTTTTCTATAATATTCGGAAATAAACTTCAACAAATTGTTGGATTTTATTAAAGAATTGCCGGATGAAATTAAAAATAAAACATACACAAATGATGAATTGAATGATCGTGATAAAACGGTCAGTGATGTAATATGTCATTTGCACGAATGGCATTTGATGATGGAAAACTGGTATAAAGTTGGAATGGCTGGGAAAAAGCCGGCAATTCCGGCGGAAGATGTTACATGGCAGATATTGCCTGTATTGAACCATAGAATTTATGAAAAATATAAAGGAACGGATTTAAAAGAATCAATTTCTTTATTCAAAAAGAGTCATAAAAAAATTATGGACATAATTGAAAAACATACGGATGATGAACTTTTCACAAAGAAAAAATATCAATGGACAGGAACAACTTCATTGGGTGCATATTTGATTTCAGCAACTTCAAGTCATTATGGCTGGGGTTTAAAAACAATAAAACCATTAAAGAAAATGGTTAAATAAAAAATATAAAAATAAATGGGGTACGGACAAACGGCATATAACATACGCTATACGCTGCGCCGCAGTAGCGGCTTGGCCGGAGAAAAAACGCAGTCGGCCTTTGGCCTTTGTGTGTTTTTTCTCCGGCACATTTTTGCAGTTGCTGGAAACCTGCGGTTTCCTTTATCGCAACTGCAAAAACGTCGTATAGCTTTCACGTTATGTGCAATGCCAATAAAATTTTTCTCAGTAAATTAAAAAACCTTGACATAATATTAAAAGAATGATAGTATCAAAATAGTATTTAGGGGGGAGTATGAAAAAGTATACTGTTGACTTATTGATAAATTCTTCGCATTCTATTAATGAAGTTGATTTTCATGGTGGCAATATGTACAAAATTTCAGACAATGAAATAGAATATGATAAATTTATCTCTAGCATGACATTCAGAAATGAATGTCCAGAAACCGAAATTCAAAAAATTTTTGAAAAAGTAGCCCAAATTGCATCATTGGCGGTATCAAAAGATGAAAGAAATCAAGCATATGGATGCCCATATTTTACAGTTAATTGGGCAAGTGCAAATGTTGAACAAGTTCAAGATATTATTCCCAATAATGATGATATATTATATTTTGAGGATCATTTATCTATAAGAGAATATGTGAATATGACTTCAACAAGAGTAATACCAGTATCAGAAATTAATGAATATATTAATAATATAGATAATTATAATTTTTTAGTTGAAAACTTTTATCATGGACTGATGTCAAATAATGTTAAATCGAAATTTTTTAGTTTTTTTATTATTATTGAATCTATTGAAGGTTCAAATGAATTCAGGGGTTTATTTGAAACTGACCTATTATTTAATGTTAATGAAAAAAATGTTATTAGTGAATTTATAAATCAATTTGATGCACGAAAAAAAGTGTACTGTCCAATTCTTTAAATCACACAAGATTAAGTCGCAAAGAAAAACTATTTCAATATTTATCAAGTCTACATCTAACTTGTATTGATGATGGTACGATAAGTATTGAAGATATTGGTAGAATAATAGAACAACGTAATAAACTTTTTCATTCTGGAGAAGCATTTGATGCAAATTTATTGTATTACAAATTATTTCCAATGATTAAAGAAATTGTTATTAAAAAATATTTACAATAGTATTGTAAATTATTGGCACTGCACATAACATACAGTTTGCGCTGCGCCGCAGTAGCGGCTTGGCTTCCGTAAAACATCAGTCGGGCTAACGTCCTTTGTGATGTTTTACTCCAGCACATTTTTTGTTGCCCTGAAATGCTATGCATTTCTTTATCGGGCAACAAAAAACGTCGTAAACTTTTCACGTTATGTGCAATTGGGGCTAAGATTTTTTGAAATGATTTATAAATCAATTGACATAATGGTAAAAATATAGTATTATTGAAAATATAGGAGATTATCATGGAAAATATCGTGTTTTATTTTTCTGGAACTGGAAACAGCTTAAAGGTTGCAAAAAGTTTTTCAAAAGAACTTGAAAATTGTGAGATTATTTCGATGACAAAACCATATATTTTAACAAAACAATATGACAGTATTGGTTTTGTTTATCCCACGTACTTTTGGGGTTTGCCCAAGAGAGTTATTGAATTTATTGAAAATGTCAATTTGGATAATAATAGAAATGCATATTTTTATTCAGTTACAACCTATGGAGGAGATGTCGGTAATGCGGTTTATCAGATGTACAAATTGTTACATAAAAAACATGGCATAAAATTGAACTATGGTCAAAAATTGCAGATGTTCTCAAATTATATTATTATGTATGACATGAGCGAAAAAATTGATGAAATTACAAAAAATTCAAATGAAAAACTTGTTCCCATTATTGAGGCAATAAAAGCGAAAAGAAACAATAATATAAATAAATTAACAAATATATTTGGTTTTGTTAATAAAAGCTTTATAAAAAAAGTATCAACAATGGATAAAAATTTCACGGTCAATGATAATTGTACCGGCTGTGGTATATGCAAAGAAGTATGTCCGGTAAAAAACATTGAAGTGGAAAATAATGAACCCCAATATAGTCATCACTGTGAACAATGCCTTGCTTGTATTCAATTTTGTCCGCAAAAGGCAATAAACTATAAAAATGTTACGCAAAACAGAAAGCGATATACCAACCCTGAAATAAACTATAAGGAATTATCTAAATACAATAATAAATAATGGGGTACGGGGCTACGTCGCATAACATACGCTATACGCATCGCCCTTTCGGGGCTTGACCTACGAAAAAACGCAGTCGGCCTTTGGCCTTTGTGCGTTTTTTCTCCGGCACATTTTT
>BOBG01000094.1 GCA_026002265.1 Spirochaetia bacterium
AACGACATAATTGAGAAAAAACATCGGAATCCACAGATCGCAGATTACTCCCTCCATAGCTTTAGAGGCTAATAATTGAGCAATTGCCTGATCTAAATAGGATGCATTTTGCCCTTTATTTTCTAAATATTGTTTAAATAAATCATAGGTTACTAAGCGTCCGCTTGAATCGGAGCGTGGAAAACCTTTGTCTATTGAGGGTAAATAAATAATCTTACCAAGATCCGAAATAAGACGTTCTTCAGTACCGGTAAAATTCTCTCCCCGGAACGAAATCACCTGCAAATTATCAAAAAAGGGATGAATCCATGTGGCTAATTGTTTGAACGCTTCATTAGTATTTTTAAAAGTATGGTTAGCGGCTGGTAAAATCGGAACATTTTCAGGTGCAAGTTGCGGAAATGGAAGTACATAACGATCTTCATTATAATAACACTGTACCTCCATTACGGGCGGCGGAATGACTCTCGCATAAGAACGATCCAAATTTGTGTATATAACATCCGGTAAAAAAGTCCGTACATATTCATTAGTCACAGTAATAGTCACCACCGAACAAGAAAACTGTATGTTTTTATAGGTGAAGAGAAGCGTCATCTTCATTCGCGGTTTTAGACCGGTTATCGGCTGATTGATATGAAATTGTATTTCTTTACCAACAACGCTAATCACTTTAAACACATACTCAGTCCGGTTTCGGAGGTAACGCACCGGAATTTGCTCGCTATATAACATACTAATAAGAAATTCTTTCTCTATTTGTTTGACGACTGTTGCCATATTTACTCCGGTGCCATCACGGTACAAGTCACTTACTCAACATCTTTCAAAAAGATATAATATTGTAGAGGATTTTTCAAGGGGGATCATGCAAAATAGCAAAGCAGAACAGTGCGGCTTTTGTCCCCGGAACTGTAGGCCGGAAGCACGGGGACGCTGCGGTGAGACGAATTCCCTCCGGCTCGCTGCAGCGACGATCCACCGAGGCGAAGAGCCTCCATTGAGTCAACAGGGGGGATCCGGAACGATCTTTGTCACCGGTTGCAACCTCGGCTGTACCTTTTGCCAAAATATACAAATTTCCCGGCGAGGGTTTGGGCGGGCGGTTGATAGTGAAGAATTTGCCGGTATCTGCCTGAAATTACAGGAAAAAGGCGCTCAGAATCTCAATATCGTAACCGGTAGTCACATGGCACCGTCCATTGCGGCCGGATTGCAGCGGGCCCGGGACCAGGGATCTTCTTTACCGGTTTTTTGGAATTCATCGGCTTATGAAAAGGAATCCATTGTTGAGAGCCTTTCGCCGGTTGTCACCGGTTATCTTCCGGATCTCAAAACGCTGGATCCGGATCTTGCTGATCGTTTTTTCCATGCTCCTGATTATCCAGCAGTTGCAGAACGTGCGATTCGTGCGATGATTGCTGACCGGAACCTTCATTACCAGGGTGATTCCCTTGATTCCGGAGTCATCATCCGGCATTTGGTGATTCCCGGTTTTCTCGATTCGACGCGGAAAGTGCTTGAATGGTTTGCAGAATATGCCCAGGGTAAAGCTCTTGTGTCGGTGATGATGCAGTACACGCCATACGGAAAGGGTCCGGAACGGGCACTGAATGAAAAGGAGTATGAACAGGTTCTCCAGTGGCTTGATGCGCTCGGCATTGACGGTTTTTATCAGGAATTGGTGCAAGATGAGGAGTGGCTTCCGGATTTCGGCCGGACAAATCCATTCTCCTCCGAACTTTCGGTCCCGGTGTGGCATTGGACCGGAGGATATGAGCTGTAATGTACACCCGGGAAATTGTACCGGCGCGCGAAAACATTCTCGACCATGGCAGGGCCACAGCCGGAACATGGGACGCACCCTTTGATTCTCTGAATCTCCTCGACATCCGCACCTCAAAATGTAAAATTCCAGCATGGATTTTAAATTCCCGGCTTAAGGAATGGGAATCCTTCAAGATTCATGGCGAACGCTTTTTTTTAAGCATGGTTTTTGGAACAGTCAAGTCCTACCGGCTCTTGTCCGTTTTTTTGTTTGACCGAAGTACAGAAGAGCGTTTTCATTTTACCCAATTTATTCCATTCGGCGGGCGGCGGCCTCCGCAGAATCTCTCCAATTCGTCCATCGATCTCCGGGGATCCACAGTTTTTTTCCGGGTACATAATTGGCTGGATGCACAGCATATCCGAATCGATCTTGATATCGAAGCGACCCGGAAACGTCCTCCTTTGACCATTCACCTTGAGTATGTTCTTGAGCCGGATATGCAGCCGTTGGTCTTAAGTCTTTTATTTCCAAGCAGTTTGCCCATGTATGCCTACAAAATGGTGACGCGGGTTCGCGGGGATATTGTCTTAGGCGGACGTCATTCCGCACTCAATCCGGATCGTACAACCGGAATTGTTTGCGATAATAAAGGCTACTATCCCTACCGGATGCGCTCAACATGGTGCAGCAGTTCCGGGCTGGATCCGGAGGGTCATTCTTTTGGGTTCAGTCTTGCGGAAAATCAAGCCACCGACACCTATAAAAATAACGAAAATGCACTCTGGTATGATAAGATCCGTACTGTGCTTCCTCCGGTACAGATCACGATGCCGGAAGGAATTGAAAAAAATTGGATCATTCAAGATTTGGAAGGCATGGTGGATCTGGTTTTTAGCCCGCAGCAGCTGGTCAGAAGCGCACTCAACTTGTTTTTGAGCAAATTTGACTACTGCGCCCCCTTCGGCGTCTACAACGGCTTTCTCGTTAGCGCCTCCGGAATCCAGATTCCGATCCGCAATGCCCCCGGCTGGGGTGAAAAATTGTATATGAGAATCTGATTTTATCCACGAATGTACACGTTGGATTTCATACTGTTTTAAACACAGAACCGAAGTGAATGAGATAGTCGATACATGATATGTAGGCAAGAATTGTACAAAGACCGGCAAGGGCAAATCCAACCCAATCCGGCGCTACAAAAGTGGAAATTCCGGTTCTACTATATAATTCGAATGCAAGCATATAAAAACCGGTAAAAACATAACAAATTGTTTTTAATTTTCCGCCTTTCCGGGCGCCGATTGCAACACCTTGTTTAATGGAAAGTAACCGCAAAAACAGCATGGCAAATTCCCGGTACACAATGAGCATAAAGAGAATCCCCGGAAAAAAACCGGCCAGCGTAAAACAAAAAAAGGTTGTAAGGTGGAGTACTACATCGGCAAACGGATCGAATATTTTCCCAAAATCACTGACTTGTTTTAATTTCCGGGCAAAATATCCATCAAGAAAATCAGTAAATTCTGCACCGGCAAGGAGTACTATAAGAATCGCCAGTACCGGCAGGGAATATTTCCCATTATGTGCTGCAAAAAGATAACAACATAAAAAAACCGGTGCGAAAAAAAGCCTTGCCGCAGTGAATTTATCAGCAACTCTCATAGTATATGAGTGTACCGGCATCCCCTTAACGAGTCAACCGGAAATCTGTCTTTCTTAAAGCTGTTCACACACAACAAAAGGCCATTTTTCGGAGAGTATGGCTGCGCTGCGTTTTGCCTGATCCGGATCCTGATAGATGCCGAAACACGAAGAACCGGATCCTGATAAACCAGAAAAGTCAGCATTTTCCAAATCTTCGAGAAGAAATTTATAGGCAAAATGCCCATACGCCATCAGTACCGGCAAAAAGTCATTGAAATAATGCCATTGACAAGGTGGAGTTGCCAGTGCAGCGATCAACTGACTGCGGTCATTCGTGGTAAATGGCAACCCATTTTGATCCCGGTAGGAATCCAGCCACCGGTATGCAGATGCTGTACTGCTTTGAAAACCCGGATACACCAGAACTATTGAAAGTCCATCTGGATAAGGAATTGGACTACAGATTTCACCCCGGCCCTCGACCCATGCCGCTCCGCCTGAAAGGAAAAAAGCCCCATCACTCCCTATTTCCTCCGCCATAGCGCGGAATAACTCCGGACTAACGATTGATCCTGCAAGATGATCAAGTGCTTTTAATGTTGTAATTGCGTTTGACGAGCCTCCACCCAACCCCGCCCCAATGGGAATCCTTTTTTCAACCTGAATCCGGATCTTCTCTGTCCAGCCAGTATAGTTCCGGAACAGTTGAATGGCCCGCTGGATGCTGTTTTCTTCTGGTACTGCTAAACCGGAAAATTGTAGTGCATCTTCTACAGCACATTCAACATGCAAGATATCTCCAAATCGGAGTGCCAGCATAATACTCTCTATTCGGTGAAACCCGTCAGGGTTTTTTTCGTAGACACCAAGGTGCAGATTAACTTTTGCCGGTGAATCGATTGTCAGCATATATACTATTCCAAAATAGTAGTATATATAGAAATGAGAAAATAGTAAAGAGTAGGAACTAAAGAAACAATGGAAAGAAGATATAACTACGATTTTTTATTTTATTCCATTCCCATTGGAATAGGGTAGCAATTCCCAACGGATTGTTAGTATCAACCCGGTATGGAAGATGATTGGCAAGTTTAGGCTATTCTTCTGGAATACTGTAGCAATTGCTTCTTAGTTTGCCAGATGTGAATCCTTTGCGGTGGTCACCTTCGCCATCATCCGGAACATTCCGGCCGGTGTACTGATATTTACACTTAAAAAAGAAAGACTGAGAAACTTTTCCCGGCCGGATTTCTCATGAGGATCACTAGCCAATTTTCATAATAGTGCCGATAATAAATACTATGAAACGCATTATCGCAGTACTAGTCAGTAGTTTTGTTGTAAGCACTTTTTGTGTAGCGCAAACACCGGGTGTTTTTCGTCAAGAAGGTGTCGCTTCATGGTATGGGACGGAACTTGCGGGGAGTAAAACCGCTTCAGGTGAAGTATACGATCCGGCAAAACTCACCGCTGCCCACCAAACGATTCCCTTTGGAACTCTGGTGACGGTAACCAACAAGGCTAATAATCGTACAGTGACGGTCCGGATAAATGATCGAGGTCCCTTGGTTCCAGACCGGATCATAGACTTGTCTCAGGCCGCAGCAGAGCAGCTTGACATGATCGACTCCGGTATCGCAGTAGTATCACTTGAAAGCGCTACTGCTGCACAAGAGCCGGGTACGCTATCTCCTGATCAGACCACAGGTTCCCCGGAAGCGCAGACAGCAGTCGCTAATATAAAACCCGGCTTTCCGCAACTGGGTACCGGTAAACGCTACCGGATTCAGGTTGGATCTTTTCTTGTTGTGCAGAATGCTAAAAACGCATTCGATATATTGACGAATATGGATCTGGAGCCTGCCTATGAAAGATTTGAAAAAGATGGTAGTATAACATTTTACCGGGTCGTACTTACTGGCATCAAACCAGAGGATGTGCCGGTCATAGCCGAGAAACTAGCAACTGCCGGATTTTTAGAAGCTCTGATCCGGGAAGAACGTTAAGTCTCCCGAGGTGAACGACTTTAATGCATTCAAGCCCTGGGTGATTCTCGCTGCATCTGATAATCCGGCCGCTCTGAAAATGGCCAAGGAATTATCGCAGGATATTGATCTGCTCCGGCGTCAAGAAGGCGGTTCTTCGGTGCGTGCGCCGGATATTCTCAGCACCTCGAAAAATGCCCCTAAAGATTCTATCATCGTACTGAATTCTAGGACTGATGTGTACGAGCGGAATGGTTTCTCGTGGCGCCTTGGTCCGGAACAAATTGAGGTGTATGGCGACTCTGACCGGGGTCTCTGCAATGGGGTGTTTGATTTTTTATGTGCGCTTGGTTTTCAGTGGCCCGCGCCGGGTGAGCAAATTGTCCCTAAACCATTACCCGGCGAGAGGGGTTTGTACAAATTAAAAGTTCCCTCGAATTTTTGCCCTTCCGGAACCCTTTCACAGAAGCGTTTGATATTCAACCGGCATGATTCATGGGCAATGCAGGCGCTTTCGCTCCGGTGGGCTGCCCGGAATAAAATTGATACGGTCGTTTTTTCGCTGCACAACGCACACAAGCAGCCGAAAAGTCCCCTTGGGCATCTGTCTACTGAGTATGCATTTACTGTTGAACGAGGCGGCTGGGATATGTCGCTTCTCCTGCCTCGGTGGCATTTTTTTTTCAATCACTCAATGTTCCGGATGGATTCCGGTGTCCGGGATTGGAAGCATAACTTTTGTCCCACGGATCCGTATACACTCCGGATCATACAAAAAGAAGCAGAAAAAATATTCCGACTCTTCCCGGAAACAAAAGTGTACCATCTGTGGCCTGATCGCGGATTCGAGCAGCAGTGGTGCTCATGCCCAACGTGCCGGGCTTTTACCGTGGCAGAACAGAACAGAATCGCGTGTAATGCGGCCGCTGATGTACTGCTCCGGGTGAATCCCGAAGCAAAAATCTCATTCTACGAACATTCCGCAGAAGAAACCAGTATAAAAGTGCGGCCAAATCTTTTCAAGATAAGCATTATACCAGGTGAAACGGGCGCCGAAGGCTGGGTTAGCGCCATGCGTCCCACCTTTTAGATTAAGGCTTAATCCTCAAAATCGTCGTCATCATCATCAAAGTCAAGCTCATCTTCGTCATCATCAAGCTCATCATCGTCATCATCAAAATCGAGAAAATCGTCATCATCGTCTTCGTCATCATCGAAGTCATCGTCGTCATCAGAGTAGTAATCATCATCACTCTCTTCAGCGTCATCGTCCCCGAGACCGAACCAGAAATGAGGAATCTCCCCAGTGGGATCATGCTCCCACAGCATTACGTCAAACGAATCTTCGGTATACATTACATTCTGCCGGTTCCCACTGCGGGATCGGCATTCCTCCTTGGAAAAATGTTCTAAAACTGCTAAAAGCAGTTATCAGTTTTTTTGAATTCTATAACAGAAACACTTGAAAAAATATACCAAATTATATGTCCGTCAGTTATATATTGACAATTATAGCACAATCAAGATATAAAAAACTATAACTATGCGCTACTACAGTACAAGAAGTAAATCAAAACCAGTCTCCTTCGCATCTGCGGCATTGTCCGGACTCGCCCCCGACGGCGGGCTTTATGTTCCGGAATCTATTCCACAGTATCCAGTTTCGGTCAAAAACTCCCTTTCCGCAATGGATCTTCCGGATATTGCCTTTGAAACGATCCGGCCCTTTGTTGAAGGCGAAATACCGGCTCCGGTGTTGGAATCTATGGTGCATGAAGCCTTTTCCTTTGCCGCTCCGGTGGTGCCGGTCGGGGACCGTCTCGTGTTGGAATTGTTCCATGGACCGACTGCCGCGTTCAAAGATTTCGGCGCACGATTCATGGCACGGGCTTTTTCCTACCTCCGCCGGGGTGAAGACAAGCCGCTCCACATTTTAGTCGCAACCTCCGGCGATACCGGCGGGGCAGTTGCTGACGGCTTTTTCAAGGTCCCCGGAATCCGGGTAACAATACTCTACCCTTATGGTCGTGTGTCAAGCCTTCAGGAACGGCAAATCGCCGGACTCGGTGCAAATATCCGAGCCATAGCTGTCGAGGGAAGCTTCGATGATTGTCAACGTTTGGTCAA
>BOBG01000095.1 GCA_026002265.1 Spirochaetia bacterium
GGCAGCCATATAAGCAGGATTAGGAACTGAAACTGGATTTTCAAGATATGTCCCCACACCTTTAATTAGTCGTGTAAATTGTGCAGTTGGTTTCCAACGTTTTTCCATATCAAAAAGATATCCGGTAAACCACGGCACAAACACAGCTTCCACCTTAGTAAAAGAGCCGATATTATACGATGCATGAATAAGGGGCCGGGCAATTTTCATACCCAAAAGATCATCCATTTTAGAAAGATCCGAATAATCAAGTGGATTTATGACATCAAGCGGGCCCATACTGTCGGCTTTTCCCCATGTCATTTTCCGCAAACCGGCCGTAATATCGAGAGAACCGAAATAAGCGCGAATATAAGCCTCGTCAAGAGTTACAGGTGAAGAAGAACCATCAAGAACCGGTGCAAGATTTAAATTAATAACTGCATCAGCATTGGAACCGGCCACACTAAAATGAAGGGAACCGGAAAAAATATCTCCGAGACTTGTTTTTGCAGCATCTTCAAGAACGTAGCTGGTAATACCGGCAGACACTGATCCACCAATCTTTACCGGTGAAGAAGATGCACCAGTTCTCGTGTTGGTAAAATCACCAAATCCGAAATTTCCGGCCGACTCTTCCTCGCTGCTCTCATAGTCACCAAAGCCAAAACCTTCCTGCGCGTAAAGAGATGCCGCCAAAAAAATGAAAATTAAAATAATTTGTTTTTTCACTACGGCCTCCCGGTTTCAAGATAACGTGTAGTAAAAACACCCTCCGGAATAGGATCATCGTATTTGATTATCTCAACAGTAATTGTTGTAGATGTTCCGGCCGCGAGAGTCGTCATTTTTGTAACTATCGGAGTCAGGCGACCCTGTACTTCTCTAACTTGAGATGTTTCAAGTATTTTTACCTGAGTTCCCCTTTTATCGTATAATTCAATTTTGTACGCAATTTTTGTATTTTTGTCTATCCATTGAATTATTTTTGAATATTGGTAAGAGGAATCTTTGGGAATCGATTGGATCACATAACAAGCTTGTCCATTCATATTTTCTTCCCGGATAAGAGTATGCGTATCAAGCCCCGGATCCCGGTTCGCAGATGAAATATCATCGTAGGACATATCAGTCCCCATAAAATTCCCGCTGCCTTCAGATGCATCAACCCGGCGGGATTTTCCAAATTCCGGCAGAAAAATCCATTGATTATTTGATTTACCGGGATTTTCTACAGTGAGAAACCTCGTACCGGCGACAGATGCCGGAGATTGAAACACAATAATGGTTCGGGAATTTCCTTTGGGATCATCCTTGGAATATTGATCGATTACTCTCTCGGTTTTAGAACCATCTTTTGCTGTAATAATCATCCGGGACCGGGTAGAAACCGTATTCGCACTGATACGATTCCGAGATGCATCTACAATCTCCGCCGCAGTTTGTGCATAGATAATGTCTGCGAACATCAGAGTAAAAATCCCAATAAAACACAGTGTCTTTTTCATTTAAAACTCCTTGTAAATAAATTTTGGTTTCACCAGCATCAATAAAATAGGAATAACTGTCATACTCACCAACGCACTTGTTGCCATTGTCAGAGCGATTAAAAGCCCTAAATTACCTATCATAACGAATTGTGACAAAAGTAAAACGGCGAAGCCGGCGCCGACTGATACTGCATTAATCAATATCGCTTTACCGGATGTTTCAAATGTTTTCCGGAGAAAACCTTCTTTTCCGCGGGCCGCGGCATATTCTCGTTTAAATGCATCGATAAAATGAATCGTATAATCAATACCGATTCCAACCGAAACGCTTGCAACCATTGCAGTACCAATATTTAATTTTATTCCTAAAAATCCCATCACCGCAAAGTTGATTAAAATTGAAATGGAAAGCGGTACGATCCCGATAAGCCCGGCAACAATCGATTTGTTTGAAGCAGAGATAATTATTAATACCACAAGAAGTGAAATAAATACTGATGAAACTTGAGACTGTACCACTAATTGATTAAGCGACTCCTCGACTAATGCGGTTCCACCGACTGTTATTTCAACATTTTTGGGAAAATTTGCGTTTATGTAATTATAGATTTCCCTAATTGCCACATTAGTATCCATTTGCCCAATGGTCCGGAGCTGTACTGTTGTTTTTATTGCTGTCGGTTCAAGGGGATCGTTTGCATAATCTGAAATATTTCCGGAAAGCAGCACAAGGTAATTTGAAATTAACCGTTGCAGTTCTTCCGGTGTTTTTTTAGCATAACGTTCCGGAATAGTGGGAATTTCATAATAAGAAGCTCCCTCATAATTTATTTGTTTTTTCAATTCCCAAATTAATTCGTTTGCATTCATTACACCATTTGCGCTTCCGGCTTTATCAAAAAGAGAAACCAATTCACCAATAGTATAGGTTTTTCCGGAAATTTCATTGCCGGAATCGAGATTCACAGAATCATTATAATCAGATACAGAATCACCTGAAAAATTATCAAAACCGAAATCACCAAATCCAAACGTATCATTAGAATCATTAAATTCAAATGAATCTCCTCCGGAATCCCCAAAACCGAAATCACTGAATCCAAAAGCATCTTCACCGGTATTTCCGGATTCTTGATTCTTCCAGCCGTCCGGATTTTCATTGGCATTAAATACTTGATTTATTCGTTTAATTAAATCAGTAAAACCCATTATTTTTCCAACTTCCGGGACATTTGATTCAAGGTAAACACCGAGACCATCCAGAGCGTTCAAACTCTCCGGGTGCAATGTTGCTTCTGGACTACTTCCTTGAAGGACAACACTTACAATTTTTGATCCGCCAAATTTTTCGCGTATAAAACGATCAGACTTTGCAACATCAGTAGTTGATTTGAAATATTCAACAATAATATTATCAACAATAACTTTTGAAAGACCATAACCACTGATTAATACGATAACTACAAATAACGTTAAAATCAACCCTTTTTTCTGCACAACGGATAAAAATCCGTTAGTAATTCCGGTATTAAATAGATCTTTCCCGGAATCTGTATCAGATTTTTTTAATCTAATTTCTTGTATTTTTTTTGGTCCCCGTATTAAAAGTAGGGCCGGAATTAACGTGAGTGCAACACCAAAAGAGACTAGTACTCCAAAACTGGCAAAAATACCAAATTCACGGATAGGAGGAACTGAAGTAAAACAGAGTGAAAAAAAACCGACAAATGTCGTGAGTGCAGCAAGAAAAACCGGTTTGCCGATTTTCCGGAGTAATGCGAAAATAAGTTCCCGGTGTGTTCCGGAATCCATAGTATCGTACATATAAGTATCGACAATATAATGAGTTACCACATGAATTCCATACGCACTTCCTACAGCTACAAGGATTACCGGCAAGACCATTGAAAGAACTGATAATTTAATTCCAAAAATCGGCATTGCACCGATTGACCACACAACTGCAATAACAACTGTTAGGAGAGGAAGCGTTAATGCCGTAATATTTCTAAATGAGAAAAAGAGTACCGCAAGTACAACTATAACAACGAGCGGAACAAGGAGAATAAGATCATTCGTAATCGCTTCATTTACTGTACCGGAGAGTACCGGCAATCCGGCGACATACACTTCGGCAATTCCGTTAAACATTTCTTTAGCAACACTGCGTATTTCCCGGTAAGCACTTAGCGCAACAGTCCCACCGGCATCTTCACTCGATATGTTCAGCGGAATCATTATTTGCGTTGCGGTAAAATCGTCAGAAATTAAGGCATTTTTATAGAGATTCCATGAAAGGATCCGGCGTTTTAATTCGGTAATTTCCTCCGGAGTTCCGGTGAAATCTTCTTTTACTAATTTTTCTACTACAATAGTATCACCGGAACTGGTGATATAATCAGTTGAAATAATTGAATTAATAGTTCCGGCCACTTCAATTTCTTCGATACGCTTTACATATTCCTGCATTCTTTGGAGAAACACAGCATCAAAAACCGTAGCGTATTTCCGCTCTAAACCAACGAGAATAAATAATGAACTTCCAAAAGTATCATCAATTTGTGCCGATGTTAATCTTGCTGTATCATGTTCCGGTACAAACCGGAAATTATTATTATCCAATTCGATTCTGAATAATTGCAAGGCAAAAAACACTGTAATTGCAGCAATAATTGCAACGAGTAATTTCGGGTATTTAAATAATTTCTCCATTAATTTTCCTTGTTAATCATTATACTACGCCCGGATCAATTTCCGGATCACATATTCCCTCTGCTATTCCTTTTTTAAGCATACCGGTAATCAGAGAATAGAAAAGTCTTGATGCGTTAGTATGCACATTATTTCGTTCCTCAATTTGCATAAATGGAAAAGCAGGTGCAAGATAATTCCATATATTCCACAAAACAATATTATACCACAAAAGATCATTTTTGTCAAGAATATTTTTGACACCAGCATATTTGTGTTATACTAATAAAATGCGTATACTATCATGGAATGTCAATGGGCTACGGGCGCTTGCAAAAAAAAATGCTCTCGCATGGCTTGAAACTGAATCTCCCGATATACTCTGTATGCAGGAAATCCGGATCAATGAGGATCAAATTCCGGAGTATCTCGTGCAGCCGCATAGTACTTCCGGAATTGCTTACCATTCTTACTGGGCGAGTGCGGAGCGTCCCGGTTATGCAGGAGTTGGTATATACACAATCCCGGAACCTATTGCTGTACAAAGATTAGGCATTGCTGATTTTGACCAGGAAGGGCGCTTTCTTCAGGCGGATTTTCCGGATTTTTCAGTAATTTCCGCTTATTTTCCCCATGTACGAGAGGAACGGGTCCGGCTTGAGTATAAATTAGACTTTTGCAGCGCAATCCGGAATCGTTGTGACGGTATCCGTGCAGGCAGCCGGTCCGTGATTCTGTGCGGAGATTTTAACATAGCGCATACAGCTATTGATCTTGCGCGGCCGGAAGACAATAAAGACAATCCGGGTTATCTTCCGGAAGAGCGTGCGTGGATGGACGATTTTTTAGGGGCAGGCTATGTTGACAGTTTTCGATACTTGCACCCCGGCGAAATTGGACGTTATAGTTGGTTCTCGTACCGGGCCGATGCACGAAAAAGGAACATCGGCTGGCGGATCGATTATATTTGTGTTGATGAGCCTGCGGCGTCAAGCTTGATCAGCGCTGGAATCCGAAACGACCGCACCGGCTCAGATCATGATCCGGTTGAAATTACGATAGATCCGGAGCGCTTATCCCGGTAATCAACATTTGAGGGGCGATTTTCTTCTGACTATACAAACGCGGCGCCGGGTGCTATGCTTATATTAAGATTTGTTTTTTACTAAAATTTTGTTATATTTTTAAAGTATATTCGGGTGCATCCGGAAAATAGCTGACTAAGAAAAGGGGAATTTAATGCGAATTAAATACAATGCTCCAGTCATTTTAACATTTACCTTTATCAGCCTTGCAGTGTTGCTTCTTTCACAATATGTAATTCCATGGCTTACACCGCAATGGTTTACGGTACCGGGCAGACCCGGTTTTCACCCTTCCTCACCGCAAAGCTGGGTAACTATTTTCACGTTTGTTATTGGGCATGACGGCTGGGATCATTTTCTCGGCAATTTTGCAATGATTTTACTTATCGGTCCGATTCTTGAGGAACATTACGGCTCCATACCTTTGTTGATAATGATGATGATTACGGCAGTTGTCACCGGACTTCTCAATACATTTCTATTCTCCACCGGACTCTTGGGAGCGTCCGGTATTGTTTTTATGATGATTCTCATGGCTTCATTTACCAATTTTGACCGGGGAGAAATTCCGCTTACCTTTATTTTAATTGTAGTTATTTATTTGGGTCAGGAAATTTTTAATGCCTTTGCCGAGGATAGTATTTCACAATTCGCCCACCTCGTCGGTGGATTGTGTGGCTCTCTTTTCGGTTTTATCCGGCACCGGAGTACAGTACTGCCGGCAAAATCAAAACATCCGATAGATCCTTCAGATATTATTGTGTGATTAAATTATGTGGATAGTATTTGCGCTTTTATCCGCTATTTTTGCAGCATTGACTTCGATTCTTGCAAAAATCGGCATTGAGCATATAGATTCAACAGTTGCAACTGCGATCCGTACTATTGTTGTAGTAATAGTATCATGGGCTATTGTTTTTTTTACCGGAAAGCAACAGACGCTTGCATTTATCGACCGGAAAAGTTTAATATTTCTAATTCTCTCCGGTATTGCAACCGGTGTATCATGGTTATGTTATTACCGGGCATTACAAAGCGGACCGGCATCGAAAGTAATTCCTATTGATAAATTCAGTGTAGTTATTGGAATAGTGCTGGCATTTTTCCTGTTAGGAGAAAGTGTGGACAAGAAAACAATTATCGGCGGCGCATTGATCAGCATTGGTACTTTTGTTTTAATTCTTTGATCATGTGCCATACACCGGAGTGTCATTTCGACACCTTTTTTCGTACCATGCTTTTGTGGAATTTGAATAAGGAAAAAATATGAAAAAGATTTTATTAGTTGTATGTACGTTAGTTATGATCCTCGGCTGTACGAAAAAAAACGATGAAAATAATGTTGATCGGAAAAAAGTTGCTATTGCGGTGTTTATTCCGGGGTTGAGAGCCGGGAGTCCAGTCTACGATATGCTTGCAACGGGAGTACAGCGGGCCGGAGCGGATTTTTCCGGGACGCATCCTGTTGATGTGACGGTGACGGTTATCGAGGCTGGAGTTAATCAAGCTGAATGGGAGCCGAAGCTTGAATCTCTTGCCGCAAAAAACACGTACGATTTAATCGTGTCGAGTAATCCTTCGATTCCGGCTATTGTGGCATCAGTTTCGGATCTCTTTCCTACGCAAAAATTTCTCCTACTCGATGGCGAACTCGCTGACTACCCGACCATTTATACGTTGCGTTACAACCAGCATGAACAATCCTACCTTGCCGGTTACGCTGCGGCGCTCGCGGCTGCTGAACGGCGAAGCAACCGGATTGGACTCATTGCAGCGCAAGAATATCCGGTGATGAATAATATAATTCTCCCTGGGTTTATTGAAGGCGCGCGGGCTGTTAGCCCAGATTTTTCGGTGGATTTCCGGATTCTGGGAAATTGGTTTGATGCGGGAAAAGCTGCGGATCTTGCGGCGGGAATGATCCGGGACGGCGCGGCTGTGATTCTGCCCATAGCCGGGGGCGCGAATGAAGGTGCGGTGCAATCTGCTGCGGAGGCGGGTGCAAAGATTATCTGGTTTGATACCAATGGCTATGCGGTGCGCCCCGGAGTGATTGTGGGGAGTGCAGTTATCAAGCAGGAAAAAGCTGCGTACGAAAAAACGATTCTTTTTTTAGAAGGTATGCTGCCTTTTGGAACGGCTGAATTTGTGGGAGTGGCAGATGGTTTTGTGGATTTTATTGTTGATGATCCAGACTACCGTGCTGCG
>BOBG01000096.1 GCA_026002265.1 Spirochaetia bacterium
GCAATTGCTTCTGATTTCTTGTCATGATAATTTTTTAACCAATCAATTATAAAAACACCTTTATCATAAGAATAAAAAGTTTTTTTTGATACATTTAAATTATCATTTAAAAATACATCGGTCGTGATTGATAAAATTTTTTGTTTTTTTGATAAATCCCATATTAAAAATCCAATCGGAAAATTACCCATTACATTATCAAAAGAATTTGCAGGACAAATAAAACCTTTTAAAAAATCAGCTCTAAAATACTCCCTAAATTTAATAAAATATTGAGAACTGATATATTTCAATGTGCTAAAAGAAGCCAACTTGCAATCAGAAATATCTGTATATATTCTTAGAAAAAATTGAGTAAACAGTTCTCGTGTTGCTGTACCAGCTATTTTACTAAAAATTTTATATGATTTTGTTTCCATTGCTACATTTGATTTATTTTCACCTTTTGCTACAATAGTTTTTCTATTGCTTGCTTCCGCATACGGCGGATTGATATAGATAATGAGTTTTTTCCGCTTTTCTTCATCATGGATAATATCATGTAATTCCTTGGGGAGTTTATCAAAAGAATCATTCAAAAAATCAAATTGAAACATATGATTTTCAAGTAGATTAGCACCGTTTTTTATGCGGTCGTACATAACATCTACATCTTGTTTGTCGAGTGTAGATGCCCAAATATTATCTTTATTTATAAGTCCGGCAAGTAAATTTCCGGTGCCGGCAGCGCAATCCCAGATATAATAATTATCTTGCCAATCTTCGCCAAATACGTCTGCAATATATTTTTGCGAGACTTCTACCCATATACGCGGTGTAAAAAAAGAACCTTTTCTTTCTCTAATATATTGAGGTACAAGTAAACCACGGTGTTCAATAATATAATCCCAGTATTCTTCTTTAGGCGGCCGCTCGTATTTATTCCAAAACTGCGTGTACGCTTTTTGTCCGTCTTTGAATTGAAAGATGAGTAATCTAAACAATTCTATAGTATCAAGGGATTTTTTCGCTTCATAGTGTGTCATATTCAGTACGATATAAAGATTTTCTTTAATGCTGGAATTATCTGATGAAAGTAAATCAGCAAGATAAAAATCACCGTCAATAATACCATGTTTCTTAACACCTTCCCAATTTATCGCTATGGTGGGCTTTACTGTTTCAAGCCACCTATGATAAATATTAATAAAATTATTTTTATCAATTTGCAATTTTGTTGTATCGGATTTGCCAGCAACAAAATTTATTTTAATAAACACATGAAGTTTTTTTTCATCTTTTTCATAATTAAATAGCATAGACGAAATTTCGATAGTATCTTTTACCTGTCCATAAATCTGTTGAAATTCTTTTGTATTATGATCTGACTGCCTAACATTCCAGTTAAAATCATTTTGATAAAAAATATTCTGAACGGTATTATAGGGAATAAAAGCTATTTTTTCCGCATCAAAAGCGCCGAGAAAGGCCGGTGGTATATTATTGTCAAAAGTTCGTGACTTGCCAATAGTTAAAATTAATTGCACAAATGATTCATAGATATCTGCATTAGTACTCTTTTTTACCTCCGCCCACATCAGCTCATGATTAAAGAATGAGCTGCTTTGATTCTTGATTGTCACAGTAAAACCAACATTACCGATAACTTTCGTACAATCAAATTGTTCAAAAAAATCAGCGGCTATTTTATTTTTAAGTTCTTCTTCGCGGATATTTTGATATTTCATCGATGCTCTCCAATCTCTTTTTCTTATTTTACTGGCTAGTGCTTTTCTGTCAAGACTATTCAAAAAATATTATACTTCCAAACCATGTACACTACTATTCATCTACTGTTCACAAAAACCTATGAGTGATTCATAAAAACTTATGACAATATTACAAAAACAAATGAATAATCCATAAATTATGGAGAACCGCTTATTATCACAAAAAAATTGTTCACAAAAAGCGGTATATAGTTTCCAAAAACAAAACAAATTCCCACAAAGATAAATTTTATGAGGTTTAATCAGTGTCCGGATCTTCTTTATGATGAGATAAAGCAGCTTTTTGCACTTCTATTTCGTCCATACGCTCTTTTACACGAATTTCTGTCCCTTGATTCGTTGGTTGATAGTATTTACGTCCTGATAATGTATCCGGCAAACATTGCATGTCAGTAATTTTATTATCAGTATCATGGGCATATTTATATCCTTCACCATAATGTAAATCTTTCATTAAAGAAGTCGGCGCATTTCGGATAACCAATGGAACCGGTTCAGCAAATGTATGTAATGCATCACCACGTGCACGTTGATATGCAACGTATAATGCATTAGATTTCGGCGCTAGAGAACAATATGTTACGGCATGACAAAGAGTTACATTACATTCCGGCATACCAATAAAATGACAGGCTTGATAGGCCGCAACTGCTATTTCCAAAGCCCGGCTGTCGGCCATTCCTATATCTTCACTTGCAAACCGGATTATTCTCCGGGCAACATAAAGCGGATCTTCACCGGATTCCAAAAGCCGGGCAAGCCAGTATATTGCCGCGTGTACGTCACTATTACGCATAGATTTATGCAATGCAGAAATAATATTATAATGTTCTTCACCATTTTTATCATAGAGCAGCATTTTTTTATTAATGCATTGTTCAAGGATTTTTTCTGTTACAATTATTTTTGAATCCGTACGGTTATTAGCAATTAATTCTAAAGTATTTAATAAAATCCGGGCATCTCCATTCGCAAAATTAACCAATGCGCTCATGACCGGATCCGGAATTAATAATTCCACTTTTTTAGCACTACTATAATAGGATACTGCCCGTTGTACTATCAATTTAAGTTCATCAGCCGAAAGAAGATTCAGTATAAAAACTTTACACCGGGATAGTAATGCTGAATTAACTTCAAACGATGGATTTTCAGTCGTTGCACCGATTAAAATGATGCTGCCATTTTCAACATAAGGCAAAAATGCGTCCTGCTGCGCTTTATTAAAACGGTGAATTTCATCAATAAAAATAATAGTTCTTTCTCCATAAGGACTATTCATTAATTCTTTAATTTCTTTAATACCATGCACAGCCGCACTGAAGCTAATAAAATGAGCTTTTGTTTTATTAGCTATTACCTGCGCCAGCGTGGTTTTTCCGACACCGGGAGGTCCCCAAAAAATCATTGACGGAATTATATCCTGTTCAAGTAATTGCCTTAAAATCTTCCCATTGCCGAGCAGATGCTGCTGCCCGACATATTCATCCAAAGAAACCGGCCTCAATTTACTTGATAACGGAATATTCTTTTCATCATTGCAAAATAACGACTGTTGCTGCATATAATTACTACTTTAATATCATTCCGGAGATTTTTATGGAATGCACTAAATCAAACCGGTTGCTAATGGTACAAATGTGCTCTTTTTAATTAAATTTTATTTTTAATAATTAAAGGATCATGTTCGATTTCCTTAAAATAACGTACTGTCGATACTTTCAACTCGTCTGTGGCCTCTTCATCACATACAATAATTGATTTTGGATGCAGTTGAAGACAGGACAACGTACACATTTGGCTGACAGATCCTTCGACTGCCGCTTGCAATGCACGGGCTTTATTATATCCACTCACAATAATTACTACCTCACGGGCATCCATAATAGTACCGACTCCGACCGTAAGTGCATATGAAGGGACCTGTTTAGGATTACCATCAAAAAACCGGGCATTTGCAATTTTGGTATCTTGCGTCAGTGTTTTAATTCTAGTCCGGGAATGGAGAGAAGATCCGGGTTCGTTAAAGGCAATATGGCCGTCAGATCCGACTCCGCCTAAAAAAAGATCAATGCCGCCGGCTGCTTTTATACGATCCTCATAGGAAGTACATTCCGCTTCAATATCCATGTTCGTGCCATTTAAAATATTAACATTTCCTGTTTTTATATCAATATGACTAAAGAAATTATCCCACATAAACCGGTGATAACTTTGCGGATGATTGACGCTGAGACCGACATATTCGTCCATATTAAATGTTGTAACATTAACAAATGAAACTGATCCTTTATGATACAAAGATATAAGTTCTTGATAAATTCCTAGAGGACTGGAACCGGTGGGAAGTCCTAGCACAAAATTTCTTCTGGTACAAGCATTTATACGTTCTGCAATATACCGGGCAATCCACACACATGCCTCATTATAATTAGTATGAATAATAAGTCTCATAATCTTCTCCTTTATTCTTTTATAATAAATGCTATATTATCTCAGAATTTTTGTCAAGCGGCTGTTAATTTCCGGAATAAATATTTTCCTACACGGATACACCAGACCGCAAGAATTGCATACAAAAACCGGGGGATCACTGCCCATAAATAGGGAACGCCGATGCTGACAAAAAGAAATGTATCTTCAATTTGTGAATGATTTATTGATATATGATGATTGAAGATGTCGGCATCATTCCGGGTAATTTCACCGGAATCTGTACTTTCGATAAACACGGCCGCGCCGTAGGCAAGGCCCACAAACTGCGCCACAATCCAACCATAACCGCAAGACGCCGGCAACCCCATGATCCGCATAAACGGCAGCATGAGGATTCCGAGTTTTTTCATAATTCCTGCTTCATCTAAAACCTTTTGTAAAAATAAGATGCTGAACACCATGATGAATATCCGGAGCGCAAGTACGCCGGTTTCTTTAGCCCACACAATGAGCCGTGACGATAGATTATTCCAATCGATTCCCAATTTAACTGCATGGACAGATTCTGCCGGTATTTGTCCGGGAGCTGAAATCAAAAAATGTAGAATCCATCCGACCGCAAAGGCGCTGATTATCCGGAAACAAATCATTTCAATGAGAGAAGATCCGGTCTTTTTTAGTACTAAACATTCGACTGGAAAATTATGCGCGATAAAGCACATAGTCGCAAGAATAATGACTTCTGCTTCCGGAAGATGCAAGGTTTTTACCACTGCAACCGCAGCATAAATATTGAGAAATACTGATGAAATAAAAACAAGCGATGCCTCTCCGGATAAGCCGAAAAGCCGCATAAATGGGGAGATGACATTGGCAAAATAAAAAAGAATCCCGGATTCTTCGAGAAGGACCACCGCAAAGGAAGCCGGAATCGTGATCACCAATAAAATCCGGATCGTTGTGAGCGCCGGTTTCATTGTTTTGGCCCCGGCTCGTTTGAAAAGGCCGCTGTTCATAGATTTTCCTTTCTCAATAAATCAGTTGCAAATAACGTGTATACGATTGAATCGACCAATGCCGCCCGGCTCGCATCGATAATATCTTCGGAAACTCCGACCGTGGTCCACGAGTGCAAACCATCGGTTGATTCGATCAAAACTCGTACCCGGGCAGCAGTTGCCTCTGTGCCGTCAATCACCCGGACCTTGTAATCGTTGAGCCGGATTCGTTTTAATTGCGGATAAAAATGACTCAATGCCCGCCGGAGCGCGGCGTCAAGCGCATGCACCGGACCATTTCCTTCTGCTGCCGCAATTTCGTCAACCCCATCGACCCGGACTTTTATCCACGCTTGACAGCAGGAGAGAAAATCTCTAGCTGGATGTTCACTCGCAACTCTATACCCTAAAATAGTAAAAAAATCCGGCTTTTGCCCCAATTCTTGACGGACGAGCAGTTCAAAACTCGCATCAGCCCCCTCGAATTGCCAGCCCTCAGCCTCCAATTTTTTGACACGGGCCGCGATGGATTCGATCACCGGATCCTCTTTTTTAAGTTTTGGATCGATGTTCCTGGCGCGTGCTGCAATAACCGATCTCCCGCCGACCTCGCTGAGAAGAAAATGCCGGTCATTGCCAACCAGAGACGGCTCGATATGTTCAAATGATGTTGATGTTTTGAGAATTCCGTCCGCGTGCATTCCAGCCTTGTGAGAAAATGCGTGCGCGCCAATGTAAGGCATCGTAGCCGGCAATACAACATTGGCTATTTCAGCGATCTGCCGGGAAAGTGCGGTGAGATGCTCCAATGAATCGGCCGGCAAACAGGTGAATCCGGACTTTAATTCGAGATTAGGAATCAGCACTGCAAGCGCCGTGTTTCCGCAACGTTCCCCAAAACCGAGGAGCGTACCTTGAACATGAGTACAGCCGGCACCCACGGCCGCGAGTGCATTCGCGCAAGCCAGACCGGAATCATTATGGGCATGGATTCCCAAAACCGACACCGGAAACAAAGCCCGGACTGCACGGATAGTTGCAGAAAGTGAATCCGGAAAAGTACCTCCGTTTGTATCGCATAGCACGAGTCTCTGCGCGCCGGCCTCCACCGCGGCTTGCAACGTCTTTTGCGAATACTCCGAATTGTACTGCCAGCCGTCAAAAAAATGTTCCGCATCAAAAATAACCTGCCGGCCCCGATCTCGCACAAACCGGATCGTTTCAAAAATCATAGCGAGATTTTCTTCGAGACTGACACCGAGTACCTCCCGCGCCTGAAAATCCCAACTTTTGCCCACAATAACCACGGTTTCAGTTTCAGCACCGAGAAGCGACTGTAGTTGTGTATCTTCATTAACCGGAATTCCCTTCTTCCGAGTCGCACCGAACGCACAGATTTGAGCATGTTCCAGCTTGATCCCAGAAAGCACCCGGAAAAATTCTCGGTCCTTGATATTTGACCCCGGATTTCCGGCCTCGATCCACTGCACCCCAAGCTCGTCAAGCACTCGCATCACAGCAATTTTGTCGTCAATGGAAAACGAAATACCCTCACCCTGCGCTCCGTCCCGGAGCGTAGTATCCAACATTTCAATATTCATTATGAAAAGAATAGCAAAATTGGATCTTTCGATAAAGAGGGGAAGTAGCGATGATCTTTTACGATGGTACGGTGTAGGATACAAATTCACCAACCGGCTCAGGGAACACTTATATTCATTGGCATATAAAATATTGTCTTTGGCGCATAAAAACCTATCATTGATACACAAGATGTTGTTTTGGACGCACAAAAACCTATCTACGGCGCATAAAAACTTTTCCATGGCGCACAAAAACCTATCCATGATGCATAAAATGTTATCTTGAGTGTATAAAAACTTTTTCATGTACCATACGATATGAGATGTTGTGTGCAACGCCCCTAAACTGGTTGACAATAAAAAATATTAAGAATAAAATATAATGAACATATGAACAATTATGCTTTTGAAAAGTATAAGTCCTATCGTCCCGGACATGCTGAATTTATAATATTGCTTTTTGGGTTAGCTGTTTTTATAATGCTTTATATATTTTTGTTTATTAATATTGATACAATTTTTAATATTTTTCATAAGTTTGTTTTTGGAAAAGATGGGGATATAATATTTTCATTATATTCAGGTGGTGTTTTTATGTTGTCTTTTACCTTTATTGCCATAATAATAGCCATAAATGTATTAAAT
>BOBG01000097.1 GCA_026002265.1 Spirochaetia bacterium
ACTGGGACTTACAGCGTCACTATAACGTACAGCGATGGGTACGTAGAAACGCGGTCGGTAACGATAACCGGGAATGTTCCGAGTACTGAAAACTTTAGCTATCGGCCTACGCCGGTAACTGGGAGCTTGACTGCCTCAGCGATAACAGCCGGAACATGGCGGGTGACCGGAGCCGGTGTGAATCAGCGTGGGTATGTGTCTGCTGGAGGGACCTTTACCGGGACCTTTGCGGCTGGGACTTACACGGCGACTATAACGTACAGCGATGGGAAAACCGAGACACAGTCGCTGACAATAATTGGTAATCAGACGAGTAGGCTATCGTTTAGCTACCGGGCTCCAACGATGCCGGCGAACTTCGTGCGGATACCGGGTGGAACTTTCACGATGGGGAGTCCTTCGTCAGAGGTAAACCGGTACGATGATGAAACTCAGCATCGGGTGACAATAACCGGATTTTCAATGAGTAAATATGAAGTGACGCAGGAGGAGTGGTCTAATGTGATGGGGACTAATCCTAGTAATTTTCAGGGTTATAATTTGCCGGTTGAGAGTGTGAGTTGGTATGATGCCATTGAGTACTGCAATACGAGGAGCCGGAAAGAAGGGCTGACGCCGGCCTATAGCCGGAGCGGGGATAGTGTAACATGGAATCGGAGCGCGAATGGGTATCGGCTGCCGACCGAGGCAGAGTGGGAGTATGCCTGCCGGGCGGGAACGACAACACCGTTTAGTACCGGAACTAATATCACGACTAATCAAGCGAATTATGATGGGAATTATCCGTACAATGGGAATGCGAAGGGAACCTATAGGGAAAGGACGTGGGCAGTGGGTAGCGGTACAGCGAATACGTGGGGCTTGTATGATATGCATGGGAATGTGTGGGAATGGTGCTGGGATTGGCATGATTATGGCTATTATAGTACTTCGTCTCAGACTGATCCTACTGGTGCCGCTTCTGGAACGTACCGCGTGTTACGCGGCGGGTGCTGGGACAATGTCGCCCAGTCCCTGCGTTCCGCTGCCCGGAGCTACTACACCCCTGCGAACCGTATCAATGGCCTCGGCTTCCGGGTCGTGCTTCCCTGAGTTCTGCCCCTGTCATTTCGGCAGGTTCAATGACCGGGAATGAGTCCCCGAAGTCTGGTGCAAGGCGTTAAGCCGTAGCACCAAGACGAAGGGGAAAAGCACTGCAACTGGTTTTGTGATTTGGATTGATATTGAAAGGTGTCGCGAAGCATCACATGTTTTGCCCGCGTAGCGGGCTTAAAATTTTTTTCCGGCTGGCTACTATCGGCACGCGTTCCCTGAGCTTGTCGAAGGAAATAGTGAAGATAAGCAACGGCTGGTTTAGCCGGCGAAAAAGTTTTTTGAAAGGTGTTAAATGTACACGAATGTACATGAAATATTTTATGGAGGATATTATGAGAAAAATCAGCATGATAGTTATGCTGTCGATTGCCGCGGTTGTGTGTTTTGCACAAACAAATGAAACGTTGGAACTGGCTATTACTAATACCACGTCCTATATTAGCAGCCGGCTCCCCAATGGCGCCCGTGTCTTGCTCTTTAAGCTGAGCGCACCGACCGAAGCTTTGTCCAGCTATGTTAGCGAGCAACTGTCGTCACGGCTGGTAAATAACGGGAGATTTACGGTGATCGAGCGGAATCCGGCGATTTTGACTGATTTAAGAGCGGAAACAGCATATCAGATGTCCGGAGAAGTGAGCGATGAAACTGCCCAGCGTATCGGCAAGCAGCTTGGTGCGCAAATAGTCATTAGCGGGTCCATAAGTCAGGTCGGTACTACCTATCAGCTAAGTATTAAGATCATCAGCATTGAAACGGTAACAATTCTGGGGCAAAGGCTCTGTCTGTTGCAAAAGGAGCCATTTTTAGAAGGATTGTTGGTAACACCAAGGCTTGTGATACAGCCTGGTGTTAGGCCGGACTGGGTTTCTAGACCCTTGGAATATGGCCGGGCGAAGTACGAAAATTTAGGGACAATTGGGGCTGCGACATGGTATTACGACTATGGTCTGTCGAATATGGCGGCTTCAGAGCAAACTGCAAACACTCGCGCACGGCAGAATATTCAGGCGAACATAGCGGCGAATATCGCCTCGGAATTCAAAGCCCGGCTTGATGTAACAGAATCGTCACTCTTTAGGGATTCCGAGTACGAGGATATACAGCGGCTGATTGAAACGGCGATCACCAATTCTATAAAAACCCGTATCCCACGGTATGAGACATTGGAAATATACACAGAGCCCGGCAGAGCTAGTGACGGTAAACCGTGGTATATCTCGTATATACTAGTACGCTTTCCGAGGCAGGAAATTATCAACGTGGTTGAAAAGATAGAGCCGGAACAGGTGCTGAATGAAGTGATAAAAGAGGGGACAAAAGCCGGGATAGTGGATCCCGTTGCTGCCATCGACCAGGAGGTGTGGTCATATTGGATTCAGGAATTGATAGAAGTGCGGTCTTATGCACTGGAAGGATTCAGAGGGGCGCTGACCGGAAACTAAATTAAGGGAAAAATTGTAAGAGTAATGTGAAAAAGATGTGAAATTTACTTTTCACTCTTGTCACTTTACTCTTAATTTTTTAAGGGGGCTTTTATGAAAAAGATCAGCATGATAGTTATGCTGTCGATTGTCGCGGTTGTGTGCTATGCACAAACAAATCTGCCCCGGCTGGCAGTAGTACAGTTTAGTGTAAATAATAACGCGGATAAGACCCAGCAGGACTCTATTTTGGTACGGAATTTGGTGCAGTCACAAATGATAGCCAGTGGGAGCTATCAAGTAATCACCCGTGATGCGATTGATGCGTTGTTGGAAAATCAGCAGATAGCGGTGAGCAGTATTTCTAGTGCGGAAAATGTAAAGAAACTGCAACTGCAAAATATCAATTACATTGTAACCGGATCTGTAGATGTAATGGGCAGTAATTATGTGATAACGATAAATATTCTGGATGTATCTACCGGGCGATTCTCACATAGTGATAATGACTTTATATCTGATGAACCGGGTGCCATGTATACCGGCATTCGGACGCTGGTTACGAAATTCATTGCCGGGATGAGTCCTAGTGGTGATCGAGTTGTACAGAATGGGACCTTGACTGCATCAACAGTAACAGCCGGAACCTTGAGGGTCAGTGGAGCTGATGTGAATCAGAGTGCGAATATGGCAGCCGGAGGGAGGTTTAGCGAGACGTTTGCGACTGGAACTTATAGCGTCAGTATGACGTACAGTGATGGGTACGTAGAAACGCGGTCGGTAACGATAACCGGGAATGCTCCGAGTACTGAAAACTTTAGCTATCGGCCTACGCCGGTAACTGGGAGCTTGACTGCATCAGCGATAACAGCCGGGACTCTGCGGGTGACCGGAGCCGGCGTGAATCTGAGTGGATATGTGTCTGCCGGAGGGACCTTTAGCGAGACTCTTGCGGCTGGGACTTATAGCGTCAGTATGACGTACAGTGATGGGTACGTAGAAACGCGGTCGGTAACGATAACCGGAAATACTCCGAGTAGTGCGTCCTTTAGTTACCGGCCTACGATAGTAAATGGAACATTGACTGTATCAGCGGTAACAGCCGGAACATGGCGGGTGACTGGAACCGGCGTGAATCAGAGTGGGTATGTGTCTGCTGGAGGGACCTTTACCGGGACCTTTGCGGCTGGGACTTACAGCGTCAGTATGACGTACAGCGATGGGAAAACCGAGACACAGTCGCTGACAATAACCGGTAATCAGACGAGCAGATTATCATTTACCTATAAGGCTACGCCGGCTGCTCGCGCCGGCTTTGTGCTGGTAGAAAGTGGGACTTTTCAGATGGGAAGTACTACTGGGGACAATGATGAAAAGCCGGTACATACGGTGACGATCAGCAAGTCATTTTATATGAGTAAATATGAAGTGACACAAAAAGAATATGTTGACGTGATGGGGACAAATCCGAGTAACTGGAAGGGCGATAATCTGCCGGTGGAGCAAGTGACTTGGTATGAGGCGATAGAGTATTGTAACCGGCGGAGTGTGAAGGAAGGGTTGACGCCGGCCTATCGAGGCAGCGGGACGAGCATAACGTGCAACTTTCAGGCGAATGGGTATAGGCTGCCGACGGAGGCAGAGTGGGAGTATGCAGCGAAAGGCGGGAACAAGGATTTTTTAGTGTATGAGTATGCTGGCAGTAATAACGTGGATAGTGTGGGGTGGTATGATGGGAATAGCGGCAGACGGATGCATCCGGTAGGAACGAAGCAAGCAAACAGTCTTGGCTTATACGATATGTCCGGGAACGTGTGGGAATGGTGCTGGGATTGGTATGGGAATTACAGTAGTGCTTCGCAGACTGATCCTACTGGTGCCGCTTCTGGTACGGGCCGCGTCGGACGTGGTGGGAGCTGGAGCAGTAACGGCCAGAACCTGCGTTCCGCCTACCGGAGCAACTACACCCCTACGCTCCGTTACGGTGACAACGGCTTCCGGGTCGTGCTTCCCTGAGTTCTGCCCCTGTCATTTCGGCAGTCTCAATGACCGAAAGCTCCCTGAGCCTGTCGAAGGGAGCCTGTCGAAGGGAGCTTTCCGAAGAGTGTCGAACCACAATGACCGGAGGAGAAAGAGAGTATGAAAGGATATATGTATATTCTTGAGTGTAATGATGGTAGCTACTACACCGGAAGTACGAGAGATATTGCACGAAGACTGGTACAGCATAATTATGGTGAAGGGTCAAACTATACAAAAAAACGTCTCCCAGTGCGATTAGCCTATGTTGAGGAATATGACCGGATAGACATGGCTTTTTACCGTGAGAAACAAGTGCAGGGCTGGAGTCACAAAAGAAACAAGCATTGATAAACGGAACACCTGAGCTAGTACCGGCATTAGCAAAACAGCCGGTCGCTGAGCTTTTAATTGCAACCACGAGGTATACAAAAACTCGTCGAAGAGATAAGGCACTGCGTCCGATCTTGATTTTAATACTACCTTGGTAGTATGCTCCTTTGTATGAAAACAAAAACATCAGTATCTTTATCCACGGAATTACTTGACCGGATTAGCGAAATAACAACAGTAGGTAATCGGTCGGATTTTATTGAGAAGGCCCTGTGGCAGTATCTGGAATTTATCCGGAGACAAAAGTGTAATGTACAAGATATGGCCATTATCAACCGGAATGCCGAACAGCTTAATACAGAAGCCCTTGACGTACTTGAGTATCAGTATATTGATGTATGAAACCTGGTGAATTGTACCGGGTTTACCGTGGTGCCAAATACGATCCAAAAAATTATCGTGTTTTTGTGGTAGTAAGCCGGCAAACGCTTATTGATTCGAAGTTTTCTACGGTTGTATGCGCACCAATTTATAGTAATTATGATGGTATAACAACGCAAGTTCCGGTTGGAATTGAGGAAGGTTTGAAACATAATAGCTCTATATATTGTGATGAATTGATAAGTTTACCGAAATCGATGTTGACTAATTATATCGGCAGTCTTTCGTATGAAAAATTAGAAGCATTGGAAAGAAGCTTAATAATTGCGTTAGATATTAGACTTGTTTAACAATCTCAAACATGCTGTAATGACAGCATGGGAAAGGGAAAAAAGGTGTCGTGAAGCAGCCAGTTTTAGAAAAGACAGCACGAGGTTTACCGTTTTTAGGTTTTTTAATACAGCAAACCGGCATATATCTTTTACAAAAATCAAAAAAAAGAATGTTAAACAAAGCAAAAATAATTTACGATGAGATTCATTCCGGTATTTCAGAAGAAGAAGCGCATACTCGTTTATTGAGTGTATTTGCAGCGGTTCAACTTGCCAGAACAAATGTTATTCGCTATACTATTTTGCACAAGTATTGCTTCTGGAATTAACCGTGTTCTCCGACATACCGGTCAACAACTCCTCATTCCTAACTCTGAAAAATAGAACTCTTTACATATGTCATTTTATATAGTATGCTTTTTTGTTAAAGGAGTTTTTATGAAAAAAATACTTTTATTATGTGCCGGTTTGTGTGTCGGCATAGCGGTTTATGGACAGACGACTGTCGGGGAAGACCTTGCTATCCAGCGGCGGCTTATGGGGTTAAAAATGTCCGGCCTGATACCGATGCGTTTTGCGAATGCTGTAGATGGGAAGCCCATCGCCGGAGCGCAGATTGCGATTGAAGGTATTGGGGATTTTGTCACCAATAACGAGGGAATTATCACCTTTCCGGAGCGTGATGACGGATATTTTTCGCTGATATTTTCAAAACAGGGTTTTATCACTACGGCAATTGATTTCGAGATAAAACTCAATAACGTATTTGGCAACCGGTTTTCAATTTCGCCGGAATTACCTCGCGGGTTCCGGATCGTTCTTGATTGGGGAGAGCATCCGGCTGATTTAGACCTGCATCTTGAAAAAGCCGGTGGCTACCATATTTCTTACTGGAATATGCACAGTGCAGACGATGGGACTGCATTTCTTGATAGAGACGACCGGCATAGCTTTGGTCCGGAAACAATTACAGTGGAACGTATTGAAAGTACCGGTGTTTACGACATTTATATTATTGATTATACTAATCGAAACCTAAGTAATTCTTATGCCCTTTCGCAGTCCGGAGCAGTGGTTCGGGTATACGGCGATAACCGGCTTTTGCGTACCTTTAGGGTACCGGAGAATAGGCCCGGTATGAGATGGGATGTCTGCCGGATTGTAAATGGAGTAGTTAATTAAGATTAGGAGATACACCAAAGAGAAAGCATTGGGTTTTCCATAAAGGAAATTAAAAACATGAAAAAAACGAAAGCATTGTCCCAAGCCGATGAACAGATTATCAACTCTTACAAGACCACTGTAGACGCCCTGGCAGCGTATCTGGGGGAGGCTTTTGAAATTGTCCTCCACCGGCTCGACGACCTGGATCATTCGGTGATCAAGGCGGCCAATGCCTTTCATTCCGGCCGCAGTGAAGGCGCACCCATCACGGATCTCGCCCTCTCTTTGCTCGAAGATATTCATAAACATCAGGACACTCATGTATGGAGAACCTATTACTCCAAAAGTAAATACGGCAAGCCGGTTAAATCAGTAACCATAGTCATCTGCGGGACGCACGGCCGGGCTATCGGACTCCTGTGTATCAATATGTATCTGGACAGCCCTATCTCCGCGCTTTTTCAACCCTTTGCGTTCAATGAGACTAAGGACTATATCCAGGAGAGCTATATCAATAACTCCGAAGAGCTAATCTGCCAATCCTTGGAAACAATCCGGAAAGATGTTGAACAGGATGATAGCATCCTGATGTCCCAGAAAAACAAGGAAATCGTAACGATTCTCTATCATCAAGGCATCTTCAAATTCAAGAATGCCGTCAAGATCATCTCTGAAAAACTCAAC
>BOBG01000098.1 GCA_026002265.1 Spirochaetia bacterium
AGAAGCGGACGTTGAACGTCTCATGGAGAATACCGGCATTATCCGGAACCGCCGGAAAATTCAATCGGTTATTACTAATGCTAAATGTTATCTTGACATGACGGATACTCCGCTTTCTCAATGGTTATGGAATTGGGTGGATAATAAAACGATCATCAATCACTATAAAGCAATGGAAGAGATTCCAAGCTCCACAGCACTTTCCGAAACAATCTCCCATGAGTTGAAGAAACGCGGCTTTTCTTTTGTCGGTCCGACCATTATGTACGCATTTATGCAATCGGCCGGCATGGTAAATGATCATCTAACGAGTTGTTTCCGGCACCCCGAATCCGGTTATATTATCCGGTAGTCTATGCAGACAAATATGATACTGCATGGTGATTGTATCGAAAAACTTAAAGAAATTCCCGATAATACTATAGATCTCATTTTTGCAGATCCGCCGTATAATATGCAATTAAAAAATATACTCTATAGGCCAAATAATACAAAAGTTGCCGGTGTAGACGATACATGGGATAAATTTGAATCATTTAATGAATATGATACCTTTTGTACCGCATGGCTCATAGAATGCCGCAGAATATTAAAAGAAACCGGATCAATCTGGGTTATTGGTTCTTATCATAATATATTCCGTGTCGGCGCTATTATGTTAAATTTAGGCTTTTGGATTCTGAATGATGTTACGTGGTATAAAATAAACCCAATGCCTAACTTTTTAGGAACCCGTTTTACCAATGCAACTGAAACATTAGTATGGTGTTCAAAAAGCGCCTATACAAAAAAATATACTTTTAATTATAAAATGATGAAAAAGTATAATGGCGATAAACAAATGACCTCTGTATGGCACATTAAACTCTGTACCGGCGAAGAAAGAATCAAGGGTAGCGATGGGAAAAAAGCACACTCTACACAAAAACCTGAAGAATTATTAAAGCGTGTTATTTTATCATCTACACATAAAGACGATATTATTCTTGATCCGTTTTTCGGTACCGGAACAACAGGCGCTGTTGCAAAAAAACTGGGGAGGCAATTTATAGGTATAGAATCTGAACAGAATTATATCGACATTGCACAAAAAAGAATTGACAGTATTACTACATTGTGGGAAGAGTCAGATTGGATTGAAAAATAATATACGTTCTTTTTATAAATATTACTCCTTCAAAAACCCGTACTCATAAACCTTCGGCTGGATTTTCTTTGTCAAAACACGAAGTTTTTCACGTAAACCGGCAATCAGCCTATTGTAGATTTCATCTTCTGACGTTGTTTTCATCACACCGGAATCCTTGTGTCCCTGAAAAAATTCCCGGATATCGTAAAACGAAGCATTAACTGAAACAGTTCTATTGTTTTTGATTTTAGCATGATAATACTTCCAAAGCTCCAAACCGGCATCAAGAACAGCAGTAGCTTCTGTACTAAATGGTGCATTTTTTGCTTGCTCTCTGAGAAGATCACTCATAAAGTGCGATTCAAATCTTTCTTTTGTATCAATCTGTTTTTCAGTAAAGGGTATCCAGTGGTTGATGCCGTAGTGTGATTGGACACTATTTTTTGAATGAAACAACATATATATCAAACAATCATTTTGAAATCCTGTATCTGTTTTATAACCATTAGTGGGATATAAAAATTGGTCGTTATGATTTAACCATGTATGATCAAAAACATGGCGGACAGCAAAATTTATGGAAACAGGTATTACATTGTCGAAAGCAACAGCTAAGCAATATCTCGCCAATGGTTTTGTGACAATAAACACTTGGCTACTGTGTTGGAAATCTGGAGGGATCATGCAAAGATTTCCAATGGTTTCATTTAGCTTTGTTTTAAACTCTACAATCCAATTATTGATGGTTTTACCTTTCAAAACGAAGAAAGTTTTTTTTCCTAATAATTCGTTCTTTTCGTTGAAAATGTCTAAAGTACAATCACCTATTTGCATGGATTCATCTGTATCCCAAATTGTAAATGTATCAGGGAATTTACCAGTTACATTATCAAAAGTCCAAGCAGGCACAACAAAGCCATCTTTATATCCGGCTGTGAAGAAAGAACGGAAATCTTTAAAATTTGAGCCTGAAATAAACTTAGGTGTAGAAAAACAGCCAATAGAGCACCTAGATATTTCACCATGGATTCTTGCTAAAAACTGTGCAAAAAGCTCATTTACTGCTTTACCTATCGAATTTTTATATTTTTCTTTTGTTTTACTTTGTGCAACACCTATTTTATTCTTTCCGGTGCCAGAGACGGTTGTTGCAGAACTTGCTTCTGCATACGGTGGATTGATATACACAATTAGCTTCTTTCTCTTTTCGGGTTCATCAATAATTTTTTTTAATTCTACCGGCAATTTATTAAAATCGTCATTCAAAAAATCAAACTGGAAAACATGACTAGGTAGCAAGTTCAGGTTTTCATCAATATCAATAAGGCTCTGTATTGTTTCGACATTTCCCTCATCAATGTCAGAAGCCCATACATTGTATTTATTTGTCAAGCCGGCAAGTAAATTGCCGGTTCCCGCGGCGCAATCCCACACATAATATTCATCCTGCCAATCCGCGCCAAAAACTTTTGAGATATATGCCTGCGACTTCTTCACCCAGATTGACGGTGTAAAAAAAGATCCTTTGCGTTCGCGGATATTCTCCGGCACCAACAAATCCCGTCGTTCAGTAATATATGTTTCCACAGGAAGACGCTCGTATTTATTCCAGAACCGTTTATACGTCGTACCGCCGTCAGTAAAATCTATATCGGATGCAAATAAACGCCCACCAAAGACAGCTTGAAATTTATAGTTATCATTTCTCAAAATGATTTTTAATTTTTCTGTAATAGTATTGCCGCCGGAACTCATCATATCAGCACGGAAAAAATCGCAGTCCAAAACACCGTTTTTCTTAAACTCTGTCCAATCTTCTTTTGATATATTGATAAAAGGTTTAATTTCCTTTACCCACTTGATAAAAATCTGCACAAAATTATCTTTTGTAATAGGGCTTTTAATTGTGGAAATGCCTCCTGATAAATGCGTTTTAATAAATTCTTTTATTTCTTTTTCATCAGTATCAAAATGATATACAACAAGATTAGACAAAACAAGTTTTACAATTTTACTTTGTGCCTTTTGAAAATCAGAACTCTCGTGATTACTCGGTGCGGTATTCCAATTTATATCAGTTTCATTAAAGATAGAAAGAATATCGTAAAATGGAACAAAGGCAATTTTTTCTGTATCAAAACAACCAATCCACGGCGGCGCTAAATACTCACCCTTTTCGTACGTTTTCCGGCAGGTCAAAATCAACTGGGTTAGCATTGATTCAATATTTTGTACACCTTTTTTTGATTCAGCCCAAAGATAGTGCTTTGAATTTCCTATTCCGTCACTAAACAAATCGTTTCTTGTTTTTTTGTCAGTGATTACAAAATCTATATTGTCGATATTGGGATCATAATCATATTTTTCTGTACCGAAAAAGTCAGCAAAAATATGTGCCTTAAGTGTTTCTTCTTTTTGTATATTACTATATGGCGGCATGATTCCTCTCTTAAATGATAATATTAACATATTTTTTGAAAAAGATTTTAATTATTAAATGTGAATAATCCGATCACTGTAATTCGATGCCAGAGTCAAGTCATGGAGACTCAAGAGAGCGCACCGGCCGGAATCGACAGACGTTCTGATAATATTCATTACTATATTCTGATGTTTTGTATCGAGGCTATTAACCGGTTCATCAAAAAGCATCACTACTGCTTCTTGTGCGATGGCCCGGGCAACTAATACCCGCTGCATTTCACCACCGGAAAGTTCTGTAACAGGCCGATCCGTAAAATTTTGAAGATTGGCAACTTCAAGAGCATGATTCACTGCGGCGCGATCGGATCCAGTTTCGCTCTGCCACAAACTGCGGTACGGAAAACGCCCCTGTCCGACTAATTCCTGTACTGTAAACGGCCAGACTGTCCCGTGACTTTGAAAGAGCATGGCGATCCGGACTGCACGTTCCCGTGTGCTGAGAGTCCGGATATTTTTTCCTTCGATTAAAACTTCTCCGGAAAGCGCTGGCAGAAATCCTCCGATAGTCTTGAGGAGAGTCGTTTTTCCTGAACCATTATCTCCGGCTAACACGATTAATTCACTGGGATTGATTGCTATGTTGATTCCGGAGAGAACAATCCGGTTTTTATATCCAACTGAAAGGTTTTTAGTTTCCAATAAAGCAGCCATGTCTTTTAATTATAATAAGGCAAACCTATTGGGGAAAGCCTATTGAAAAAAAAAGCGTTAATCAGTACACTCGTCTAAAAGTTGTCAAAAAACCGGGAGGCGCGGTGAAACGGAATTTCAAACAGTTTTTAGCAGATAATACAGTTGTTTTCATCTTTTTGATTATTACACTTGCATCAGTACCGCTTTCCGGGTTGTCATTTCTGTCCATTGGTCAGGAAATTGTCACCAGAATCGGCCGGAATTGCTTCCTCGTCTTCAGCCTTCTCCTTCCCATTATGGCCGGCATGGGAATTAACTTCGGCATGGTTCTCGGTGCGATGGCCGGGCAGATCGGGCTGATCTTTGCGGTTGATTGGAATATTATCGGCGTACCCGGACTAATCTTTGCGTCATTGATCGCTATTCCCCTAGCTGCTTTTCTCGGCTGGATTGCTGGAGTCATCCTGAACAAAGCCCGGGGCCGTGAAATGGTCACCGGCTACATTCTCGGCTTTTTCATGGACGGCTTTTACCAATTTGTCGTGCTGTACCTCATGGGATTCATCATTCCAGTTCATTCTCTCAATATTACCCTGAGCCGCGGCTACGGAATACGGAATACGCTGACGCTCGATTCGGTCCGGCAATCTTTAGATCGGCTCATTCCCCTCAAAATCGGGTCTATTTCATTTCCCATAGCAAATTACCTCGTCATCGGCGTGCTGTGTCTCTTTATCGTGTGGTTCCGGAAAACCAAACTTGGGCAGGATATGCGCTCCATCGGTCAAGATCAGAGCGTTTCACACTCGTCCGGAATCCCAGTCGACCGTACCCGGATCATAGCAATTGTCATCAGTACCATTCTTGCAAGCATCGGGCAGATCATCTTCCTGCAAAATATGGGCAATATGGCGACCTACAACGCGCACAAACAAACCGGCTTTTTTGCAGCCGCAGCCATCCTTGTCGGCGGCGCATCGGTAAGCCGTGCATCTATTCCCAACGTTTTTATCGGGACCCTTCTCCTCCACCTTATGTACATCGTTGTTCCCCGTGCGGGCATGAATCTTTTTGGTTCAGCGATGATCGGCGAATATTTCCGTGATGCATTCAGTTATGCGGTCATTGCACTCGCACTCGTTCTGCATGCGTGGCGGAAACGGGCAAACGCGGATTCCGCACGATCCGCGCTCCGGGGTGTCCAGAGTATGCCATAAGCAGCCGGAATATCTATAAGAATTTTGAGGGGGTGTCTTCCCCCTGCCTCTATCACGACAGGCTCGATACCCGGTCATCGAGCCTGTCGTGATGCCGGCACCCCCCTCGTAATTGAAAGCGTTCCCTTATTCGTGTACATTCGTTCAATTCGTGGACTCTATTGAAAACCGGGATCGAGGTCTGTCCCCAAAAATTGATTCGGCACCCCCCTCCTGGCCGAGAGTGTTCCCTGACTTGTCGAAGGCGTTCCCTGAGCCTGCCGAAGGGAACACTGGAAGCTGTCCACGAATACACACAAATATTCACTAATTACTGTTCCTTATTCGTGTACATTCGTTCAATTCGTGGACTCTGGAAAAAAGGTCCACGAATACACACGAATATTCACTAATTACTTTCCCTTATTCGTGTACATTCGTTCACTTCGTGGACTCTAAAAGAAGTCCACGAATACACACGAATATTCACTAATTACTGTTCCTTATTCGTGTACATTCGTTCACTTCGTGGACTCTAAAAGAAGTCCAAACCGGGATCGAGGTCTGTCCCCAAAAATTATTCGGCACCCCCCTCCTGGCCGAGAGTGTTCCCTGACCTGTCGAAGGCGTTCCCTGAGCCTGTCGAAGGGAACACTGGAAGCTGTCCACGAATACACACAAATATTCACTAATTACTGTTCCTTATTCGTGTACATTCGTTCAATTCGTGGACTCTATTCTATTTTCTTTAGTGTAGCCACAGAGTCACAAAGAAACCTTTTGTGATCACATTTCTTCATTTATTATCATGCTTTCTGTAAAAGATATAAAGATACACGAGGGATTATCGATGTTATAACTTCATCTACCCAATCTGGAAAGTATTCTAACATTTCTGGAATGTGTTCCAAGAGCGCTGGGGAACATTCCGGCATTTCTGAAAAATGTTCTAATACTTCTGGAATGTATTCCAACGTCTCTAGAGAGCGTTCCAATCAATCCGGGAAATGTTCTAAATATTCTAACATGCGCCGGAACCTTAAATAATCAACAAGAAGTTGACACCGTAACTACTTTCGGTTAAACTATTGTTATAGTTAATATTCGAAAATCCAGATCAGGTTATTTTAGAAATAAGGAGGAAGTATGTCTAATCTGGCATTGGCAGACCGGTATATTGGTTTTGATGAATTTATGGCAGGAGAAGAGGATCCGTTTACCGAATTATATGATGGGGAGGAGTGGAGAATGGCACCACCGAGTGATCGTCACCAGAAAATTAGTATGATGCTTTCTATTGAAATAGGTTTATTTTTGAAAGGGAAACCGGAGCAGGTTCGTTCTGCTCCTTATGGTGTACAGCTTTTTCCTGATGAAGATACAGTGGTGTTGCCGGATCTAGTTGTGATAAAAGATCCGGGGAAAATTGATCGGCATGGTTGCACCGGTGCGCCGGATCTGGTTGTGGAAATCCTGTCACCGTCAAATGCATCACACGATAGCATCGAAAAGTATGCGCTTTACGAAAGGGCCGGCGTGCCGGAATACTGGATCGTTGATCCGGATCAAGAAATAGTCTACGTTGCCTTGCTTCAGGGTGAACGCTACGAGGTTACAAAGTATAAAGATGGAGCCGATGTGCCGGTGGCTGTGGTGCCGGGACTCGTGATTCACAGTGCGGAATTGTGGAAATAAGGAGGAAGTATGTCTAATCTGGCATTGGCAGACCGGTACATGAGTTTTGATGAATTTATGGCAGGAGAAGAGGATCCGTTTACCGAGTTATATGATGGGGAGGAGTGGAGAATGGCACCACCGAGTGATCGTCACCAAAGAATTAGTATGGAGTTATCTTACTACATTAGAATGTTTCTTGAAGGGAAACCGGAGCAGGTTCGTTCTGCTCCTTATG
>BOBG01000099.1 GCA_026002265.1 Spirochaetia bacterium
AAAGAATCGCATAAATTCCCCTTCATTATAAAACAGTAAATTCATTGAACCGGTTACTATTTTTTGACAAAATTATTTTTTTTATGAGTGTCTTACAAAAACCTATAAACGATACATAAAATTTTGTGAATGTCTTACAAAAACCTATGAGTAATCCATACAATTTTGTGAACGTCATATAAAAACCTGTAAATGATCCATAAAATTTTGTGAATGCCTTACAAATATTTAACTACCTCAGCTCTAATTTTTCATTTATTTTTAACGTGATTATTTTGATATTTTCAGGACCATCATTATCTACAACTTTTACGGCGATAGTATAGATTCCATTTTTAATGGAATAGAGTTATTTCTCTTTTTTATCAATAAAAATTTCCGGTTTAAATTTTTTGGTTGGATCATAGCAATTCCTGCCGGGTTTTTGCCAGCAGCGATAAATTCAATCTTTTGGATACCTTCGGTTAATGAGCTTTTACTCTAATGCATGGGAATCTTCTCGTTTAAACCATCTTTCCGGATTTTTCATAAAACCGGAACATTTTTTTCCCACTTAAAGAGTTAATTAACACTAATGCACTCCACCATTAATAATTTTATTTGTTTTAACCGGTGCATCATTTATTGTAAATGCGTGACCGGCAACTTCGACTGTACCAGATTTAACGGTGATTGGAACTGCGGAAAAAGCATCAATACTAATTTCAACCGGAGAATTTCCGGTAATTCCTTCCAGATAAATCCGGGTTCCGGTCGGTGTATCGCCTGCGTCAAGTACTTCGACCCGTTCTTTTCCCTCGGAATCTTTATCAGACGCAGCAAGCAGCATTCCACGACTCTCAACTCCGCGCAGTTTTGCCGGTTTTAAGTTATATACGACAATGATATGCTTGTTGAGTAATTCTTCTTCTTTGTAAAATGGCACAATTCCGGAGACAATTGTCCGCTCTTCGCCTGCAATATCAAGAGTCTCGATATAGAGTTTATCGGCTTTTGGGTGCCGTTCCACATGCATAATTTTTGCAACCCTTAAATCAACGGTATCAGCAAATTGTTGAGCCGGATCGGGTTTTTCAGCTCGTTTTTTTTGACTGCCGGAATATTTTTCCCGGTATAATTCAATATTTTCATCTTCTAATTTTGCAAAAAGTACTTCACTCCGTATTACTTTTTCCGGACCGGAACTATCTCCTAACTGTTTCCATGAAAGCGCTCCCAGAGAAAATCCCAAAAATGATGCAATTTTTTGAGCAGTTTCCGGAATAAATGGTTCGACTAAAATTGCAAGATCCCGGACTAGAAAGCACAAATTCCGGATTAATGCTGCAGAGGCCGGCGGATCAGTATTCCGGGTTTTCCATGGTTCTCCATCTTGAAAGGCCTTATTCCCAAAGGATGAAAGTTCAAAAATTAAACGGAATGCATCGCGTAACTCTGCTTTTTCCAATTTTCCAGTAATATCTTGCTCAAAACTTTTGACTTTTTCCCAAAAATCCGGATTTAATTCAGCTTCCGGAATAATTCCATCAAAATACCGGCTTATAAATAAAAGAGTCCGGTTCACCAAATTGCCGAAATTACCAATTAATTCTCCATTAACTTTTTCCTGAAAATCTTTCCATGTAAACAGAGAATCCGCTTTTTCCGGCCGATTGTAAAAAAGATAAAAACGCCACACATCGGCCGGAATTCCGGTCTCCATTGCATCGGTCCCAAAAACACCTATCCCCTCTGATTTAGAAAATTTACCTGCTTCATAATTAAGATATTCACTGCTGCTCATACTGTGGAGCATTGTCCATGTACCGCCGCTCCCCAAAAGCGTTGCCGGAAAAATAACGGTGTGAAAGGGAATATTATCTTTACCGATAAATTGAAACAGCTCAACTTCATCCGGCTTTTTCCACCAATAATCAGTGAAGGTATGCCAGTCAGATGTCGTTTCATCACCAAGGTTTCCGGTGATAGAAATGTAGCCAATCGGCGCATCAAACCACACATAAAAAACTTTATGCTCATAGCCGGGCCGCGGTACCGGAATTCCCCACTGTAAATCCCTCGTGATTGCACGCTCGTGAAGACCGTCCCGGATCCAGCTTTTTGTCATTTGCAGCGCATTATATGCCCAATCTCCCTGTTCAGCCGCGCTTTGAATCCATGTTTCAAGCCGGTCCTTGATTTTCGGCAGATCAATGTACAAATGATTTGTCGGCTGCAATTCCGGGGTAGAACCGCAAGCCGCGCATTTTGGTTCTTTTAAATCGGTCGGATCCAGCAATTTACCGCACTGTTCGCATTGATCGCCGCGCGCTTTTTCGTAACCGCAATGGGGACAAATCCCCCGGACATAGCGATCAGCCAAAAACCGGCCGCAGTGATTACACCGGAGCTGCTCGGTTGTATGCTCTAGAATTAACCCGGCCGCATCGAGTTTTTTGAATAAATCCTGTACGACTTCGGTTTGAATTGGAGTCGATGTACGCCCGAATTTGTCAAATGAAATATTGAACCACCGGTAAATGTCAGCATGGATTTTGTGGTACCGGTCGCACAGTTCCCGCGGGGACACCCCTTCTTCGGCTGCCCGGTTTTCCGTTGCAGTTCCGTATTCATCGGTACCACCTATATATAATGTTTCGTAGCCTGCGAGCCGGCAGTACCGGGCAAAGGCATCTGCTGACAGTACTTGAATCAAATTTCCCAAATGGGGAACATTGTTGACATAAGGGAGTGCAGAAGTTATCAATTTTCGTTTCATACCTAATAATAGCTAAAGCGCAAGGCAATGGCAAGACAGAAATTCCGGTAACAAATCCCGGCGAGAAATGTTTAATTATAAAGGCCGAGAAGGTAGTTGCCTTTTTAGGGGTTTGCGGCTAATATGGTCTGTTATATGCGATCAGACGATCGTAGAATTCGTTAAGAATAGGAGAGTCAGTATGAAGAGGACAGTTTTTCTTGCGGTGTGTTCCCTAATGGTAGGGGCATTTGTTTCAGCCCAAACGCTGACGATTGATTATCAGTATGATGCCACCGCGGCGGCCACCACTAATTACTTTACATTTACGGGCGGTAATTCCCGGCTTCCTTCGGCGACAAAAGCTACGGATGCAGCGAGTGGAACACTTTTTACCACAGCTTACCATGCTGATCCGGCTGGAACGGTAGCTTTTTCCGAAGGACTCCTTGGTTTGTTCCTGTTTCCAGTATCGCCGGCAAATCTACGTACCGACACGAAACTTCAGGTGAGCATCATTACAACAGATCCGCTCGATAAAGCCGGTAAGGTTGACGCAAAATCTCCTTTGCAGAAAGGTGCAATCGTCATTCAGTACATCAATAAAGGAATTGCGTATCGGATTATCACCGATGCAAAAGGCGTACTTAAAATTCCCTTTGGATCAAAAAGTACTCTTACTAGTTTCCGGGTGATTGGAACTGAAGCTGGGGTTATTGATCCGGTATTTTCTGCTGACGGTAAAACCACCACTGTTGCTTCGGTCGATTATGAGAAAGTGTGGAATCCGGCCACCAAACCCACTGTCGCAGCAGTTACCGGCAGTGCATCAAAGGGCAACATCGGTATCGACACTGAAACTTCACCACTTTTCCACTGGGTTGGAACCCTTCAAGCTACTTTTAACGGCAAAGCGCTGGTGATCAAAGGTGATCTCAAACCAGCCGGCGGAAAAGTCTAATCAATTTTTTGAATGAGAGAATGCGTCCTTCGGGACGCTTTTTTGTACTAATCTTCAAGAATCACATCAATTACAACCGGTTTTTCCGTATTAAGTTCCGGAATCGCCTTATCCAAGGCATTAATAAAACTGTTTTTATCTGTAACACGAAAACCAGCCGCACCGAATGCTTCGGCTAATTTTACAAAATCAAGCGTCCGTTTGAGAATTGTTTCCGTATAATTTCCAGAATAGAAACGGTCTTGCCATTGTTTTACAAGCCCAAGTGCATGATTATTAAAAATAATAATGAGAACCGGAAGCCTGTAGCTGACAAGAGTTGCAAGTTCAGTACAATTCATCAAGAATGAGCCGTCACCGGTAAACAGCACTACAGACCGTGCCGGGTTAGCAATTTTTGCACCGACTGCCGCACCGAGACCGAAACCCATCGTGCCTAATCCCCCGGAACTAAGGAATTGTTGCGTACCGGAAAAGGGATAGTACTGTGCAGTCCATAACTGATGTTGACCAACGTCCGTAACCACAACTGCTTGTTCACCGAGCCAGCGGGCTGTTTCTTCTATAATATATTGGGGACCAAATGCTTCATTTGCATGAAATATTTCGGTACTTCCGGCTAAGAATGTTTGAAATTTCGATTTAAAACGATAGCTATCTGGAATTCGTTCAAGTACTTTAGGTAATGTTTCCTTAATATTACCGATAACAGCGGCATCAGTCCGGAAATTCTTATTAATTTCAGCCGGATCAATATCAAAATGTAGAAGTTTTGCGTTTTTTCCAAAAGAAAAATGCCGTACAGCCCGATCCGAAAAACGCACCCCCAGGGCGCATACCACGTCAGCTTGTTCAAGTGCAACCGAAGGCGAAATTCCAATAGTTCCCGCATACAAAGGATGTTGGTGAGGAAAAGCAGCAGTTCCCATAAAAGAAAGTGCAACCGGTACGTTCAATCGTTGTGCAATCTGCACTAATTCAGTTCCGGCACCCGCATTGATGACACCGCCTCCTGCATAAATAACCGGATTCGATGCGTTTATCAACATTTCCACTGCCCGATCAATATCTTCATCACTAAAAGAGTTCTGTTTTACCGGCCTTTTAGTACGTGTAAATATTTCTAATTCCGATTTAATTTCATGCTCAAGAACATTTTGAGGTATATTGACAAGAACCGGGCCATGCCGACCGGAAAGTGCTAGATCAAAAGCCGCTTCAATAATATAAGGAATATCTTCAGATTTTCTGACAATCCAACTGTGTTTAACAATCGGCATGGTGATTCCTGAAATATCAATTTCCTGAAAACTATCTTTCCCAAGAAGTGCCGTTGAAACATTGCCGGTAATGGCAATGATCGGTGAAGAATCCATGAATGCAGTTGCAATTCCAGTAACAAGATTTGTAGCACCGGGTCCAGAGGTTGCCAAACATATACCGACCTGTCCCGATGATCGGGCATAACCATCGGCTGCATGCGCAGCGTGTTGCTCATGAGAAACTAAAATATGGTGAATATGCGTTTTAGACAATTCTTCATAAATAGATAAAATTGACGCTCCGGGATACCCAAAAATAGTTTTAACCTCTAGAGAGATCAAAGTTTGAACAAGAAGTTGAGCGCCAGATAGAGACATTATTTCCCTCCACATTGAATTATTCTCCGTTTTATTTTTAAAAATATTCCTTTTGATTTTGAAAAATCATACGCTTAATTTTCTACTGTTACCACACCATTGACTGATAATCGAATGATTTCCATATTTTCCAATCCATCATTATCAACAACTTTCACTGCTATATTATAAATCCCCGCCTCGCATGAATAGAGTTGTTTTCCCTCTCTATCAATAAAAATATCCGGCTTAAAGCCTTTTTCCGGCTCATAATTAAAATCCCAGCTATAGAATTCAATCCCTACTGGACTTTCCCCGACAGCGATAAATTCGATTTTTCGTATACCGGCGCTATCACGAGATAATTCATTGATATGAATATCAATAGACGGCTTTACAGCAATTGGAATAATTTCTTCAACCGGCACCAATTTAATAACAATATTCGCCTCATTTTTCAGCCGGGCAACTTCCTGTACTGTACCTTTATCAAAAGAAAATGCAATAATATATCCGGTAATTTTATCATCAGCATTATTTTTTTCAAAGAGATTTTTATCAAAACGCTGCACAGCCTCAATAAAATTGTCAATAACATTCCGTCCGATTTCACCAGAACGCTTGACTTGAATAGGTACACCGTCCGGCATTTTTCCGTCAATACCAGAATTTCCCTGCTGTTTAATATTAGGAATTCCGCCGAACTGCTGCACGATCCACGACTCAAATTTAAAAACATCTTTATACCGGAGTGTATCATAGTCGTATTTGTGCAGTTGCAGAGTATAGGAATTACTGAATAAATCCTGCTGTTTTTGCAGCCGGAGTTCGCTCACTTTTACTGCTTGCACCGATTGATCAATCCCAATCCACCGGCGTTTTAAACGGTCTGCAACCGCAATAGTAGTTCCTCCGCCCATAAAAGGATCCAAAACAATATCGCCGGGATTACTTGCACATGTAATAATTCGTTCCAATAAGGCTTCCGGCTTTTGCATTGGATAGCCAATACGCTCTTTAGCAGATGGAGCAATAATAGGCATATCCCACCAATCTCCCAGTTTAACACCCACAGAATCTTCACCGGCAGTAACTGATGGTATACGTTTCCCAGATTTATCTTTATCACCAGAGATAATTTTTTTAGTTCCAAATCGTTTCAGTGTAGATTCAGCACGTTCTGTATATAATTGGTTATAATGGTATTCATTCAATTTGGATTTAGCATACCAAAAGATAATGTCATGATTGCTACATAATTGATTTTTACTAGATACCCACTTTTTATAGCACCACACAATTTCATTTATAAAATTATTCATACCGAAAATTTTATCAAGAATAAACGTCCGGATATATGTATTAGCGTGCCAGTCACAGTGTAAAAAGATTGATCCGGTCGGTTTGAGTAACCGGTGCATACATTCAACCCGTTCTTTTAACCATGCAATATAATGATCAATACCGCCGCCCCATCGATCCTGAAAACTTCTGACTTCTCCAGCGTCTCCCCAAATGACCTCATAATTCCGATTAGAGAAGAATGGCGGATCGAGATAAATCAGATCAATCGATTCCGGCTTTACTGTTTTAAGAATTTCAAGGTTATCACCAAGGATAAGTTGGTTCATAGACATTTTTCCTTCTGTTCGTTTTTAAAATAATTACGCTTGATTTTTTAAAAAGATGCGTATGGTTTTGTAATTTCATGTGCTAAAAAAACAGCGGATCAAGATAAATATGATCAATAGATCCGCTATATTTCTGTTATTAAATCTCGAAAGAAATATCCTGAAGACTTCGTTTCAGTTCAACACTCGGCAAAAAAATCAGTTTTACGCCTTTTACGTTATGAGCTGAAAGTTCTTCCTGCGTTTC
>BOBG01000100.1 GCA_026002265.1 Spirochaetia bacterium
CAATAATATCTTTAATATTTTCAGTACCGATAGATAACCGGATTGTATTCGGTTTGATTCCCTGATCCAAAAGTTCAGATTCTGAAAGTTGAGAATGGGTTGTCGTGGCCGGATGAATCACCAATGATTTTAAATCCGCAACATTGGCAAGGAGCGAGAAAATCTGAAGCCGGTCAATGAACTGGTGCGCTTCTGTAACGCCACCCTTGATTTCAAACGTAAAAATGGACCCCGCGCCCTTGGGAAAATATTTTTTGTAAATATTGTGGCTCGGCTCGCTGGGCAGACTCGGATGATGAATCGCCTCGACTTTCGGCTGCATTTGCAAGTATTCAAGCACTTTAAGTGTGTTTTCAACGTGGCGTTCGACCCGGAGCGAAAGGGTTTCGACCCCTTGCAACAGCAAAAACGCATTAAACGGAGCAATCGCGGCACCGGTATCCCGAAGGAGAATAGTCCGTATCCGCGTGACGTAAGCTGCGGCACCGACTGCTTTTGTGAAAGAAAGCCCATGATAACTGGGACTCGGCTCGGTAATATGAGGGAATTTTCCACTGCCTTCCCAGTCAAATTTCCCGGAATCAACGATAATTCCGCCGAGAGTCGTTCCGTGCCCGCCCAAAAATTTGGTCGCAGAGTGAATCACAATATCCGCACCATATTCAATGGGCCGCAGTAAATAGGGAGTTGTAAACGTTGCATCGACCACAAGCGGAATTTTGTTCGCATGGGCGATTTTTGCCACTGCTTCAATATCAATGACATTTGAATTCGGATTGCCCAGGGTTTCAATAAAAATCGCTTTGGTATTTTTCTGAATCGCTTTTTCAAAAGAATCTTTTTCATCCGGATCCACAAACGTTGTGGTAATTCCATACAACGGCAAGGTATGGGCGAATAAATTGTAGGACCCGCCGTAAATTGTTTTTGCAGAAACAATATGATCGCCGGCGCTTGCAAGATTCAAAATTCCGTAGGTAATTGCAGCCGCGCCGGATGCTAACGCGAGTCCGGCTATTCCGCCTTCAAGTGCCGTAACTCGTTTCTCCAACACATCTTGTGTAGAATTAGTCAAACGATTATAGACATTTCCGGCATCCCGCAGTCCGAACCGGTCAGCCGCGTGCGCCGCATTTTTGAACACGTATGAAGTCGTCTGATAAATCGGTACAGCCCGCGCATCTGAGGCAGGATCTGGATCCTCTTGCCCAATATGCAATTGCTTTGTCTCAAAAGCCCATGTGTCAATGTTAGTTTTTGCCGCCATAAGATACTCCTTTTAGTTTCATAGTAAATGTACAAATTTACTAGGTTATACTGGTCATTAAAAAAAGAGTCAAGAAGAACCGGAACAAGGGGACAGACCTCCGATCAAAATTTGGATCATGCTGGAATCAGCATTGACAAAAGTACGTTATGATTCTATTCTTTCTTTAATCTTTTTTTGTTTTGGAGGATTTATGAAACTACTTAAAACATTAGCATTAACTGCCGGAATTCTGCTTCTGCCCGGATTCGTCGGCGTAGGAAATGCTCTTGAGACCAATTACAACAAGGTGATTGAGGTGCAGGACTGGGGTTCTGTCGTTACCAAGCTCGTTGTGTATTTAGGCGAAACCATACCGGCTGCAAAAATTGAAAGTGACAGCTTTGAGGTAAAAGTCAGCCGGTCAGATACCCGTGTACCGGGTGGACTCGCACTCCCTCAACAGGATGAAAAGGTCACTGTTCTTGAAGTGTACATTTCTGATGCAGAGGGTAACCGGGCCGCAGTAGGTGAATATGCAACTCTCGCTCTCCTGTACAAAAGCGGTCAGAATTCAGGCGATGAACTCATTGGTGCGCTTGCTTCTGTGTTAAATTATGCAGATGGATTCAATCGGTGGGTTGACGGTCAATACACTATTACCCAAAAAAAGCCGATTGGTAAAGTTACCGATCTGTATACCAACACTCTCAAAAAAACCTACCGCCCCCAGATCGATCTGTTTAATACGAGTGGTAATATCCGGGAAGGTGATGTGACACTCACTTATGCGGATTTCCGTCCCTCCGGATTGTACCGGGCAAAGACTGTTCCTCTCCTCGTATGGCTCCATGGCGGTGGAGAAGGTGGTACTGACGCAACTATTCCCCTTGCGGCGAATAAGGCAGTAGCATTTGCCTCACCTGAAGTTCAGAAAATATTTGGCGGTGCTTTGTACGTGCTCGTTCCCCAGACTCCTACTCGTTGGATGGAAGAAGCTGGTGAAGCAACTGCTGACCCGGCTGCAGCGGCAGCCACCCCGACTGGTCCTATTACCAGCATATACACCGCTGCAACCAAAGCTCTCATTCAAAAGTATGTTGATCAAAACAAAGCTATTGATCCGGATCGTATCTATATCGGCGGACTTTCCAACGGTGGTTATCTCACCCAGCTTTTAATCATGGATGATCCGACCTATTTCGCGGCTGCGGTTCCGGTTGCTTCCGCTGCTCTTGATGCCCGTATCACCGATGAGCAAATTGATTCGATCCTTGATTTGCCGATTTGGTACGTTAATGCGGCCAAAGACGATACAGTTCCGGCCGTAATCAATTCATTGGCAACTTACGACCGTTTGATCAAAAAAGGTGCATCCAGAGTATATTACAGCTATCCTGCGGATGTACGGGCCTTTGAACCTGATGGTGTTACCGTTGTTTACCCCGGTCACTGGTCATGGATTTATGTGTACAACAATGCTTTGACTCAGAGAATCAATGATGTCAGTGTTAATCTTCTCGACTGGCTCGCTGCTCAGTCGAGAAATTTAGCCGTTCCGGCTAGAGCTGTAGCAACACCGGCTGAATAATTTGTACAGGCTGTTTCCCCACCTTGGCAGGCTTATAAGGGCTGAAGTGGAGGGGCAGCTTGACAAAATTTTGGTTTTTTGTAGAATTTTGATAATTTGGGATGTAGCCAAGCGGTAAGGCACCGGCCTTTGGAGCCGGTATTCACAGGTCCGAATCCTGTCATCCCAACGAGGTGATTAAAAAATGGCTCAAATCGTGCTATCAGCACAGACAAGGACAAAAACCGGATCGAGTGTAGCCCGGCGCTTAAGGCGTACGGGACAATTTCCGGCCGTTATTTATGGAAGAACCGGAAATACGGTTATGATCGATGTCAACGTAAAGGAATTTGTCAGCAGCGCAAAAAATATTTCCCGGAGTACTATTCTCACTATTGCGGTTAAAGATGGAAAATCCTATGAAGTCTTTGTAAAAGACGTTCAGCAAAATATCATCAACGCTATGGTTTTGCATGCGGATTTTTATGAAGTCGAAGCAGATGTTGCGCTCCGGGCAAAGGTCAAGATCCATATTCATGGGAATCCAATCGGAGTACGTGACGGCGGAATTTTGGAATTACCGGTTCATGAAGTTGAAGTGGAGTGTCTCCCCAAATATCTCCCGCCCCGGATCGATGTGGATATTGCAGATTTAAAGGTAAATCAATCGATTCATATCCGGGATCTGAATTTGGGTGAAAATGTCCGGGTACTCTCCGGATCCGATCAAGTCATTGCCTTGGTGAAATTTGCCAAGGCTGAAGCTGCGACCGCGGCTGCTGAAACTGAAGCAACTGCCACACCGGCTCCTGAAGCGAAATCCTAAATGTGTTTGAAAAAACTGTTTCTGCGGCCCTTAACAAATTTGAGGCAGGTGCAGTTTTTTTAGCCGCAGTATCCGGCGGAGCTGATTCGACTGCGATGGTGACGGCACTCTATGCGATTCAAAAAAATTTCCATGTTCTCCATGTTGAACATGGGATCCGGCCCGAGCCGGAACGGCATGGCGATGTTGAGTTTGTTACGGAATTATGCCGGAATTACGGTGTTCCATACCGGATTGTGCGGATTCGTCCTGGCGCCATTGAACAGATTGCCCGGCGGCGGTCCATTGGAATTGAGGCATCTGCCCGGCTCCTCCGGCACCGGATCTGGAATCAGGAGGCTCACCGGATTGGAGCGGAACGGGTTCTTGTTGCCCATACTCAAGACGATCTTCTTGAAACAGTGCTGATGCGCTTTCTCCGGGGAAGTGGTCCGGCCGGACTCGCTGCATTGCCTCAAGACACAGGTACTATTCTGCGTCCACTTTTGACGCTGAATCGTGCGGATGTTCTTGCATACCTCTCTGAAAAAAAATGTTCTTACCGGACTGATTCCACAAATGACGATATTCGATTTTTCCGGAACCGAATTCGGCATTGCCTCATCCCCTGTCTCAACGAATATTTTCCCGATTGGAAAAAGCCGGTGCGCGATCTTGCGGAAACACAACGTTTTGTCACTGATTTTTTGCAGATTCAGAGCCATGATTCGATTGTGTGGGACGAGGATTCCGGCTTCCTAACTACTGATGCTGAATCGTTTTTTGCGCGATCACCCATTATTCGTGAAGAAGCGCTTTTTCAGGCGGCTGACCTCATAATGAGCCGGAGTAATGCTTCTTGTGAGCAGCCGGATCCTGCCCGGCACAAGGAAAAAATGCCGCGGCGGGAGACGCTCCGCAGTTATAACCGGAATTCCAAAAGTATGGACGCGGGTCCGATCCAGATTGTACGGAATAAATCCCGGATTGAGATTAGATCCGCGGAACAAATACCGGAACAAGCTTTTGCATTATTGATTAAAAACCCCGGAATCTATATGGTACATGGTATAAGTGTTTGGTGCGGACCTGTGGAAAAAAATGCAGAGTCCGGTTTTTGTGCGGAGTTGCCTCTTGTTTTCCGTCAGGAATCTCAGTGCATAATCGCTGCCGAAGATCAGCTCGGTACTGCCGCAGTTATTTATTATGGAAATACTGTAAAAATGGTACCGGCGAGATCTTCCGGCACTTTTTACTTTCATATCTCAAAAGGAGAAAAAAATGGCTGAACAGCCGGAAAAAGAATCACGCTCCGTACTCAAACCGGGAAAGCCCCGGCCCTTTACGATAATTTTTTTGTTGGTTATTACAGCTCTTGGCTTTGCGTATTTTTTTCGGGGAAATGCTTCGGCAATACAGGAATTATCTTACTCAGAATTCCTCCGGTTCCTTAATCAGAATGAAGTTACCGCGGTAAAAATAATTGACGGATCTGTGGTTGAGGGTGCGCTCCGGGGAGGATCTTCTTCTCAGCAAGTTTTGTTTAAAACGCTTATACCTTATCAAGATCCGACATTGATTCCTCTCCTTCAGTCGAAAAATATCACCATTTCCGGCGGAGTTTCCGGGATCAGTTTTAGCAGACTCCTCCTTGAATTAGTCCCGTGGATCATTGGATTTGCTTTTATCTTCTTTATGATGCGAAATATGCAAGGACCGAATAACAGGGCGTTGCAATTTGGAAAAAGCCGTGCCCACCGGTATTCTGAAGAAGGAAAAAAATTCTCTTTCTCGGATGTTGCGGGCCAAAAAGATGCAAAATATGAACTGGAAGAAGTTGTTGCCTTTCTCAAAAATCCCCAGAAATTCACCAAAATGGGTGCCCGGATTCCAAAAGGTGTTCTTCTCGTGGGAATGCCCGGAACCGGAAAAACGTTGATGGCGCGTGCTGTGGCGGGCGAGGCGGGTGTGGCTTATTTCCATATGTCCGGATCCGATTTTGTGGAAATGTTTGTCGGAGTCGGCGCGAGCAGGGTCCGGGATTTGTTTGAACAGGGCCGGAAAAATGCTCCATGCATCATTTTTATCGATGAATTGGACGCGGTCGGGCGGACTCGCGGGGCTGGTTACGGCGGCGGGCATGACGAGCGTGAACAGACTCTGAATCAACTGCTGGTGGAAATGGATGGCTTCGATTCCAAAGATGGAGTCATCGTCCTCGCTGCAACGAATCGTCCGGATGTTCTGGACCCGGCGCTCCTCCGTCCGGGGCGTTTTGACCGGCAAGTTATGGTGGCGATGCCGGATATAAAGGAACGAGAGGATATTCTCCGGATTCACAGCACGAAGATTCCCTTGTCAGCCGGAATTGACCTTACCCGGATTGCCCGGGCCACTCCCGGTATGAGCGGTGCTGATATTGCAAATCTGGTCAACGAAGCTGCACTCTATGCTGCCCGGAAGGATAAAAACGAAGTTGAGATGCCGGATTTTGAGGAAGCGCGGGATAAAATTCTTATGGGTGTTGCCCGGAAAACGCTTGTGATGTCGGAACATGAACGGCGTATGACTGCAATCCATGAATCGGGGCACGCAGTCCTCCACTATTTTCTCAAAAATGCCGATCCCCTCCATAAAGTGACCATTATTCCCCGCGGTCGGGCGCTTGGCGGTGTAATGTCCCTCCCGGAAGAGGATACGTACAGCCGGGCGCGAGGGTGGATCGAGGACCGGATCACCATTTGTTACGGCGGGTGGGCTGCGGAAAATCTTGTGTACGGTGAAACGACAACCGGCACGAAGCAAGATCTTCAGCAGGCAACTGAAATGGCGCGCAGAATGGTGTGCGAATGGGGGATGGCGCAGGAAATGGGGCCGGTTTCCTATGGACAGGAAGAGGAGCCGATTTTTATCGGCAAGGAAATCGCCCAGCACCGGGATTATTCGGAGGATACAGCACTACATATCGATCGAGCGGTTAAAGGAATACTAGAAAATGCCCGGTCAACTGCGGAACGAATCCTCAATGAACAGCGCTCACGATTGGAAAAATTGGCTGAGGAACTGTTGATCAAGGAAACCTTGATCGATGATGAAGTAAGAGAATTGTTAGGATTTCCGGCGCGGGAAAATGGAATGTCTTTTGGGTAGAGCGTTCCGGTTATTTACGACGTTTTTGTTGCCTGAATAAGGGCTTTGCGAAGCAAAGACCAGGGCAATAAAAATGTGCTATGGAGAATGAATAAATGAAATATATACCCAGCGATTGGACTATCAAGCAAAATAACCTCAAAATATTTTTATCAAAGGAACAGACACTTGATGATGGAATAAAATTATTCTTTGAAATGCATGGTATATTGCATGATAAAAAAGTATATAAAAATAATGACGAAACATTATATGACATATTGTGGAAGAATCTTAAAGAAGAAACTTGTAAAAAAATATCAAATAAAGAAACATCAATATTGTGGGATATATGGCATATAACCCGGATAGAAGATATTGTTGGGAATATTTTAATAAATAAT
>BOBG01000101.1 GCA_026002265.1 Spirochaetia bacterium
TGCTCTGCAATAATGGATTTGAGATGATTCAGCATGACTCGGCGATTCTCTTGTGCATAGTTCAAGGCATGATTCATGTCACGAATGTACGCACTTCCAAGGTCATGTCCGGCCGGTAAATAGGCAATATTGGAATCCGGAAGCTCTATACCGAGGTCTGCATCAAGTGCCACAGCCTGCCGGTGATAAAAATTCGCAATCCGGTAGCCGAGGTTCCGGGATCCGGAATGGAGCATGATCCACAGAGTACCTTCTTCGCTTTTTTGCAATTCGATAAAATGATTCCCCCCGCCGAGTGTGCCGAGGTTGTACTCATCTAATTTTTCGTGCATATTTTCGCTAAACCATGCCGGTTCAGGTGCGCCTCCAAGTGAATCATGCCACGCGCTAAATCCTTCCCACGGAACCGGAATCTTCCGAGAATGGGATTCCCCGACCGGAATTTGAGCTTTTATCTCCTCGATGAGGGAACGCCGAGCAGACATATCACCGAGTGCATCGGCTTCAAGGTTTGTTTTAATCGCACCCATTCCGCAGCCAATATCAACTCCAACTGCATTGGGGATAACAGCATCTTCACACGCAATCACCCCGCCGATAGGCATTCCGTAGCCAACATGAGCATCCGGCATCAACGCAACATGGTCACGTACGGCCGGATGATCAGCTAAATTACGCGCCTGTGTCAACGCACCGTCCTCAATCTCTTTACACCATGACCGGATAGGAAGCCGAGTCTGGCCGCTTAATTCCCATTGAACCATAGAAAAAGTATAACCGGAAACAAAAGAAAAAGAAAGGTACATAGTGAGTCCGGAAATTCCAGACTCTTAATAAATTTTAGTACAAAAGATTTTGTTTGCTGGTTTGAGCAAAAATATTAGACGGATCCATACGGAGAATGGTATCAAAGTCTTTTTCTGCATTTATTTTATCGCCTAGTTTAGCGTACAAAACCCCCCGGTTATTATAAGCTTCGATATACTGAGGATTGATCCGGATTGCCGCGGTATAATCTTGCATTGCTTGATCATAATTTCCTTTACTATGATAGGCAATTCCCCGGTTTTTATAAGCTTCAGCATATTGATTCTGTGTGAGTTCAAGTGCTTTATTAAAATCTATTATCGCCTTATCGTAATCATTTTGATTCATATATACGCTGCCGCGATTGTTAATTGCGTAGGCATACCGAGGATTAAACTCAAGCGCTTTTTCAAAATCTTTTATCGCCTCATCATACTTTTGCTGGTCCGCATAAGCTCCACCCCGGTTATTGTACGCAATGACAAGCTGCGGATCAAGCCGAATCGCCTGATTGTAATCAGAAAGAGCCCGTGTAAAATCTAATTTATCGTTTTGATACACGAGCCCGCGGTTATTGTATGCAACAGCAAATGTCGGATCGATCCGGATCGCAGCATTATAATCTGTTATTGCCTGATCGATTTTACCCATTTTCCGGTAAGCCATGCCGCGGTTATTGTATGCAACAACATAGTTTCCATCTAATTGGATTGCATCAGTATAATCCCTTATTGCCCGGTCATAATCGTTCCTGCTGTGAAAGGCCAAACCCCGGCTAAAATAAGCTTTAGCGTAATTTTTATTGATCCGGATTGCTTCAGTATAATCTGCTATAGATTTATCATAATCATTTTTACCATGATAATAGAGCAAACCCCGGTTAAAATAGGGTTCTGCATAATTTTTGTCGATCTTAATTGCCTCAGTATAATCTTGTATTGCTTGATCATAATTGCCCTTACTATAATAGGCAATGCCCCGGTTATTATAGGGTTCTACATAATTTTTATCGATCTTAATTGCTTCAGTATAATCTTGTATTGCTTGATCATAATTGCCCTTACTATTGTGATACACAAGACCGCGGTTATTATAGGCGAGAGCAAGGCGTGGATCGAGCCGAATCGCCTCGTCATAATCTTTGAGGGCAAGCTCATAATTCTTTCTAACTTCTTGATACACAAGGCCGCGGTTATAGTACGCAATGGCAAGGTTCGGCTCGAGCTGAATCGCTTTATCATAATTAGTTAAAGCTTGATCGTAATTGCCCTGTTGGAAGGCCGCAATACCGCGATTATTGTAGTCCTCAGCATTGAAGTTGCCCGTTGCCTGGTCATAATTGCCACTTGAACCATCTGGCGGCGTCACTGTCATCGAATTAGACCTCACTGCCGTCATATCCGTACCGGCACATGCCGAGAACAATATAAACACAAGCACCGGCAGCACACCGGCGAAATAGTTATGTTTCATACATGAATACTACAAGAGAAAAGAGTAAAGAGTAAAGAGTAAAAATTATCCGAAAGCGGATAGATGCAGACCCTAGATCTATCCTGACAGATTCACCGGAACATCATTTTTCAGCTTTTACCGGCAAATTCCAGAAAAATTTTTGGGGACAGACCTCTTGCATCTCTTTTTGGTATAAAAAATTACAGGGAAAATTTGTAAAAATTGATCAAACGAATATTTTAATATTTTTTTCCTTTCTTCTCGGTTTTTAATTATAGATTCGTGTTTGCAGTCCGGAATATCCGCCAATCGATGCCGTAGTATCTGACACGAAGCCCCATCTGGCGTTCGGTGATGCCGAGTCTCCGGGCAGCGGCTGCCATATTACCGGATTCTATTTTGAGCGCCTCGATAATCATCTCCTTTTCCACCCGTGAAATAGCAGCTTTGAGAGTCATCACCGGCTCAGTTTTCGTGGAAAGGGCGGATTGCAGACTCGGCGGTAAATTGTACGAATGAATCACCATGTCAGTCGAAAGAATCACAGCCCGTTCGATGCAATTTTCCAGTTCCCGTACATTTCCCGGCCAGGAATAACTGGTTAATAATTCAATGGCCGGTGAAGAGATACGTTTAATGATCTTGTTATTTTTCCGGGCGAATTTTTCAATAAAATGATCTGCGAGGAGCATGATGTCGCTCTTCCGTTCACGGAGCGGCGGTACATAGAGCGGAAATACGTTAAGCCGGTAATAGAGATCATCTCGGAAACTGCCGGCTTTTACCTCTTGCTCAAGGTTCCGGTTGCTTGCGGCGATGAGCCGGACATCAATTTTTATGGTACTCGTGCCACCGACCCGTTCTAATTCACGCTCCTGCAACACCCGGAGGAGTTTTGCCTGAATAGCCGGGGATAGATCCCCAATTTCGTCCAAAAAAATCGTTCCATGCTGGGCAAGTTCGAAGCGGCCCTTTCGTTGGGTAATTGCTCCGGTAAAAGCCCCTTTTTCATGCCCGAACAATTCGCTCTCGATGATCGATTCCGGCAACGCCGCACAGTTCACCTTGACAAAAACCTCTCCGGACCGTTTTGAAAGCCGGTGAACCTCCGCTGCCACCAATTCTTTTCCGGTACCGCTTTCACCAGTTATCAGCACAGATGCATCGCTCGGCGCTCCCTGCGCGAGCATTTCGTACAAAAAATGCATACTATTGCTCGTACCGATGATCGCACTTTCCGGTGCAATCCGGCCGCCGCAATCTGTTTCGGCCTTTAGAGATGCTGTGGACGCATCGTTACGGAGCCGCATCTGTTCTTCGAGAATCCGTTCCCGGAGTTTTGCAGAATCCGCGATAATCTGTGCAATTTTTTCTAAAAATGCCCGGTCCTGACTTCTCTGTTGTGACGCATTTTCACTCCGAATCCGGCGTTCCGCGGAAAGTGTCCCCATTACCGCGCCATTAGCCCGAATTGGAACGCAATAATAGGTCAATCCGGCCATATCTTCATGCCGGCGGTTCTTTGCCCGGTTGAGAAACCGGGAATCGAGTGCAAGATCCGGCACCGTAATTCCACTGCCGGATTCAAAAACCCTCCCAACGAGTCCCTCGCCGAGACGGTAGATCCCCCGCTCCTTTTCTTCCGGCGAAAGCCCCTGCGCCTCCTCAATTTTGAGCAGCCCGGTCCGGCGGTCGAGTAGTGTGACCATGCCCCACGTAAGTCCGGCCCGGATTTCCAAAAGATTCAAAAGCGGCCCGAGTCCGCTCCGCAATTCAACATACGTATCAAAAGTCCGTACAATATCAAACAACAATTCAAATTCCGATTCCATGCGCGCATAATACTACATTTATGTTAGAAATTTCTAGCCGGAGGTGAGTATTTTTCTTATTCGTGGATCGTATTCATTCACTTCCATAGCTCTTCCGGATTTCTTCCGGGATCGAACTGGGTAGGGGTCATATATCTTTTACACACAATGAGATAATGGGGTCAGACCTCCGGCATCTTTTTACAGTAAAAAGAGATAGTTGAAATTTGTAGAAATTCAGACCAGTGGAGATCGATCTTCACAAGTTGCCCACTGATTCGGGTTTATTTTTCTTAATGTGTGACATTCGTGAATCGTATTCATTCACTTCTATGCTCTTCCGGATTTCTTCCGGGATCGAACTGGGCAGGGGTCATATACCTTTTACACACAATGAGATAATAGGGACAGACCTCCGGCATCTTTTTACAATAAAAAGAGATAGTTGAAATTTGTAGAAATTCAGACCAGTGGAGATCGATCTTCACAATTTGTCCGCCGATCCGGGTTTATCCTTCTTAATGTGTGACATTCGTGAATCGTATTCATTCGCTTCCATTCGCTTCCATGCTCTTCCGTATTTCTTCCGGGATCGAACTAGGTAGGTATGATATATCTTTTACACACAATGAAATACTGGGGACAGACCTCCGGCATTTTTTTACAGTAAAAAGAGATAGTTGAAATTTGTAGAAATTCAGACCGGTGGAGATCGATCTTCACAAGTTGCCCACTGATTCGGGTTTATTTTTCTTAATGTGTGACATTCGTGAATCGTATTCATTCGCTTCCATGCTCTTCCGGATTTCTTCCGGGATCGAACTGGGCAGGGGTCATATATCTTTTACACACAATGAGATAATGGGGACAGACCTCCGGCATCTTTTTACAATAAAAAGAGATAGTTGAAATTTGTAAAAATTCAAACCGGTGGAGATCGATCTTCACAAGTTGCCCACTGATTCGTCCTCTTTAACCCCCAACGGGGGTAATTCTGAATTTGATGGGGTTTAAAATTTAGAAATTTTTTTTGAAAGGGGGGTCCCAAAGGTTGACGGGGGGCAAGTATGGTACATTCTTATTCGTGCGCCGGTGGCGTACAACCCTATACCATGCCGTTCCAGTGAATCTGCGGCGGTATATAAACAAAGTATTTGGAGGTTTTTATGGAAACTACGCAAAAATGGAACAAATGGTTCCTATTGGGAATCGTCGCTATGGTACTGGCATTCGGAATGTTGGCTGTGAGTTGTGATGATACTACTACTACGGCTGAGCGGGAAGACGTTAATGATACTACTACTACGGCTGAGTGGGAAGACGTTACAAGTTTGGCTCAATTGAATGGAACGTGGAAAGGTTCAAATAGTCAAACAATAAGTCTCAAAGATCAATCTATAGAGTGGACTGATGAATTAGAAGCAGAGTATGGCGATATAAGCGTAACAACCAATGGCGAATCCACCATGATCTTTGATGCAAGTGCATCAACTATGTCTGGTGTCATGATAAGCACAGCGACTTATTCCGGTGGAAATATAGCTGAAATATGGGCAGATGTCAAAACAATAGCCGAAATGTTGAGTTCCGAAGACGAAGATGGAACCATTACTGTTACAGCTAATGATACAAATCATTCAATAACCATGAAAATGAATATGAATCCGATGCCTATATCATTAGACGATTTGGCTGCTGCTTATGGTGGTAGTCTACAAATAAACCAAAACGGTACAAAACTAAAAATGACGGTAAATTCAATTGAAACAATATTAATAAAACAATAATAGATTGTAGTGATTCTTTAACATCACTGGATTAAAGAATCATTTTTTTGTTGATACCGGGTTAAAAATTCATTTTTAAATGGTAAAAACCGGTTTTCCTGAACTGCGTTCCGGGCTTGCTGCACCAGATCTTGTAAAAAATAAATATTATGATAACTCGCGAGAATCGAGCAGAGAATTTCCTGCGTTTTAAATAAATGCCGGAGATAAGCTCTTGTGTAACCGCGGCATACCGGACACTGACACTCCGGATCAATAGGTCCACAATCGAGACGGTTTTCCAGTTTTTTTATGGAAAGATTCCCATCACGGGTAAAAACCCGTCCGGTACGGCCGGTACGCGTCGGTAGCACACAGTCAAACATATCGATTCCATGTTCAATAGCTGAAAGGATATAATCCGGCGTACCGATTCCCATAACATAGCGCGGTTTTTCCACCGGTAATTGAGCTGCGGTGTAGGATAAATATTCCACAAATGTTTCCGGACTTTCTCCCACCGAAAGCCCGCCAATTGCAATCCCCGGCGTATCCACGGCCAGCGTTAATTCCACACTTTTATCCCGGAGATCCTTAAAAAAATTCCCCTGAACAATGGCAAAAAGCGCGCCGCGGTAACCGGAATCCTTGGCTTTTTTCCATGCAGCGTCCGCCCGTTTTAACCATGCAGCAGTTGTCGATAATGCATCTTCCGATTCTTTGCGTTCTGTTCCCCATGGCGTACATACATCGAGCTGCATTTGTATATCACTATTCAAAATAGTCTGAATTGCGACCGCTTTTTCCGGCGTTAAAATATGGGTGGAACCGTCTATATGCGAATGAAATTCCACGCCCGCTTCAGTGATTTTCCGGAAAGTTGCCAGGGAAAATACCTGAAAACCGCCGGAATCAGTTAATATATTGCCGTGCCACCCCATAAAATCATGGAGACTTCCGGCTTTTTCGATGACTTCAGTTCCGGGCCGAAGGTATAAATGATAGGTATTTCCGAGGATAATTTCACACTTAAGTTCCACTAAATCCGATACTCGTAACGCTTTAACCGTTGCATTGGTACCAACCGGCATAAAAACCGGTGTGTGAACCAGCCCGTGAGGGAGATTCAATATTCCGGTCCGGGCAGCGCATGTAGAATCCCGTTGTTGAATTTCAAAAAAAGCCATGTACCTCCAAGGGGTTCACCCGACTATTATATTTTCATCTCTTCAATAAGAAATGGTGAAATATTTATATATAGTTCCATATACGAAATAGC
>BOBG01000102.1 GCA_026002265.1 Spirochaetia bacterium
TTCTTCTTTATTTATATCAAAGAAATAATTGTGAATTTGCTCATTATGTTTATCAGAATCATTGCGGAAATTAACCGTTGGACCATACACCGGATCCAGATAGTAGGGTTTATCGTTTTTTTCTTTCTGGACTTTTGAACCGCTATTTGCAAGCACCACAACCGGAAACTCAAGTCCTTTGCTTTTATGTACCGTAAGAAACCGGACAATATCACTTTGGGCCGGCTCAGAATCCGCTTCGACTTTTTCATTTGTCTTCATAAACGGAGCAAGTTCATCTAAAAAGGCAGCGGCATTGAGGTGACGGGAATCTGCATCAAGCGCCAAGGTATAGAGATAGTCAAAATGTCCGGTGTTATGGCGCAGCGCCGGATCGTACATAAGCAGAGTCTGATAGCCGCTTTCATACCATAAATACGAAAAAAGCATTCCCAAGCTCTGGGCGTCAAGCCGGTGCTGAACCTCGGCAAATACTTCACAGCCATGTACATAACGGGCGCGTTCCGCAGCATTGTCAAACCATTCCTCCGGCGCATCTGCCGGAAAAACCGGCGCCGGATTCTCCAGTAAAATACGGAAGACACTTGAATCCGACACTTGCACAAAAGGAGATCGAAGCACGGTTGCATACGCATTCCGGTCATGGGGAAAGAGCGAGAGACGCAGCAGCGCATAAAAATCATTCGCCGGACCCTCAAAAAAAAGCCCGCGCGGATCCGTTGCAGTGAAAGGAATTCCAAGACGCCGGAATATCCGTTCATATTGATTTTGATGGCTGGTTGACCGGAATAAAAAGGCAACATCGCCAAAGGAAAACTCATGATTCCGGACACCCGCGAGAATCCGCTCTCCCGCTGCTAAGGCTTCACCATTTTCAAGCACCAATTCCCCGGAATCTTCATCTCCTTCAGAAAAGTCCGGCTGTTGCTGCGAAGAAAGTTGCAGGTGAATCTCAACGGCCGGATCCGTTTCAATTGTTTTTCCGGGCGGAGACTGCATGGGAGAAAATTCCGCCTCGTAAATCTGCTCGGCGTATCTAAAAACACCCGGAAAAAGGGAGTTGTAAAAAGTGACCAGATTCGCAGTTGACCGGTAATTGGTCCGGAGCGCAACCGGCTCGCCGCCTAATTCGCCGGAAAGCGTCCGAAAAACCGAAACATCCGCACCGCGGAACTTGTAAATTGATTGTTTTTCATCACCGACAAAGAATAATTTCTCCGGATTCAAATCATGTACCGTAGGCATTAGCCCGGCAGCACCGGAATCATCTTTTTCAGCTAATAAATACAGGAGATCTTTTTGCAAAGAATTATTATCCTGAAATTCATCTATCATAATCGCCTTGATTCCGGTTTTATAAAAATTCCGGAGATCCAGATCGTTTTTTAGAATTTCCACGGATAATTCGGCCACATCTTTAAACGACAAAATGCCCTGCTGGCGCTTTTTTTCCAAAAAATGCGCTTCATACGCGTCAAAAAGCCTGCCGAGGGATTCAATATAATCCCGGAATTGAAAGGTACCAATGATCGCAAGGAGTGTTTCTGCTTTTCCTTTTAATTTAGTAACCGGATCCCGGAATTCAATTAATACCGGATCTTTTACATTACTTTTAATGTTGCTAAATGATTTACCGGATCGTACATAGTCAGCTTTCTGAGCTAATTTTTGCAGGGATTCACCGGAAAAATCACAATGGAGCGGAAGAATATGCGCTAAAACTTCTTTTATATTCTGGGGCGTTTTTGATTTACATTTTGAATCATCAACTGAAAAAAGAAAATCACCGGTTGCATTGATCGATTCCATCATATTCTTAGTTTCTTTTTCCAAAAACCGGATCTGCTCGTGAGTTCTTTTTTCAAAATTTCCCGGATGCACCAGACTAAAGCTTTCAAGTGCAAGATCAGCAAAGAGATCGTTGACAACTGCATTAAACGATCGCGATGCCACAAGATTCCTGATGACTGGCTCCTGACGGTGCTGCATCACAAGCTCAATTGCACTTTCCACGGCCCGCGACTGCAATTCCTTGGGATCGATCCGGAAATCGTTTGACAAACCAAAGATCGAAACGCCGCCCCGGACAATCGCTGTGCAAAACGAATCAAGCGTGGCAATCCGCGCCTGATCAAAATGTTCGACACATTCGGGCGCACGTGGGTGACTGGACCTACGCAATTTTTGAAAAATCCGGTTGTACATTTCGGCTTGAGCTTTCCGGGTAAAGGTGAGCGTGAGAACTTCACTCACATCAAAGCCCCGCTCAGTCACAAGACGGACATAACGCTCAGAAAGTACCGTTGTCTTTCCGGATCCTGCACCCGCGGCCACCACGACATTGGCATCGGCCTGGTATGCAACCGATTGATCAGCATCTAACACTACATTCCTCAACTTATAGCTCTAGCTACAATACTTGAAAAGCGTGACAAGGGGTCAGACCTCAAATTCATTTCCATAAACAGAGACGGTTATCAAGAAATAGCTACAAAAGCAGTTCACCGTCCAGCTCAATCATAATTTCCTCACCAGTTTTAGAGAATGTGGTTATTGTAGGATTTTGGACGAGTCCATCAAGGTGAATCAGGGCCGGCAAATCATCATCATAGTTGTGACCGATTGCAAAATGACAGGTGTGGAAAGCTTTTTCGTCTTCAAGCATATTACCGGTAATTTTTGCCTCCGGATTCAGCCCGATTCCAATTTCACCAATGGCACGGGCATTCCGGGCATAGAGCGAAGCGATTCCGGGCGGCAATGTTCCAATCCGTTCAAATTCATAGGCATTCGTTTCAGCCATCTCAATGGTCCGGAGCAGTTCTGTAGCTTCAGAGCCACCGGAGATCTCAGTGACAAAACCCTGATCAAGTGTGCAATGAATCGGATCCCGTATAAGAATATCGCCATCGTTAAGTGTTATGGAGCCGTCAAATACAATAGTACCGTTGGCAGTACCATTTTCCGGACTGATAAACGTTTCACCGGCCGGAAGGTTGCCTCCATGACCTGGCATTGAGAAATTGCCATCATCAGCTTTGGCTTGCCGTCCATGTAGTCCAAATGTTACATCAGTTCCGCTGGGCGCGCTAATGTGAATCGAAACAGCATCATCCAGCACAGATTTCACTACAGCGCATTGGTGTTCCATAACATCGTAATCTATCGGCACGGTCCGGCAAAACGAATCGATAGTAATTCCCGGTGACCAAAAGCCCCGGCACCTTTTTTCACCGTATAATTGCAGATGAAAAATATGATCGTAACCAATACCTTTATGCCGGTAAGGATGTGCAGAAGCCTTTTTATCTTTACCCATTTTGTTTGCACTCAAAGAAATAACAATCTCCGGTTTGGCATTAAATGCAGCAATAACAGCCGGTTCTGCAAAATCTAATTGTGTTTTAACCGGTTGAAATATCAGCACCGGCTTCCCGCCGGCAAGGATCACAGCTTCGTACAATGCCGTAGCAATAGTCCCGACATCCAATTCTGGATTGGTGATGATGAGCACTTGTTCATTTTTTTGCAATTTAAAACTACGCTCGATCACAATCTGGGCAACAGTGTGAAGTAGTGGCGGTACAGAAAAAGGAAACATTATCATGGAATGAGTGTAATGGAGAAAAGGCCGGAAGGCAAGCTTTACGAAAATTTGAAAAGCCTCGAACCAAAGGTTCAAAATGCGCTTGGAGCAAGTCAGCGTCGGGAACAGAGCAAAGATTCCCTGTCTTTTTCACGGCGAATCACCGAAAAAATAATTGCGGAGTCTGTCGGCAGCGTTTTGCAGAAACAGTCGCCACCGGAATCTACTTGATCTCAACCCAAAAGGCAAATTGCAGGGAGAGTCTACCGGGGAGAGGGATTCAGGGTCTGTCCCCGTGGTCTATGTCCCGGCAGCCGCTCCACCACCCACTCCGGCGCAGCACTCACTATCCGGCTCTCTCCAACCTGATGATGGTGCAGCCCACCCCACGGCCAATCCTCCGCTCGCATCACCACTCGCGCCATCACCGGATTCTGATCAATGTAGTTGTACACTGTGATGAAATCTTCTTCGTCCACAATCTCCCGCGAGTAAAACCGGTCACCCCACAGATGCCCCCGCTTTCCATGCTCGCGATTCCACCGGATGGCAAAGACCTGTTTTATCCATTTCATTATCATAGAAAGACTGTGACCGACTGCCGGCGTGATAAGAAAGTGAATATGATTATCCAAGATACAAAAATTATGCATCTTGAATTGGAATTCTTTTTTAGTTTTTGATTCCTCGATAACTGCGAGCAGTAATTGTTTCATTTTTTTTTTCTTCAGCTCAAAAGCTTTCCGGTTAATTTCCGAGGAAACATGATAGGTTGATCCCTTGCTCGTATTCCCGCGTTTTGGACGCGCCATAAATTCCTCCCTGTTCGCCGGTCGGTGGATAGGCGAACAAAGAAAGTACGGAGTGAAGTGGTGATTTTGATTCGGTCTGCCGGGATTTTTTTCTGCGAGAATGGGGACAGACCTCAGATCCCCTTTCAACAAATACAGTTATAGAAATAGATTTTTAGGTTACAGTTTCGGGTACTTTCCGGCGAAAATTTTCCCTTTCCATAGTGGAAACCGGATCTTGTACAGAACATTTGTATTCAACAAATACTTGATCGCCTGTTTTGCATCTTCTACTGACCACTTTAAAGCCGATTCCTGCGCCACGCACTGTGCTGCTTCTGACAGCTGGTAACGGAATGGATTTTTCCGGAAAAATGCGTAAAGACTCGCCTCCTCACGAAGTCTCGGCCGAGCCGACTTGGCACAGACATCACAACAATCACTTTCAGGGACACGCTGATTTTCTCCATCATAATCGAGCAGCGACAGAAGCGCCTCCCGCCGACACGTACCGGTATCCCGTGCGTAATTCAGCATTTTTTGGAGCTGGATTTTATCCATTTCATTAGGGGCACGCGCGAGAAGCCCCGCGTCAACCGGCCCCCACAGCAAAATTGCATGAGCCGCCTTTCCATCACGCCCCGCACGGCCGGACTCCTGCAAATAGGACTCAACCGAAAGAGGGCAGTCCCGGTGAATCACCGTCCGGATATCCGCCTTGTCAACACCCATTCCATACGCACAAGTCGCAACCAAAATTCCCGTTTTACTCTCAAAAAACCATTTTTCCACCGCAGTTTTTTCCTCACGTTCCAATCCCGCATGGTAAAACCGCAGTTCCGGCTCCTCAAGTTCATCGCGAAGATACTGGGCAAGCTCTTCAGTTCTAAGCCGGGACGAACAAAAAACAATAGCGGGCCGCTCATGTGTGATGAGTAAATCCCGGACTCCAAGATCCGGCAGAATACAGCCGCAACTTTCATACTTGATGTTGCTGCGGTCCGGATTTCCGATGATCCTTCGCGCCGGATGATCAGCAAAAATATACGAATCGATCTTTTCCAAAACTGGTGCAGATGCAGTTGCTGTGAAAGCTGTCACGAGCTGCGATCCGGATGCCTGAACAATCCGGCCGATTTCAAGATAACTGGGCCGGAAACTTTCGCCCCATTCACTCACGCAATGCGCTTCATCAATGACCATGTGCACAATATTCAGAGTCGGAAGTTGTTCAAAAACGTGCCTTGTGAGGAGAATTTCCGGATTGGCGATGATAAACCGGCTTGTTCCGGAACGAATCTGCTCAAAAATCCTGATGCGTTCTTCCTCAGATTGACCCCCGCGTAAAAGTACCGGCGAAAAACCTCGCTCCTGCAAACGCCGTTCTTGATCAGCCATCAGCGAAAGAATCGGGTAAATAACCAAGGTTGCACCGCCGAGCAGGAGTGCCGGCAGTTGAAAACAGAGGGATTTTCCAGCACCGGTAGGCAAAATGACCATCTGGCGGCCGAGCGATTCCCGGTCATCTGGATCTTCCGGTTTATACGGATCCATAGGAAGGGAATCCGGCCATACAACCGGAATCGAGGCTGCTTGAGCGGCTTCAAGAATATTTGCCACAACCAAACGCTGGTAGGGAAAAAGGTAAGAAAGACCAAATAACTGGGCTGCCGCAGCAGTCACTGGATCGATTGAATCATGCATACAACCGGTACGGGTCGCAACGGCACTTTTGATTCATTACAATTTAAATTTCTCTGCGGTTTTTATTTGTAAAAAAGTATAAAAAAAAGAGGCCGGATCAACCGGCCCCGCGTGTGCGGTGTATCAAAACGTAGAAAGCTGGGAGGGAAAACTACGCCCTGATATTTTCATATCGGATAAGTCGTAAAAATGCTTTAGTACTTTTTAGTTCCGGAAAAGTGTGATACAATGAAAAAAATGGAGGAGTAATGAAAAAGTACTTTGTGTGGATTCCCTATCTCATACCAGCTTTTCTATTTTATATTTTTTTTATGGCATGGCCACTACTCGATTCGCTCCGGCTCAGTTTATACACAGGATCGGCCGGCATCGGGCGTACTTTTGTTGGATTTTCCAATTTCAAACGGTTGTTTATGGTTCCGGAATTTGCGGACCGGTACTGGGGGGCATTCGCTCATACTCTTTATTTTTTTGCGATTCACATGATCGTGCAGAACTGTTTGGGGATTCTCTTTGCTAACCTGTTGACCAATAAAACAATGCGTGGCGTGGGATTCTATCAGACTGCCATTTTCGTTCCGGTGACTCTGGCTGTGCTGGTTACCGGTTATTTATGGAAATTGCTTCTGAATCCGGTGTGGAGCGGCCCTTTTTTGGAGAGTATTCACCTCGGTTTTCTCGTACGGCCGTGGCTTGGGGATCGGGCTATCGCGCTCACCTGTGTTGCACTCGTGTCGTGCTGGCAGTGGATTGGAATCCCGACAATGATGTTTGTAGCTGCGCTCCGGAATATTAGCGAAGATTTTTTTGAAGCCGCGACTATCGAGGGTGCAAACGGCCGGCAACTCTTTTGGTACATTAAACTTCCGCTTGTCAAGCCGGTTATCGGCATGGTTTC
>BOBG01000103.1 GCA_026002265.1 Spirochaetia bacterium
ATAGCCATAAGCTACATGGCTGACCGGATTGGGTTTGGTACTGCCCATGGGATCCGTTAGCCCAGAATACTCGGCAAAAAATTCCTGTCCCTCCAACCGGGAAAGATCGCCGCCGGCAGCATTCAGAGCTTCCTTCAGTTGTACCGCGGCAAGCCGAGTCGCCTCCCCAGTAAACACGGTCTGCCGGGACGCGGTAGTGGTGCCGGAGTTGGGAGTACGCTGGGTATCCGGCGGCTCTGCAAGAACAAGAGCCGGGGGAATCTTAAGGGTCTCACAGGTAATCTGGGTAGTAACAGTGGCAAGTCCCTGCCCGATGCAAGCCGCACTCGTTCTGATGTGAACGATGCCGGATTCTACCGAAAGAATACAACGACCCTTGTCAGGAAGTCCGACCCCTATACCGGCATTTTTCAGGGCGGCCGCGATGCCCACTGCTTTACCTTCCGCTTTAGCTTTATCGTATATATCTTTAACCGCGAGAAGGCAGGCTTCAAGTTCCACATCTCCCTCAGCAAGTTGTCCATTGGGGAGAACATTTCCGGGCCGCAACGCATTACGGTACCGAATCTCCCATGAGGAAATACCCACCATATCCGCCAAAAGGTTGAGGTTACTCTCGGTGGCAAAACAGCTTTGGCACACCCCGAAACCCCGGAACGCACCACCGGGCGGGTTATTAGTGTAAACCGCTTTGCCGTCAATATCGATCACCTGATAATTGTAGGGGCCGGCCGCGTGAGTGCAAGCCCGCTGAAGCACCGGACCTCCAAGGCTGGCGTAAGCACCAGTATCAGAAACAATTACCGCCTTCATTGCGGTAAGCATACCGTTCTCGTCACAGCCAGTGCTAAAATCCATCTCCATAGCGTGGCGCTTAGGGTGCAGGTTAATGCTCTCCTGCCGGCTGAGCAGCACCTTCACCGGCTTCCTCAGACACCATGCCGCGAGGCAGGCGTGGTGCTGAACGCTCATATCCTCTTTACCGCCGAAACCACCGCCCACGAGCTGACCCTTAACATGGATTTTCTCCGGGGGAATCCCCAGCATCCGGGAACATTCGCGCTGTTCATCATAAATGCTCTGCCCGGCCGAGTAGAGCGTGAGCCATGGTAAAGCGTCATCTCCTTCCACGATAAGGCCGCTCGATGTTCCACCATGCCCGTCACTCACCGCAGGTCCCGGACCAACAGAGGCATGGAGTTTCTCGCCGGATACAGTTTGCAAAGCACCGGCCGGCATGGCAATCGCGCATTCCGGCTCCATGAAGGCGTGTTCGGTAAAAGGCACCGAATAATGCCGACTCACCACATATTTTGAGGCAGCCAGCGCCGCATCAGCATCGCCCCGAACCAAGTGTTCATGGGAAAGAATGTTACGCTCTTTCTTGTGGATCAAAGGTGCGCCCTCGGCCATAGCAGCGGCTGGACTAGTCAGCGGTTCAAGCACTTCGTAATCCACATGTACCAATGCCTTTACAGCGTCAAGACTTTCCCGGTTTTTGCACACAACCAAGGCGACCGTATCACTGATAAACCGTGTGATTTCTCCTTCAGCTATCATCACATCGTAGTCGGAAATAAAGGCAAGGTGGCCGATTTTGATAGTACCGGGAATATCCTTCGCAGTAAGTACCGCAACGCAATCCGGATGAGCAAGAGCCTCGGACCTATCGATCTTCAGCACACGCGCGCGGGGATGAGCTGAACGGACTGCCGAAGCATGGAGCATTCCCTCGAAAGAAAGATCATCAACGTATTTTCCGGTTCCCAAGGTTTTCGCAACCGCGTCCACCCGGTGAAAAGGCTCCCCCATAGCACCGGTAAAGTTTCGTTCCGGCAGGGGCTTGTCTTCCCGGAATAGTTGTGCTGCTAACGCAATAGCGTCCCGGATTTTTGCATAACCAGTACACCGGCAGATATTTGTCCGGATAGCTTTTCTGATGTCAGCATCCGTAGGATCCGGAGTAATATCGAGCAAGGCCTTGGCGCTCATCACCATACCGGGAATGCAGAAGCCGCATTGTACCGCACCGGTCTCCGCAAAAGCAAAGGCGTACACATCTTTTTCCCGGTCGCTCAATCCTTCCACCGTAATGATTGATGTACCGGCGAATTTTGCCAGGGGCAGGATACAGGAGCGGGTCGGCTTGCCGTTCACGAGTACTGTACAAGCGCCGCAGGCACCAGAACCGCAACCGTTCTTGACCGCAGTCAGCTTCAAATCTATTCGCAAGAAATCTATCAATTTCCGGTCCGGGTTTCCCTTGACTTCCGTACCGTTTACGATCAAACTACAATATTCTTGACTCATTCCAGTATTCTCCTTTTCTCCTTTCTGGTCTCAAATTCCCGGTTTTCTAATTTCAACTCTCAGGTTTCTGTTTCAAATTCCCGGTTTTTTGCTTTCAATTCTCAGGTTTCTGCTTCAAATTCCCGGTTTTCTAATTTCAATTCTCAGGTTTCTGCTTCAAATTCCCGGTTTTCTAATTTCAATTCTCAGGTTTTTATTTCAAATTCCCGATTTTTTGCTTTCAATTCTCAGGTTTTTATTTCAAATTCCCGGTTTCCTGCTTCACTCTCCATTTTTTCCTCTGCCCTCACTCTAATCAATTCAGCAGCAACACTAACAGCTATCTCCGCCGGAGTTTTACTGTTGCACGGCACACCAATCGGGGCGTGAATCCTGTCAGCGTGCAGCTCTGCGTCAGTACATCCGGCCGCCTTAAGTCTGCCTTCCATAAACTCCAGCTTTGTCCGGCTCCCGATAATACCGATATAGCGCGCCGGAGTTCCAAGAGCGTAGACCTCGGCCTGATAATCAAATACATGCCCCTTGGTCATAATGACAGCATAATCATGGGCGGTGATAGTAATACTGCGGCCTATAGCATTATAATCCCCGGTAACAAAAGCTTCTGCCGCGGGGAAGCGTTCTTTAAACTCACTCCGGTCATCAAACACGGCACACCGGAACCCCAGATGAGCAAGTACCGGCACCAGTTCTTGAGACACATGGCCGCTGCCAAACACATATACAAAACCCCGGCTAAGCAGCGGCTCGGAAAACCAGTGCCGGCCACTCTGTTGGATACGCGTTCCTTTAGATTGCCGGAAGGGCGCCGGATCAGGCAAGGCCTCACCGCACCACCCGATGATTTTCGTGTCTCCCAGCACACCAAAGCCCGGAGCATCCAGTTCGATAACAAGCCACGCTGCATCCGGGCTGGTGAAACAGCCTAGCCCCGTCTCGATAACCGGAAGGAGCCGGTCATCCTCCGGATCCAGATACTGAAAGTAGACGCGAATTATTCCTCCGCACTTGGCCCCCAGGTCCGCTTCTTCATTGGGGTGCAAGATGTACTCCTTGAAGCCTGATTGTTTTTGACTGAGGAGCGACTTGGCATATTCTTCCGCGAGATGTTCTGCGATGCCGCCGCCGGTTGTGCCGTAGATGCGTCCATGGGCATTGACCGCCATTCTCGCTCCGGCTTCACGAGGAACCGAACCGGAACTTTCGATAATCGTTACCAGCTCTACCGGCTCTTTTCTCACAAGGCTGTCCTGTAGAACACGCAGCAGTTCTTTCATAGCGGGTCCCCGTCATATCTTTTGCGGGGGATAAACTGTCCTTTGCCCTTCGTGCCGGTAAACGTAGCATTATGGGCAACGATTTCCCCGCGTGCAATGCTATACTCCGGATAGCCGGTCAACTCCATTCCTTCATACGCGCTATAGTCTACGTTGGAGTGGAGGACACTATGCCGCACGGTCCATTTCTTACAAGGGTCTATGATGACGAGGTCAGCGTCAGAGCCTTTTTGTATAACGCCCTTCTGCGGATACATACCGAAGAGCTTCGCGGGGTTTGCCGCACACAGGTCGGTAAAACGGCGCAGGCTTATCCGGTGCTTCATCACCCCTTCCGAAAAGAGCAGTGGAATCCGTTCTTCTATACCCGGCGCACCGCTAGGGCATTGGGTAAAATCATCTTTCCCCCGGATCTTCTGGGTCCTAAAAAAGAAAGGACAGTGATCAGTTGCCACGGTTTGAATATCGTGCTGCAAGCCGTTCCATAAGCTCTCCTGATCAGAGGGAGTCCGGAGAGGCGGACAGATGAGGTATTTCAATCCGAGCGGGAGTCCATCCTCCTCCAAAGCGTCATACAACCTATCATCAAGGAATAAGTACTGGGGACAAGTTTCGGCATAGAGATTCTGCTGCCCCCGGTCACGGGCATTTTTAATGAACGAGAGAGCTAACGCATTGCTTAGATGAACGATGTACAAAGGTGCATCTCCAGCCATCTTCGCAAAAAGGATCATCCGGTTAATTGCCTCAGCCTCACATTCAGCCGGGCGCGAGCGGGGGTGCCAGTGGGGACTCAATTTGCCTTCTTGTTTAAACCGGGAACGCAGCGTAGCGATGACTCCATCGTTTTCCGGATGCACCGTTATAAGCACCTTATCTTTTTTCGCCTGCTCAAGAACCCGGAACACATCGCGGTCAGAGAGTTTATAATCATAGGTAAGGTAGACCTTATAACTGGTGATTCCCTCATCTGCAAGTACGGACATAGTGCGGAGCACCTCATCGTCAACGTGCTGAAAGACGCCGTGGAAACTGTAATCAATCACTGCGTTGCCTTCAGCCAGACGGTGATAGGCTTTGATCTGGTGATCGAGGGCGCAATGTGCGGGTCCAAAACCAGGGTGATCAACAATAGTAGTAGTCCCGCCGCAGGCTGCTGCCACAGTTCCGGTGTAGAAATCATCACTGGCCGTGGTAAAGCCCACATCAAGACACAGATGCGTATGGACATCAACACCGCCGGGAATAACAATCTTCCCGGTTGCATCAATGACAGATGCACCGGAGGGATCAAGATGTTCCGCAAGATCCTTGATCCGGCCATCAGCGATCAGCACATCTGTGAGCTTTTCTTCTGTATCAGTAACGACCGTAGCGCCTTTAATAAGTAGATCATTCATTGTTGATTCCTCTTCCGGAGTGCAGTGCTTTCTCTCATCTTCTGGGAAGGAATACCCTCATCCGTTAGGGATTGATACCCTCAATACAGACGGAGGGTACCTCTGATCATTACTTGGAGGCAATAACCTCTATTTCCACCTTTGCCCCCTTGGGAAGAGCGGCTACTTGCACACAACTGCGGGCAGGAGGGTTGCCGGGGAAAAACGTAGCGTATACCTCATTCATTGCGCCAAAATCTGCCAGATCGGTCAAGAAGACTGTGGTCTTAACCACCTTATCCAATGAAGAATCAGCCGCTTCGAGGATTGCCTTGCAGTTTTCCAGGGAATTCCGGGTCGCCTGCCGAATATCTGCGCTCTCCAGTTCACCGTTTGCCATGCTTATCGGCAGTTGTCCGCTGGTAAATACCAAAGTCCCGGCATCAATCCCCTGAGAATAGGGTCCGATAGCACCGGGCGCCTTCTTCGTTTCAATTACTTTACTCATAATTTTCTCCTATAAATGTTAAAAGAATACAAGTCCACGAATGAATATTTTTAGTCGTGTGATTCGGTTCATTCATGGACGCCAATTCTTTAAATCCGTTTCCACAGTTTCTCTGCGTGTTCTCTCGATTGGGCAAGGAGCGCTTCCTCGTCAATGCCGCACAGTTCCCGCTCGCTCATAATAATTTTACCGTTTATGATGGTGGTGTCCACATGCCGGCCGGAAATACCGAAGAGGATGTGGCTGTTGAGGGTATCTGCGTTCAACGGTGTCGGGGGGCGGTAGTCTACGATGATGATGTCCGCATAGTGATCCGGTTTGAGCGCACCGACCTTGCCGCTGATGAAGCGTTCCATAATGGTCTTGTTATTGTTAAAGAGCATAAGGTGCGGTTCTGCCCATGCCACCGAGGGGATAGCCGCGGCATGCTTGTGGAGGATGGCTGTGGTCTTGAGGGATTCGGTGATGTCGGAGGTGTAGCCGTCCGTACCCATGCCCACGAGAATACCTTTTTTCAGCATAGCCAGTACGGGACTCACCCCAACAGCGTTCCCCATGTTCGACTGCGGGTTATGCACCACCGCAACGCCGGTTTCCTTGAGCATATCCATCTCTTCACCGGTGATATGAATGCAGTGAACCGCGATGGATTTTTCAGACAGAACTTTGTAATGGTGAAGCCGTTCAATGACCCGCATATCGTATTTTGAGAGTGCATCGATCACGTCCTCAATGCCCTCGGCTGCATGAATGTGAAAGCCCACACCCGCGCCGGCAGCAGCTTCGATACATGTATCGAGGGTTTTTTCGCTGATGGTCATCTGGGCGTGGATACCGAAAAGCGCTTTGATCATATCGTCATTCTGCTTGGTACAGTACGTGGCGAAATCGGCGTTTTCCTTAATTCCTGCGGCGGTGATTTTCTCGCCGTCCCGGTCAGAGGTTTCATAACAGAGGTTGCTGCGGATACCGAACAGTTTTGCTGCCTCGGCAATTTTGAAGAGACTGCCTTCCACCGCGAAGGGACTCGCGTGGTGATCGATCACCGAGGTAACGCCGGAACGCACTTCATCAATCATCGGACCGACCGTACTGTAGTAGACATCTTCAAGCGTCAGTTCCTTGTCCAGCCGCCACCACAGCCCCCGGAGTATTTCACCGAAAGTCGTGGCGGCTTTCCCCCCAAGGTTCATGCCCCGGGCAAAGGTCGAGTAGTAATGCTGATGAGCGTTGATAAAACCCGGCATCACGAGCCGGCCCCGCGCATCAATATACTCGGCTCCGGCGTATTTTGTCCGGAGAGCCGCAGTATCACCAACTTCTTTGATCAGCGTGCCTTCAATAGCCACCGCACCGTTTCCTAGAAAAGGGCAT
>BOBG01000104.1 GCA_026002265.1 Spirochaetia bacterium
TTATCACTTCTAAACTGTGTGACGAATCGCACCTAGTCTTCGTTATGAATCGCATTCAGCATAGATGAAAAATGTCATTAAACTATCGTTAAATCTGCTTCGTATATGATAGCGCGTGGATTTTTCAATTGGGTACCCTTTGTGTACTGTGTACTGATTTCGATTCGGTATATTCCTGAAGGAATGTCAGCAGGTACGGTGGCTATAATCTTTGCATCGCGGTTCTCGGCAAGGCGTTTTGTTACTCTTATCTTAACACCGCTTGTTTGGTTGATAAAGTACACGCCAATTTCAGGACTATCTCCTTCTACTTTGATTTTATGTCCTTCTATTACTATATTTCCGCCCGGTGTCAAATCTTGATCAAATGTTTCACTGTCAACATCTTGGATCCGTCCAATGTACCCAGCCGTATCTGCAAGTCCTTCGATGACAATATTGATTTTATCACTGACTCTACGAAGTGCGGATCCTATACGGAATGTGAAACTGACTTTTTGTTTGTTTGAGTCAATGAGTTTACCCAATTTATCGAATATACCGCCGAGTTTAGGGTGAATCGAGAAGAGTTTTGTTTCGATAGAGAATCCATCTTCGAGCTGGTAGAGAGATTCTTCGATGAAATCATGTACGCACATAACCATAATTTCATAGGATTGAGTTGCCTTACCGCGAGTGGTTGCAGCCGCACAAACTTCTTCGACTGAAAGGCTTGCTTCAGTTTTAGTGCGTGCGATGTAGGTTCCCTCTTGTTTAGTAAGGTAATTAGGATACAATTTTGCAGAGATAGTGTGCATAACTTCATTTGGTTCTTCTGCCATAAGCGACTCCTTATATATATTTCCACTCAAATAGAGTGGAGCTGTAACCTGTTATAGTATCTTTAGTAAAATGAAAAGAATTTGTAGCAAATTTCAATCTATTCACTATTGAACAAATGTAACATGGTTTTTTGAATTTTTCAAGTTATTTTTCATTCTTAAAATTTAAGCTATTCTTTTTTTATTTTTGATGCTATACTGATCGAAAACGATGGAGGGTTTTATGATAAATGTGGCAATTGTTGGAGTGGGAAATATTTCCGTGTGGCATACTGAAGCCTATCTTGCATTTCCGGAACGGTGCCGGATCGTGGCGCTGTGCGATATTAGCCCGGAAAAGTGTAATGAGAGAAAGGCAAAGTATTCTATTGACGGCGCTCAGATTTTTGAGTCGCATACTGTAATGCTTGAAACAATGAAAGGGAAAATTGATGTAGTCAGTATCTGTACGCCGCCGTATTGCCATGCAAATGTTGCCGTTGATTGCCTAAACGCAGGGGTTAATGTCGTAACGGAAAAACCAATGGCTGCAAGTCTGAAAGAGTGCGATGTGATGCTTGCCGCTGAACAATCGAGCGGAAAAACTCTTGCCTGTATTGCACAAAACCGGTTCAGAGATGAAATTGCGGCACTCAAAAAGGTTCTTGATAGCGGGTTGATTGGGAAAGTTGTTCACGCACAAATTGATTCGTTGTGGTGGCGCGGGCTGCATTATTACGATTTATGGTGGCGCGGTACATGGGAAAAGGAAGGAGGCGGTTGTACACTCAATCATGCAGTGCATCATATTGATATGTTGATATGGATGATGGGAATGCCGGAAGCGGTTACGGCTGTGCTTACAAATGCGTCCCACACCAATGCTGAAGTCGAGGATCTTTCTGTGGCGGTTTTGCAGTATCCGGCTGGAACGCTTGCTACTGTAACCAGTTCAGTTGTCCACCACGGACAGGAACAAAAACTCATTTTCCAAGGTGAAAAAGCCCGAATTTCAGCCCCATGGAATGTATATGCGAGTATTGCCGCACCGAATGGTTTCCCCAAAGAGGAGCGCGATACGGCACTGGAGAATAAACTCAATGAATTTGTTGCTGCAATTCCCCGGCTTCCTTATACGGTGCATAAAGGAGAATTGGAAAATGTGCTTACAGCGCTTGAACAGGGGAAAAAGCCGGACATCACCGGCATTGACGGACGCAATACTTTGGAATTAATCACTGCAATTTACAAGGCCGGTACAACTCACACCACCGTTAAACTCCCTATTACAAAAGATGATCCGTTTTATACTGTGGAAGGTATTATGGGTGCTGTCCCGCATTTTTACGAAAAAACCGCTTCAGTTAAAGATTTTGCGGGACCAATTAGTACTTAATTCTTAATTTATTGATAAAAAGTATCCGGTTCCAGTTAAATGCCCGGAACTGCATCGCCGCGAAACCGGAATAGTAATAGAAAAGCCTCCGCACCGTCTGTGGTGTGGAAGCTTTGGCAGTTTAGAACCGGATACCGACTAAAATGTACGGCGCCCCAAAGTAAAATTTGGAGGCCTTTTCGGCATCACTCGATTTAAAGGCCGGATCTTCACTGCTGTAACCGGGTGATTTATCTTCAGGGTTTGAATTCTTGCTCCACCACCCTTTATACTCGATAGTTCTCCCCATATCATAACTGACGGAAAAGCCGGCTTCAGCAAAAAACATTCCAAAATGAACCTGTACTCCGGCTGAAGCGCCGATTCCAATGGTTGTATCCGAAAGGTTGTAGTTAAAATCTTCGTAGTAATCGGTACCCAAAGTATATCCGGAACCTGCATTTTTCTTTAAAATATTGATGCTTTTACTATGAATACTGAGTCCGGCGTCAAGAACAAGCCCAATTGTTCCAAATAAGCGCTGCCGGTAACTGACTCCGAGTAACATACCAAAATCAAGTATAGTTCCATCCTTTTTGCTATATGTTACTGGAGTACCGCCAGCTTCCTGCGGTACTGCAAATTCATAAGAATAGGGAAAACCAATAGAACCCAGTATCGAAAAACCAAAATCCGCGCTACCGAGTGGCATCATGTACAACCGGAGTCCCAATGCAAAGTTCGATGCTGTTTCATCTGCCTGATCTTTCAAAGACTGCCCCGATATGGTCACATCGTTAAATGTTGCTTTATTGATCATAATACTGTTATTCCAGCCAAGCCCAATATCAACTTCCATTCCCTGTGCGAAGAGCGGGACACTCCCGATTAAACCGGCCATTGCAACCGCCATAAAAATCTTTTTCATAGAATCCTCCAAAACGTAGAAACATACTTGTTAGTACAACAATTTTTAACTATAATCCGTACAATTTTTCCTACAATTCATATAATTCATGCAAAAAAAGTGTAGCTGCCTGAGCCACATTGAGACTCTCAAGCGCACCGATTCCGGGAATCCGCATGAGAATCGAGCAGCTTGCCTTTATATCCGGATCCAATCCCCATTCCTCATTGCCGACCACGAGTGCGATTCCGGTTTTTCGTTCCGGTATAAGGCTTTTCATATCCCGGATCCGGAGCCGGGAATGAGGATCCGCCCCGATCACCGTCATAGACTTTCCAGCCGAACGCAAAAATCCCACCATATTCCGGACTGTCCGTATCTCAACATACTCCATGCCTCCTTCCGCAACCCGGTACGCACTGGTCGTTAAGAAAGAAGCTTCGTCACGCTCGGAGAGTACCACAAAATGTGCGTCAAAAAAGGCCGCAGACCGGATGATCGCGCCCAAATTATGATCATTGCCCACTGAATCAAGCACGATTCCGGTCAAATTTTCGGCAGACCATTGATCGAGCTCATCATGCTCCAGCGGAATCTGTTCCGGTGCCTGAATCATCGCCACAACTCCTTGGTGGTGATAACTTTTTGAGATGCGTTCCAGTTCCTCATTTTCACACACCTTGTACGGACGCCGGCGCTCCGCCAAACCTTTGCAGACCCGTGTAAAAACCGGAAAACGATCCTCACGCAGAAAAAGCCGGTTGATACGCTCCGGATGCATTTGTCCCAACGCCTCGACCGCATTGAATCCGCACACCACAAGCTCTTCGGTCAATGTATTAAACACACCATAATATTACTACAAATCCGGATAGAATACTAGAATATTAAAGGGGAACGCCGGCCTATTCTGTGCGGCTTGCCGGGGATTCTGTCCAGCTCTCACGCGCCCCCTGCCTGTAAACCTACGGCTTTCCGGCACTCGCCGACAGAGGTCTGTCCCCAATGATCTCATTTTCTTGTAAAGAGTTATTGAGGTCTGTCTATATACCCCCCTCCCCTACTTGTAAAATTTTTAGGTTTTTTTCCGGAAAAGTGAGACGAGCGACCGGACCTGTAGGTCTTTCGTGACGAAAAGTAAAAAAAGTCCGATTATCGCGTATAATATTGTCGTGATAAGTAATGGCAGCCCATAACGGACAATGCGGCCGGATTCAGCGAATTGAAAAAACAATCCTCGGCATAGTAGAACCGGAATCAGGGCAATTCCGGAAAAAAGGGCGATTTTTCCGGTGTAAAATAGTGCAGTGCGGATAATGTCTCCGACATGAATCTTTGAATTCCTTTTGAGAAAAAGAAATAAAAAAACCGTGTTGACTGCACTTGCCAACGAAAGTGCTGCCGCAATGCCTCCTCCGCGAAAGGGTCCGGAGAGAATCACCGCAAGGATCATGTTGACTACAAAAGAGATAATACCGGCCAAAGTCGGGGACCGGGAATCGCTTTGCGCGTAAAAGGCCGGTGCGAGAATCCGGTTGAGCGCAATAAACAAGAGTCCCAAGATATGGAAATTAAATGCATTCACTGTAAGTGAAACCGACTCTTCATTGAATGTCCGGCTTTGAAAGAGGAGCCGGATGAGCGCATCCCCATTGGCAACTGCGAAAAATGTGATCGGCACGGTGATCAAAATAATCGTTTGCACCGAGCTAAGTAGTTGCCGGTTATAGGACTCCCAATCGCCGGATTGTGCGTGTTCGGCAAACCGGGGGAGCAGCACCGTTCCAATCGAAACAGCAAAAACTCCGAGGATCAACTCTTGAAGCCGTAACGAATACTGCAAACTGGAAACGACTCCGGCCCCGACATTTCCGGCGAGCGCGGTTGAAACGAGATCGTTGAGTTGGTAGGCAGCCATACCGATGATCGTCGGCACGATGAGCCGGAGGACTTTTTTGACACCCAGATTGCAAAAAGCTCTTTTCAGGCCGGTAAAAGAAAAATAAAAGCCTTTTTTAACCACAAAGGGAAGTTGAACAAGCGCTTCCAAAGCTCCGCCGGCAACAATTCCGATTGCCATAGCTCGTGCCGGATTCTCGGTCCACCGGCTTAACAAATAGGCGCATACAATGGTCACCACATTGAGAATAATCGGTGCAAACCCTGATGGTGCAAATACATAAACGCTATTTAAAATCCCCTGAAACAATGATGCCAGAGAAACTAGTGCCAAAAAAGGAAACATAAACCGGGTTAAAAGTACGGTTTCATCAAATGCTCCCATCTTGAAAAACGACACAAGTTCCGGTGTAAAAATGATTCCGGCCGCGACTACAAATGATACCAGTACAATGAGTACCGTAAAAAAGCAGGAGAGAAATTCAAAAATAGATTCTTCATCATTGTGTTGTAAATATTCTTTAAATGTGGGAATAAAAGCTACAGAAATGGAACCTTCTGCAAAAAGACGCCGGAATAAATTGGGAATCATAAATGCCACTGAAAATGCATCCGAAAGAGCAGTAGTTCCGAGAAGTGCGGCTTTAGTCATTTCCCGGAAAAGCCCAAGGATCCGGGAAACGAGGGTGAGGATCGAAAGAATCGATCCATGCCGCAGGAGCGAAGGAGCCATTTTCCTAGATTTTCCGGTAATTCTTAATTTCCTGCCGGATTTTGCTGCTCAATTCTGCACGGGGAATCCGGACCTGTTCCATTGAATCCCGGAACCGGAGTGTCACCGTTTGATCTTCTTTTGACTGATAATCCACCGTTACACAAAAAGGAGTTCCAGCCTCATCCTGCCGCCGGTAGCGCCGGCCAATCGCACCTGATTGATCATAATCAACAGCAAAATCTTCACGTAATTCATTCCGGATATCCTGCGCTAATTCCGCAAGACCATCTTTTTTCATCAACGGTAAAATCGCAACGGTAATTGGCGCAATAGCCGGATGAAACCGAAGCACCGTACGCCAATCATCATCATTTCCTTTGTCTGCAACCTTTTCCTCATCATAAGCATCGCATAGCAGCATCAATAAGGTCCGGGTTAATCCCGCAGAAGTTTCAATAATAAAAGGAATATAACGCTCGTTGCTGTCCTGATCGATATACTGCAAATCTTTTCCGGAAAATTCCGTATGCCGGGATACATCATAATTCGACCGGTTATGTACACCTTCTAATTCTTTCCACCCCATAGGGAAAAGGTATTCAATATCATAGGCATCCTTTGCATAATGGGCTAATTCATCCGGCCCATGTTGATGCCACCGAAGGCGATCCATCTGGACACCGAGTTTTTCATAATAGAGCCATCGGCGGTTTTTCCATTCGTTAAACCATTCAACATCAGTGCCCGGCTTGACAAAATACTGCATCTCCATCTGTTCAAATTCACATGTCCGGAAAATAAAATTTTTGGTAACGATTTCATTGCGGAAAGCTTTACCGATTTGTGCGATACCAAAAGGAATTTTCATCCGGTTTGATTGAATAACATTCCGGTAATTAACATAAATTCCCTGTGCTGTTTCAGGCCGGAGATACAAAATCGCGGATGAATCCTCAACCGGACCAATATGAGTTTTAAACATTAAATTAAATTTCCGGGTTTCTGTTAATTCTCCACCACAATCCGGACATATTTTTTTTTTCAATATTTTCAGCCGGAATTTGATCAGCCCGGAACCGGGATTTACATTTTTTACAGTCAACTAGT
>BOBG01000105.1 GCA_026002265.1 Spirochaetia bacterium
ACGAATATCCTTGCTATGAATGCGGCCATTGAGGCTGCTCATGCGGGAGAAGCTGGAAAAGGCTTTTCTGTTGTGGCGAGCGAAATCCGGAAGCTGGCAGAGTCTTCCACAAAGGAGTCGGAAGCGATTTCAACGCAGATAAAAGAGATGCGTGAATATATCAACCGAATCTGGCAGGTGTCGCAGGACACAACCGGGACATTACAGGGTATGTTTGCAGAGATAACGAACATTGAGGCTGCGTTTGCGAACGTGAATAACGCGGTTGAAATGCAGATTGCTCATGGCTCTGAGGTGCTTGAATCGGTCGAGGAGCTTAAAAATACGGCACGTCAGGTGCGAGCCGGTTCTGATGAAATCAACAAAGAGAGTCGGCTCATTATAAGGGCGGTACAAGCGCTCGAAGATGCAGCGCAGGAAGTAACCGGTGCAGTGAACAATGTACGAGACGCCAGCGCGCGCATAACGACTTCGTTAGCGGTTGCCCAAAAGGTAGCCGAGGGTCAGTATCTTTTTACGAAAGATGAGCCGGAAGATGCCGAATGGATCGCCCGCCGGAAAGCAGAAAAAGTCCACGATGATAAGCGGAAGGGAGAACGCTATATCTCCCGCGGCCATTTGAAAATCAATGGCTTTGAGGGACAAGCGCTGCTACGCGATATAAGCTGGAGCGGCTGCCTTATGGAAAGTGCTTTTTACATTAATATCAAAGAAGGAGAAGTGTATACGATATCCGTTGAGCCAGAACATTCACAAGGTGTGGTCTTTGATATGCAGGTAAAGGTGCGCTGGACAAAAAATACCCCTGACAGCAGCTCTGCCGGTCTTGAATTTGTCAATCAAAGTGCGTCAGACAAACAGATTAAGCAGTATCTTGAGTATTTAAACAAACATAATCGTTTAGTTTAACAATCCGGATTGATACTGTCCATCTGCTGCGGAATAGGGAGCAATACCCCTTTCCTTCTTTTCATTTTGATAGTATTATAAGCGCTTATGAATGAATCACAACAATCGTATTGTATCATTGCTGTCGGTTTTATTGTAGTGGATGTTGTCGCAGCATTCGTATCAACTCTGCTTTTTAAAGACGGAAATACCAACAGTTTGGGCTTTCTTATATTTGCCGGAATCAGTATAGTATTTATTCTTGTAGGTTTAATTGTACATTACCGGATGAGCACACTTTTTACCGTTGATTTTCATACTGGGCAGCTACAGGATGATTTCAATGAACCGGTGCTGTCAAAAATCGGTACTATTCCTCTGCATGGATTAGCAGTCGATGTGGCGGCCATTCTAGTCTATCTCGGCAGTATTACTTTGATTGGACCAATGCTTGGAATTCAAAAAGGGCAGCGTCTTGGACTTTTTTTGTTTCAAATGTCTTTTGGCTCTGTTTTTAGTGCTTTTACGTATATCCTATCTGATAACCGGATAAGTATATTCTTACGTGAGCAAAGTATTACCCGGTATCCCACCAAGCTCCGCCAAACCCGCCAAGCCCGGAAATCTCTTATCATTCCATCTTTTATATGTATTATGACTACATTTTTGGGAGTCGGATCGGTATTACTAATTCTTTATTCCATAAATCAAAATAATACTAATATCGTCCAAAGAATCGTTAGCATTACCGGAATTTCCACTGTCTTTTTTGTTATAGTAACTGTCATTCTTATGTTTAATTTAAGTAAAACTTCACGATCAATATTTGATGATATTATCCGGCAGGCCGATAATCTTGTTTCAACGGAAAAAAACCTAAAGCAACGTATCCATATTAGTTCTGTTGATGAAATTGCAAGTATTGCAGAGCTTATCAATCTTTTTTGTTCAAATCTTTCGGGTAGTATGCGGTCGATCAAACTTGTGCAGCAGGCATTTAGGAATATAGGTGCAGAGTTGCAACGGAGCGCACAGACGAGCAGTACTGTCGTTTCCAAAATCGCTTCTAGTGTCAGCGGTGCAAAGAATCAATCCGAAAAACAGTCGTCCCGGATCGCTGAATCCAACAATGCAGTTGCAAAAATTGCCCAGATTATTGATGATATGGAAAAATTGGTGAAGGATCAGGTTCAAAGCGTCACGAGTTCCTCGACTGCCATCGAAGAAATGGTGAAGAGTATCGCTTCGGCCGGCACGTCCACGGCCGCTATGGCTGAACAATTTAGCGAACTCATCTCGCTCGCTGAACGGGGTAAGCAGGCACAGTTAGAATCGACTGATAAAATAGCTGTCATAGCTGAACGTTCTGCTTCATTGCTTGAAGCGAATAAAGTTATCGCCACTATTGCCAGCCAGACAAATCTTCTCGCCATGAATGCCGCTATTGAAGCAGCTCACGCCGGATCCTTGGGCGCAGGTTTTGCGGTCGTTGCTGATGAAATCCGGAAACTCGCGGAAACGTCTGCCGGACAATCAAAAAATATCCGGCAGGAAATAAACCTTGTGCAGCAGGCAATTACTGAAGTTGTGAATGTTTCAAAAGATTCCGAGGAGGCATTTTCCCTTGTTTCTGACCGGATTGGAAAAACCGATACTATGGTCCAAGAAGTGAAAAAGTCAATGGATGAACAACGTCTTGGTTCTTCGCAGATTCTCCAAACATTTAAAATGATAATTGCGGTAACGGATAAAGTGTACAGAAGTTACGAGGAGATGAGTTCCAGCTCTAAAAATTTACTCGGTGCAATGACGGAATCGCAAAAAGCATCCGAAGAAACTCAGATTCATATCAATCAAATTACGGCCGGATTCGAGGATATTGAAAATGCTTCCAAAAATGTCTCTCAATCCGCGGAAGCAATAATTAAAAATATCAGTACCATGGAATCAGTCGTAGGGCATTTTAAGATATGACATTCTAAGATCATGCCTTTTCTAAAAGGATCGTAAAAAAGAAGACATGACATTGTTTTGATTTCCGGCTATCATGTACTCATGGCACGAATCTTTGGGCATATTATTACAGTTTTTACCATGGTTGTTATCGTTGGACTCGGTGTTGCATTAGGATTTTCATTAGCTGAAACGATTAATGTACAGAGTCAGGAGAATTTCCGGGAATTTACCCCAGCACTGCCGACTAAAATTCTTGATGTCAACGGTATTGTGGTGACTGAATTTTCCGCTGATGAAAAACGTGAACTGGTGACTCTCAGCGAATTACCCCGGCACTTGATCGATGCGGTTCTCGCGCGTGAGGATCCGAAATTTTACAGTCATCGCGGCTACAGTATCCGGGGAATCGGCCGTGCGGTCTATGGACAACTCACCGGACAAAACCTCGGCGGCGGTTCCACGATCACCCAGCAGGTCGCGGGAACGCTCTACACGAACCGGGCTGAAAAAACGGTTTCCCGGAAGATCCGGGAACTGTGGTGGGCAATCCAGATGGAACGCCGGTACACAAAAAATGAAATCATGGAGATCTACCTCAATTATATGTATATGGGCCCCGGCGTGTACGGGGTGGAAGCTGCGAGTAAATATTTTTTCGGACACAGCGCCCGGGAGCTGACTCTGGCAGAATCTGCACTTCTCGTGATTCAACTGTCGAGTCCGGCCCGTTACAATCCATTGGATAACCCAAATGTTGCGCGTGGACGTCAGGAAGCGGTTCTTAACCGGATGATCATGTTCGGGTCCACGACTCGGGAAGAAGCCGATTTTTCGATGCATGAATATTGGGATAATTATGATTATACCCGGGCTTCAGTTGCCGCGTACTATCAACGAGATGATGCAGCGCCGTGGTTTAGCGAATATGTCCGGCGCGAGTTGGACAGTTTAATGTATGGAACGATGGATTATTACCGGGACGGCTACACGGTGTACACGACTCTGGATCTCAACCACCAAAATGCCGCAGAACGTTTTATGCAGCAAGGGCTTGCCCGGGCAAACCGGGAATTTGCAGCCGCGAATTCCAATACCCGGCTGATGCAAACTGAGGATCAAATCATTCCCATTATCAATCTCCTTTCGCTCTGTTTTGATATGAATGGTCTCAACGAGACGACTGCCCGCAATCCCACTGAACAGCGTGCGGTGAACCGGTACATCAAGACTCTGAATCCGGCTGTTGATATGGCAGCGGCGATATTTGGAATCCCGGAACTTAAAATCATTACCGGTACGGCATTTAATGATATGGCAAAGATTGCTCAACAGAATATTGTCGAAGGCGCGTTAATCTGCATTGAAAATGACACTGGCCGGATAACTGCAATTATCGGGGGGTCAAAATTTGATTCAACGAATCAGTTGATCCGGGCAACTCAGGCGAAAATTATGCCCGGTTCCGCGTTCAAACCGCTGTACTATTCTGCGGCCATTGATTCCCGGCTTTTTACTGCGACTACTCTGCTCTACGATGTACCGATTGTCTTTCATACTGAAGATGGAAAACCTTATCTTCCAATAAATTACAGCGGCGGGTGGAAGGGTCCTCTGCTTCTCTACGAAGCCCTGGCGACTTCGCTGAACATTCCCGCTCTGCAAATTCTGGACACGATTGGCTTTGACGCAGCCATTAACCGGTCGGCCGCACTCCTCGGCATCACGGATCCGGCGGCTATCCGGAAAACTTTCCCGCGGGTCTACCCATTGGGCTTGGGAATCTCTTCGGTTTCTCCGTTGCAGATGGCCCGGGCATTTGCGATTTTTGCGAATCAGGGCCGGGAAGTGACTCCCTTTGCGATCCGGTCCGTGGAAGATCGCACCGGCCGGGTTGTACTCGATCTTGAACGGGATATCCGGGAAGAAAAGCTCCGGAACGGCTCACAGCAACAGGTTATAAGTCCGCAAAACGCCTACATTATGACCAATCTCCTGAAAAAAACCATTGACATCGGTACACTGGCGAGCGGTTCCGGCTACGGATCAAAACTGGTTTTTTCCGATGCGGACGGAAAGAAGTTCAGGATGCCCGCGGCCGGGAAAACCGGTACGACTCAAGATTGGGCGGACGCATGGGCAGTCGGCTACACAGCATATTATACGATTGCAGTGTGGTTTGGTTTTGATAAACCGGGAAATACCCTCGGCACGCATCTTTCCGGTGCAGCTCTGTCGGGGCCTGTGTGGGGCGACTTGATCCGGGAAATTCACCAAAACCTTCCCTTCCGGGATTTTGTGCGCCCGACTTCCGGTATCATTGATGTCACGGTGTGTGCTAAATCCGGACTCCTTAAAACCTCGGCTTGCAATCAGGGCGAAGTGACAATGCCTTTCCTTGAAGGCACTCAACCTCAACAGTATTGTACCATTCATTCAGCCAGCCCGGCACTCATCGCCGAGAGCCGGATTCAGCCTATGCGTACGGATGCCCTCGCTCTTGAAAGTGATTCTCTGGTGTATGGTCTCACCATGCCAACGCTTCCGGCCATTCTCACCGGCATTTCCGCACCGGCAGAGGTAGAAGACGATTTTTATGATTTTAGTTTTCCGGCTTATAACCCGCTGCTAGATTAATAGAATCGGTTCCGAATTCATCAGTTTGATGATCGGAGCCGGTTTTATCTTCACTTTCATCACCGGATCCGGGTATTTCATTATCGTACCAATGATCAAAAGTCCACTGTCCGAATTTTTCTCCACCATTAAGCCATGCCATTTTTTCCTCCGAATTTGGGGACAGACCTCTGTATTTCTTTTCCAGTAAAAGAGATATTCGGGGTCAGACCTCTATCTGTTTTTTTTTCAGCCAGAGAAAAACGTAAAACCGGCTACGCTTTTAGAGCAGCCGCCCCTGTTGGGGCCTATAGAGTTTTTCTATCCGGATCATGTGCTTGACCGCAGAATCAAGATCCGGGAATATTCCAAGGGCAAGCGCGGCCACTACTGCGTCGCCGGCCAGTTCACCGTCACAGACTTCCGGCACGAGAATCGTGCAGTTGGTGAGCGTTGACTTGAGCTGATTCCACACCGGACTCTTTGCCTGGCCGCCGGAAATCCGCATCTCCTGAATCCTAAAACCGGCCCGTTGAAATTGTTCCATGACCCCGCGCACCTGAGCGGCGATTTTCTCCAAAACAGCCCGGCCCTGATACGCGTTTTCTGTGTGATCTTCCATAATTTCCCGGAGCGTTTCTTCATAACTCCGGTTCTGCTGCCCGGTATTCTTCCGGTACGATTCAAAGAGACTCCCCGATTCCGGAAGCACTCCGCCGAGATTCCACAGTCCATCAACCGGACTCGGCATCAAACGAAGCCCCTTAACCGGCACCGGATCGTGAATACAAAGGTTGATACCTTCCGAAGTGCCGGCCCGGTCGCACACAATCCCCGGCTCAGTCGTTCCGGTTCCAATGATCGCGGCCACAAAATCCGGATTCCCAGCCGCAATCGGCACGCCATCCCATTTTCCAATTATCGTACCCATCGAAACAAAAGGAGGCAATTTTTCCGGATCAATGCCGGCAGAATCGCATTGTTCAGCGTCCCAATAAAAATTCCGGTAGGATTCAGCGGGAAGTACACTGACCGGCTCCGCACCGAGCCGCCATGCAAGCCATTCCTGCGCGGACAAAAAAAACCGGGTACTTTTGTAGGAATCCGGTTCATTGTCACGAAAGTAGGCAATATGGGCTAAAAAAAACGAGGAGCCTCTTGTAGGAGTCCGGTTACCGTACCAAAAAAGAGGAGAACCGGATTCGTTATGAGCATTCACCGGGACAAGAGTCGGACCATTTCCGGAAATACAAATCGCGGCCGGTTCTAATGATGGAAGGTGCTTCAAGGCCCGGAAAAAAGTTATTTCCCAGGTTTCGGCACGCACAGGTTCATTGTACGG
>BOBG01000106.1 GCA_026002265.1 Spirochaetia bacterium
GAAAGAATTGCGAGCTTTGAAAAAAACAGCCAAACGCTTATTTTTGTTCGACAATAATGATATTAAAGAGGAATTGGAAAATAGAAGATTAATTGAAATCTAGGAGGAAAATATGAAAAAGCGCTATGGAAGCGAGTTATTGATGGTTTGCCATGAGATGGCAGAAGATTGGCACCGGGCAGGCGTGATCAGTGATGCCGAAATGCAGGAATTTGATGCAGATTGTCTCTTTACAGATCCGGAAGAATCGTCCACAGCACTTGTGCCGGCTGCTCCTGACTATGCGTCAGTTTAAATTTTTCCGGATAACATGAGAGTCTTCAAGAACCGGTGGTTTTGCCGGTTTACCGAAACTGAAAATGGGGTCAGACCTCCGGCTGGAATTTTGCCAGCATCCTTTCCAACCACTCTGGCACTAAAGGAAATTTCCAACCGCAGAGGACGCAGCAATACACGAAAACGGGGTCAGACCTCCGGCTGGAATTTTGCCAGCAGCTTTTCCAAACCACTCTGGCACTAAAGGAAATTGTATTACCACTGAGGACGCAGCGGTACGGAAAATGGGGTCAGACCTCCGGCTGGATTTTTGCCAGCAGCTTTTCCAAACCACTCTGGCACTAAAGGAAATTGTATTACCACTGAGGACGCAGCGGTACACGAAAACGGGGGTCAGACCTCCGGCTGGAATTTTGCCAGCATCCTTTCCAACCACTCTGGCACTAAAGGAAATTTCCAACCGCAGAGGACGCAGCAATACACGAAAACGGGGTCAGACCTCCGGCTGGAATTTTGCCAGCAGCTTTTCCAAACCACTCTGGCACTAAAGGAAATTGTATTACCACTGAGGACGCAGCGGTACGGAAAATGGGGTCAGACCTCCGGCTGGAATTTTGCCAGCATCCTTTCCAACCACTCTGGCACTAAAGGAAATTGTATTACCACTGAGGACGCAGCGGTACACGAAAACGGGGGTCAGACCTCCGGCTGGAATTTTGCCAGCATCCTTTCCAACCACTCTGGCACTAAAGGAAATTGTATTACCACTGAGGACGCAGCAATACACGAAAACGGGGGTCAGACCTCCGGCTGAAATTTTGCCGGAATCCTTTTCAACCGTAGAGGCAGTAAAGGAAATTTTTAACCGCAGAGGACGCAGTGGTACACGAGGGTGGTTATTGTAAAAATTCTGGTGGAATTTTTCGCTTTCTTTCCGGCTTGCCAGGCCGGGAGCCGGAAAATCGGGCGGCTACCGGATAATCGTGTTTTTCAAGAGTGGGGAACGGTCATTCTTTTACTATGCTTTTGCAAAATCGGACCGTGATAATATTAACCAGAAAGAATTACAGATATTGAAAAGAACAGCGAGAGGGTTATTTTTGCTTAATGATGATCAAATTAAAGAGGAATTGAAAAATAGAAAACTGATTGAGATCTAGGAGGAAAATATGAAAAAGCGCTATGAGAGCGAGTTATTGATGGTTTGCCATCAAACTGCGGAAGATTTATACCGGGCAGGCGTGATCAGTGATGCCGAAATGCAGGAATTTGATGCAGATTGTCTCATTACAGATCCGGAAGAATCGTCCACAGCACTTGTGCCGGCTGCTCCTGACTATGCGTCAGTTTAAATTTTTCCGGATAATATGAGAGTCTTCAAAAACCGGTGGTTTTGCCGGTTTGCTGAAACTGAATCTATAAGCGACTCTGAATTAAAAGCTGTGATTCAACAAATCGATTCCGGGCAGTCAGTGTCTGATCTTGGCGGTGGAGTGTACAAAGTCCGAATCGCCAGACCGGGAGCCGGAAAATCGGGCGGCTACCGGATAATCGTGTTTTTCAAGAGTGGGTTCCGGTCGTTTTTTGTCTACGGTTTTGCAAAATCGGACCGTGATAATATTAACCAGAAGCAGTTGCAGGATTTTAAAACGGTGGCAAAAACCACTTTTGCGTATACTGACAAACAGCTTGATGAATTGGTGAAGACAAATTGGTTTTGTGAAATTTAGGAGGGATTGTTATGAAAAAATATCGTGATGAAATCGCAATGGTGTGTCATGAAATGATGAAAGCCGGACAGAGCATAGGTGCAGTAAGCGAAACCGAAATGCAGGAATTTGAAAAAAATTGCTTTGTTACAGATCCGGAAGAATCGTCTACAGCACTTGTGCCGGCTGCTCCTGACTATGCGTCAGTTTAAATTTTTCCGGATGACATGAGAGTCTTCAAAAACCGGTGGTTTTGCCGGTTTGCTGAAACTGAAAACGGGGTCAGACCTCCGGCTGGAATTTAATCTGAAAAAAGTCTGCCCCATTCTCACCATTCGTGCTATGTTCCGGTTGCATTTCCGGATTACCACGCCTTTGGTTGCCACGGTTCAGGCGCAGTCAGAATCTGCATCGTATCTCCACTCTGCTCTATCACAAAAAAGCCGGTTTTTAATGAGAAATTTTTTACCGAATCACTGAAAACAGCACCAGCAACTGCCCCCAGATAGATCTGCTTGTCATGATGCTCATCTGCATAGCCACGCAACGTTTCCATGCGCTTGATGTGATCCTTTACGTCGTCAATTGTCGGCTGAGACTTCACCTCCACAGCCAGTACATAGTCCCCATTCTCAAGCAGAAGATCGACTTCTGCAAGCGTTTTTCTGGTCGAATCATCGTACACGACTGTAGGAGCCGATTTGGTGAACCGGTAACCGAGATCATTAAACTTATTTTTTATACCGGGCGACACTAAATGCTCGACCAAATCCCCAAACCTATTCCCCAACTTTCCGATGTCCCGGCTCACTGCCTTGACCACCCGGTTCGTTTCTTCGAACATCCGGTCCATTTTTTCGTTAGACTCTTGTATTTTCCGGTCTGTCTCCTGCATTTTCCGGTCTGTTTCTTGCATTTTCCGGTCTGTTTCTTGAAACATTGCCCACACCTGCTCAAAAGTCAGTCCCATCTGCGGTTCTCTCATGATTCCTCCTGAAAAAAAAAGCCCGTCTCCTTTCCCACCATTGGAAAAATAAGAGGGTTAGTGAGCCAGCCGAAACGCAACGACAAAAAAAAGCCCCCTTTCGGGGGCCTGAAATACTTTAACAATTAGAATGAATAGGTCAATCCAATCGGAACGGAGAATTGGAAGTTATTCACCTTATCAGTACTAGGTGTTGGAAGCTTATCTTCTTCAACAATTGCAAATTGGAATCCTGCGTACACGCTTCCGCCGGCGAAGTTCTTACCAACATAAGGGGTAGCACTCCACAAGGTTTTAGCGTCTAAGGTTGCTGTACCTACTTTCTGCTCTCCGGTATACTGGAGTCCAAACAGCGCACCAGCCTTGAGGATCCCAAGATCGTACTCAGCGTTCAGTGCAGCACCGAGCCGAAGTGCTAAATCGTCATTACTATTTAATTTTCCACCCAAGAAGGTATTAACATGAGCTCTTAACGCGAAACCGGCTGCTTTAAAATCAATTCCGGCAGCTACTTCAATAGGAAGGGTAATATTATCAAAAGCAGTACCACCGGCACTACCGGCAGCACCATCTTTAGGGGTTACAATAACGTACTTTCCGCCAACCTCGACCGTCAAACCGGGAACTGCGGTTAGGGCAAAGGCAGCTTCCAACCGGGTTGAGCTGGAGACGAAGCCGTTCCAGTCACCAACAGTAGTCGGGGTGGTAATATCGATACGATCCGGAGTTCCGACAAAACCAACGCGTACATTAAACAAATCCGGGAGTGCGAATTTCAATGCAGCATGGAGCGGAGCAACAGTACCCGTGTTATCGCCAGTCCAAAAAGCTGTATCACCACCAAGGTGGACACCAATGGTAAGCATATCAATGGGGCTTATTTCGATTAACGCGCCGGTTCTACCGAATCCCGTAAAAATACTAGCGCCATCACCACCATAACCAGTTGAAAGCAGTACGCTCTCGGCATCGGTACCCCACATTCCGGCATACCCATGATCGAGCTTACCGAGTACTATGTTGAATTGTTTGATCGGCTTCCACCATGCCCATGTATTATCAAAGGTAACACCACCAGCATTAATGACATCATCAGGAGAGATGATGGGGTTGAGGGTGCCACCGCTTTGGGGAGCATATATGGCTGCAATTCTTGTCTGTGCGCCGAAGGTTCCCGCGGCATTTTCCACGTTGAATTGGACTCTCACCCTCCCCTTCTTAAATCCTGCATACCCCAAATTGGTTTCGTAATCGTCTGGGGGAGTGTTATTATTTTGAGTAGGGATACCAACTACCGGAATCCATGTCGCTTCAGCGTTTGCGCTCCATGTAAAGGTAAACGGAGGTGGCGGCGGCGCTACTGGTGCCGGAGCGGCTGTGGTCGCTGCGGGCCGAGCTGTTGTGGTGGTTCCGGTTGCAGGTCGAGCTGTTGTGGTGGTTCCGGTTGCAGGTCGGGGCGTTGTGGTAGTTGCGGGGCGGGCTGTGGTTCCCGTTCCCGGCGCTCTCTGTCCTGAGCCGGTACTCTGTGCGAAAACCGCAGCAGAAAGTACAGAACCTATTACAAATAGGGCAAAAAATTTCTTCATAAAAAACTCCTTGGCATGATATTTCTCAAAAAATTTTGAGAATCAACAATACAATGTCAGCTACCCAAGACTAAAGGCTTGGGTTTGTCTCGATTATTCGAGGCAACTTTTCCTACTTCCTGCCGCTTCTGCGGACTTTTCAGGATCTTTCACTCGTTCCTCTACGAGCCAGCGCTTTCCTGTCCATAGGCGTTAATTCCTGCTGTTGCAGCAGTATGTTAGCAGGTTTGCAACCCTGCTGTACAGATTAAACACAAAGCCTTGTTTATTGACTTTCATACTAAAGTATACAAATAACGAGAACTATTGTCAACAGTTGTTACAACTATTTTCGTTGCGGCTTATATCCCAAAGCTGAAGCATTGGGTTTTACACCACCTATAATAAAGCTATAACACATTTTCAAAAAATGTCAAGGTTTTTAACCACAGAGGCAGTAAAGGAAATTTTTAACTACTGAGGACGCAGGGGTACACGAAAACGGGGTCAGACCTCCGGCTGAAATTTTGCCGGAATCCTTTTCAACCGCAGAGGACGCAGCGGTACACGAAAACGGGGTCAGACCTCCGGCTGGGATTTTCACCAGAATCTTTTCCAAATCGCAGAGGACGCAGTGTGGTACACGGAGAACGGGGTCAGACCTCCGGCTGGGATTTTGCCAGCATCCTTTTCAACCGCAGAGGACACAGTGATACACGGAAAACGGGGTCAGACCTCCGGCTGGTAATTTCGCCAGAATCCTTTCCAACCGCAGAGGACGCAGTGATACACGAAAATGGGGTCAGACCTCCGGCTAGGATTTTGCCGGAATCCTTTCCAACCACTCTGGCAGTAAAGGTGATTGTATTACCACAAAAGACGCAGCGGTACACGAAAACGGGGTCAGACCTCCGGCTGGATTTTTGCCAGAATCTTTCTAACCACTGAGGACACAACGGTACAAAAAACGGGGTCAGACCTCCGGCTGAAATTTTGCCAGAATCCTTTTCAACCGCAGAGGCAGTAAAGGAAATTTTTAACCGCAGAGGATGCAGTGATACACGAAAATGGGGTCAGACCTCCGGCTAGGATTTTGCCGGAATCCTTTCTAATCGCAGAGGACGCAGGGGTACAAAAGACAGGGTCAGACCTCCGGCTGGAATTTTGCCGGAATCCTTTCCAACCGCAGAGGACGCAGCGGTACAAAAAACGGGGTCAGACCTCCGGCTGAAATTTTGCTTGAATCCTTTCCAACCACAAAGGACGCAGCGGTACAAAAAACGGGGTCAGACCTCCGGCTGAAATTTTGCTAGCATCCTTTTCAACCGCAGAGGACGCAGCAGTACACGAAAACGAGGGTCAGACCTCCGGCTGGTAATTTCGCCAGAATCATTTTCAACCGCAGAGGATGCAGTGATACACGAAAACGGGGGGTCAGACCTCCGGCTGGGATTTCGCCAGAATCATTTTCAACCGCAGAGGATGCAGTGATACACGAAAACGGGGGTCAGACCTCCGGCTGGGATTTCGCCAGCATCCTTTTCAACCGCAGAGGACGCAGCAGTACACGAAAATGGGGGTCAGACCTCCGGCTGGGATTGGAAAACCTGAGCCATATAAAATCGGCAGTTAATTTCTAACTTAATGGAACACGGTGGATGTCAGTGATAATTATCTGCTTTGTTTCTGATCCCCGGAACCAATCCCGGGAAAAAGTTCCAACGATATCAACGAGATCGCCTTTAGTGAATTCACCCGGAACTTTTGATGCTGCATTCCAATACAGGGCGGGCCATGTAAAATCTCCGGCTTTTAGGGTTAATTTAACGTGCTTCGCCTCGGCTTTTCCCATGAAATTAATCGTTTGTACGACTAAATCCCGTACCAAAAATTGGATTGGATCATTTCCTTCACCATAAGGCTCAAAGAGATCAATAATTTTGAAAATATCCGGCGTGAGATATTTTTGGGGTAATTCTGCATCAATTTTTATATATTCTTCGCCTTTATCTTTGAATTCAGTCGTGTATGCGATCTGCTTGAGCCGGGTGCTAAATGTATCCCATAAAGAGCGTTCCATGCTAAAACCGGCCGCAAAATTATGCCCGCCCCAATCAATAAAAAGGTCAGCACATTGCTGCAATAAGGGCCGGAGATCAAAATCCTGCGCGGAGCGGAATGAGCCGACAGCCACTTCCCCGGCAAAGGATACCACGAGCGCCGGCACCTTAAAACGTTCCGCCAACCGGTTGG
>BOBG01000107.1 GCA_026002265.1 Spirochaetia bacterium
AGAAATATATCCGTCTTTTCAACCATGAGCGCCGGCAAGTCAACATTCATAAACTCTCTACTGGGGCATGACTATCTGCCTTCAAAAAATGAAGCGTGTACTGCGAAAATCGCCTCCATCGCGAATACTGGCTATATTGATTATTGCCTTGGTTATGCGTCCATGAAGGGTAAACCTGTTTTCTGCGGAAACGTTGACCAAAAGAAAATGGAAGAATGGAATAATGACCACGAGGTTTCCAGGATTATTCTTGAAGGTAATCTTGACAGAATCAGCAGTGAAAAAACTGTTACCATTATCCATGATACGCCGGGTATAAACTATTCGGGAAATGCGGAACACAAAAAAATAACCATTGATCATCTTATTAATTCGAAACCTGAAGTTATTATCTGCCTGCTCGATGCGACACAGATGTTTACAACGGATTCTTCCGAAGCTCTGGAAGATCTAAAAATTGCCAATGAAAGTATCAAAGCCCGGATTTTATTTGTCCTTAACAAAGCGGACAGTTATGATGCTAAGAAAGAAAGCCTAAACGAAACCATTGCGGATACCCTTGCCGCTTTTACAGAAAAAGGTTTCAGTTCCCCCGCTATTATTCCGGTTTCTTCCCGGGCCGCGCGGTTGTTTAAAATGGCACTGCATGAACGAATCAATTTTACTGAAAATGAAATAGATGATTTTGTCCATTATCTCCGGTTTTTTTCCCGTCCTGAAAATGATTTTAGTCGGCTTGCCGCGAGTGTGCCCGATGAAATTCACCGGAACAACGAATATAAGGCAAGCGGCAAGAATGAAATCACGGTAGAAGGGAAGAAATACGAAAGAGAGCAAATCACCCAGGCGTTGTTTAAAACCGGAATTCCGGTTATTGAAAATTTATTGAATACCCAAACGGAGGCAGCCTAAATGACCGAAATAATCCTAAAGTACAATCCTTTCGAGGCAAAAGCAAGCTATCAATATAAGGGAAAAGACAAACCTATTCCCAAATGCATGGGAACCGGAGAAAACAGCCGTTTGCAGGACTGGCTCTACGATTTTTTCCCGGACTTAAAAGAAATGCATAACTGGGGGGAAGGATCGGAATGTACCGTTTTTTTCTACGGAACCCCCGGTGATTTTGAGGATCTTGAACACGCAAAAGAGGTGTTCAAAAAGAATAATCCGGGGATAGAAATAACCCTTAATCATCTTAACCCTGAATCAAAAACGTTAAGTACCCGCCTTGGTTATTTAAGGGCGATTTTTGAAAAAATGCAAAAAGAAAGCCCATACGAGGAACTGGCCGACCAAAATTTAAAGCCGCGTTTTGAACAGGCGCTTAGTTCTGAATTTGAAATAAGTGTCATAGCGACCATGAGCAGTGGAAAGTCAACTCTTATTAACGCTATTTTAGGTCAGGAAATTCTACCGGCACGGAACGAAGCGACAACCGCTAAAATCGCCCAGATACACGATGTGCACGACGCAAAGGGCTGGACCGCAAGAGGGCTAAAAAAAGACGAGAACGGCGGTTATACTCTCGTCTCAGAGGAAAAACCTGCGACACTGGAAGAACTTGAAAAATTAAACAATTCAGGTGAGATAGACAAGATTGAAATTAAGGGAAATATACCCGGAATAAACTCACGGGAAATGCGACTTTTACTTTCTGACACGCCCGGACCCAATAATTCACGGACGATTGATCATGCCAAACATATAGACGAGCTAATTAAGGCTGATTACAAGCCTATGATAATGTATATCCTTAATGCCACGCAGCTCGAAATAACCGATGATAAATCATTGCTGGAAAAGATTGCCAAGGCAATGGAGGGGAGTGGGAAGCAGGGGGCGGACCGTTTTTTGTTTGTGCTCAATAAAGCGGACCAGCTTGATCCCGGTAAAAATGAATATGTAGAAAAAACGGTTGCTGCTTCAAAGCAATACCTTGAAAGGCAGTTCGGCATAACCGGAGCGAGAATTTTCCCTGTGTCGGCACAGCTTGCCAAGGTAATACGCATGAGCCAGGCAGGGCGATCTTTAACCGAGGACGAACAAGATTTTCTCGGAAAGAAAAAACGTTTTATTGACCGGAAGGAGCGGCACCTATCCGAATTTGTTTCCTTGAGCCCTTCATGTAGGAAGAAGCAGGAAGAAATGTTACAAGACGCGGTTGCAAATAACGATGAGAATACACAGGCGCTTGTTTATTCCGGCCTTCCCGCCATTGAACTTGCGATGGATGAATATTTGGAAAAATACGCGCTTACTGCGAAAATTAGCAAGGCTGTCGATGTGTTTATCAAAATCATAAACCGCCTTGACCTTAAAAACAAAACGGAAAAAGACCTTGCTGAAAATACAGATGCTCGCAAAAAAGTTGTGTCGGAGCTTAAAACGCTACGAGAGCAAATGGAAAACGGCAAAGAGGCACAGAAGCTGAAAGAAAAATTTGACGGTGATATTATCTCCATCAAGAAAGAGCTGGATACCGGTTTCAAGCAGCATGAAACCGATATACGAAAAATAGCTACGGAAGAGGCTGAGAAATTCGGTCTAGATTTTGAAGTTGACAAGAATGAACCGAATGCTTTGCAGCTTTGGTCTTTTCAAAATTCAACAGGGAAGAATGAAAGTGAATACGAAGTTTCAAAAAAGAAGGCAAAGGCGATTATAAGTTCAACGCAAAAGAATATGCAGTTGAAATATGAAATTCTAAGCTCGGAATTGTCAGGTCTGCTGGAAAAAAGATTAAAGGTTCAGGCTCAGGATTACCTGAAAGACTATAAAAAGTATGTATCGGGTCTGGTAAAAACCGAGGACTTTGGTTTGAGCGCAACATTTAACCTCATACAAATTAGCATTCCTGATAATGCCGATGATTTGCTTGAAAGGTTTTCCGGGACAAAAACGGTGACTAAAAAGGTCCATCATCAAAGCGGGAATATCAACAAAGCGTGGTATAAAACATGGACATGGTTTGATGATGATTACTACTCGTATGACGAAGATGTTAAGACTGAAAAGCATATTATTAAGATGAAAGAACTCTTTGAAAACTCAATTGAACCGCAATTTCAGCAATTCTTCTCTATGATTAAGAATGCAAGAGATGTTGCCGACCGCAACGCTCAAAACTTGAAAGACGGATATATTTCTTCTGGGAAGATTGTAAAAGTTATATTCATTATTGATGAATACGTTCAAAGGTTGAATTGTTACCGCTGATTTATATAAATCTGTATCCTTAAAAAATGAAAGAAGCTCCGGGACATTTCCGGTTTCCAGTATTCTTATGTAATTTTCCAGCAGAAATTGTTGTTTTTTATTTATTTTTAGCCTGGTATAAAGATTCGCAAACCGGGGTGCATCATATCGTATATCCCCTAGTTTCAAGATGTATGCCAATGCAAGTAGCATTAAATATTTATAGGTTATTCGGGGAGAAAAAGACTCTTTTGATGTTTTGTATTTTTTCATTAACAGCTTGACCGCATTATCAATATCTATATCGGAGGTGTGATTAGGTATATTGCCGTTGAACACTATTTCTGCAAATTCCGAATGTAAATCAAAAACAATGCCCATTCTAATCATATTTTCATATAAAACCAACAAGAAAGCCTTTTTTAGATCATCTTGAGGAAAGTTATATGTTAAAATACTATGGGCGAACTTTAAGAGAGAAAACTCATCGGTAAATGTCGGCATGGATAAATTACTCATACATCCCCCTCACTTTTCCTGCCTCATCCCTCACCATATCCACCAACTCCCTCGGTCCCAGCACCTTCACCGTATGCCCTTGCCCCAATACCCAACGTAATACTTCCGGCATTTGCGTAGTAGTAAACTTCACATAGACACTACCATCCTTTCGCTGTTCAACTGTTTGGCCACTATGCCATTGACGGTCTATGGCGAATGTCCTGATTGTTTTGTCAAAGAGCAATTCCACCGTTACCGGTTCACGGGATGACGCCCATACACCCATCTCCCTGTCAAAGTAATCATTAGCATTAAAAGTAGGCGGTATGGTAAAATGCTTCTTGGTTAATGCCGCATTCTGAATCCGTGAAAAGGTGAACATGCGCGGTTCGTTCTTATCATGGCACAATCCGATGACATACCAATTCCCTTTTTGGGATATGGCATGATAAGGGTCCACCGTCCGCTTCATATACGTTTCTTTGGATAGCGGCTGGTAATCAAAGGTAATGGTACTTTTGGTTTTGAGTGCGGTAAAAATCACTTTGAAGACTTTGGAGTCTACCTGACCTGCCGCATCGGGGATAAACGACATCTGATTGGTCAAAAAAGCCGATTGGACGCTTAACGTAGCCGGGAGGCTCTGGGCGATTTTTGCAAAAATCCGGCGTAAATCATCTTCAAGGGGCGTATTCCGATATTGCTCCAACATCTGATCAAAGAGGGTAATAGAGAAAAACTCACCCTCGGTTAAAAGGACACTCTTAATGAAAAAGTTTGGCTCTGAATAGTAGTACCCGCGATGGTCATAGTCATATTCAATCGGAGCGGAGTACATGTCCCTCATGTACTCGATGTCCCGCTGAATGGTCCTTGGGGTCATTTCCAGTTTTTTGGCAAGCGTAGCAGCATTAGGGAATCCCCCCTCCCGAATGAGGCTGTCCACCGCCAAAATGCGGTTGACCATAACTTTTTGCGCTATATTACCGCCCTTAGTCCTAGCCATCGTCCCAAAAACATCCTTCTTTCTAATCTAAGCTCCACTATAACCAGCCCAAAACGTCATACATTGTCGTAGTCACTCAAAAATCCGTAAAAATTCCCGTTTTTTGAACCTTTTCCCCCTGTCTTACTGGCCGAGCTTAGTATGACCCAAGCAGTTGTCAGAGCCATAATCTTATTAGTCATACGCTAAGCAGATGCTACCTTGCGTTACGTTGTTGGTCAGGGGAGGCAAAATAAAGACATCTTTAATATCAAAGGGTAAGGAAGGCCGGAATATGGGAGGGCAATACCTAAAAGACGCTTTAGGCAGAAATATCAAACTTTACCGGTTTCACCACGAGTTGTCACAAGCGGAATTAGCCGAAAAAGCCAATGTCAGAGTCAACTTCATATCCGACCTTGAAAGAGGCACCAAATGGCCCCGTGCCGATACGGTTGCCCGGATAGCCCAGGCTTTAGGAGTTCCTGCTTCCGAATTATTCAAAGAGGTAGATACCGCTACCGATGGAACCAAGGACATAATGATTCAATTTTCCAGTGATATGTCCCGAATGATGAGTAAAGCAATGGAAACCGTTCAAGAACAGTATTCCGCTTACCTATCCTGTGCTCCAAAAGAGCAGGGGGTAACACGCCCCTCCTTGCCATAAGTCGAAATCTTCCCGCCTCATCCTACAACATCCTTTCCCTAGTTTGAACCTCCTGTAACCGACCTGCCATGCCCATCTCGATCTGTAATCCGCTATTGGCTTAGTCCATTTATAATAATCTATAGGCTTTTTGAGATTTTGTCAAGTATTCTCCATAATCTAATAGCGGATTTAAGGACAACCGCTAAATCCACTATCGAGAATTGGAATAGGGGAGAAAACACTATGGATAGAGAAGAAACAGAGTGCCGGGAGCTTTTAAGCAAAAATATCAAGTTTTACCGTAGCCGACTTGGGTTTTCTCAGCTTGATTTAGCCCTAGAGCTTGATATTTCGACTACTTTTCTCAGCGATATTGAAACCGGCAAGAAGTGGGTCTCCCCGAAAACGCTTGCGCTCATAGCAAAAACACTGAAAATAGAGATATTCGAGCTTTTCAAACCGAATGAAGAACCCCTAAAACCGGCTTTGTCAGAGGAAGTGGTCAAATATCTTGATTCAGTCGATAATGCGCTTGTAAAGCAGATCACCCGCTCCATAGAACCGGCCATTGAGCGGACAATCACCCGTTTGGTCGCCAAAATGCGGAAGTTCTACGAAAAGCAGATTAAGGAAATGACGGAGAAGTAAGCACTGCCTTGTTTTTAACCATGATAACCTCTCTTTTTTGTATCACAGCCTCTCTTCCCTGTCTTTTATTGCGGGGGAACTTCAGAACACCACTCACTTTTTTTGTGGACAAACCCTGCCATTGTTTGCCTTTTTATAAGGCTTACTGTATCATACTTAGCAGTTTTTGACAAACTGGTAAACAGTTACTTCTGTATGCAGATATGGGTAAATCAGACAAACCCGAGCACGAAACCCTCCAAATGCTTCAACAAGTTTAGCTGTGCTTTTTCGCTATCCCATTCCATCCCATCTATAGGCATACTCATATTGTCATACTTTTTGTATTCTTTGTCAAGTTGCGTTCTCTTCATTGACTAATAAATTATCTTATTAGTCAATGAAGACTTGACACTTTTAGACCTGTGTGCCATAGTATTTGTATAGTATTTTATCAAAAATTAAAGAAGGTTTAAATGGAATCAGTTGTGTTTCAGTCAATTATAGAAAATGATGTAATCATAATACCAAAACAATATCGTGGTTTATTTTCATCTCCAGTAATTGTAACGATCGCTAAAGACATACAAAATAAAGATGGACTTTCGCTTCAAGTATCAACAAGTGTTTTAGATGAAGAAAAAGACCTGTCTAAAAAACAAGCAGCATTTCAGAGACTTTTGACAATGATAGAAAGTTCTAAAAAATCTTTGCCTGCTGATTTTGATTACAAAGAAGATATGGTACAAACATCTGGACGAGA
>BOBG01000108.1 GCA_026002265.1 Spirochaetia bacterium
GCCCGGGCGAGTACCTTGCAAACAGAGGCGGCTCTGAAAAACTTGGAAAATGAAGCCAGAGTACATGCAGTGGATTTTCAGAGACACTATGGAACATACATGGACCAACTGTCGGCTCTTTCATACATAATGAACAACTATATGGATATCAATGTTGAAGATCGGCGGGATACCTTTGATTTTAATTTGTATGCGGTAGCCTATTCGCTGCCAAGTATGCAACGGATATATACGGTTTGGAGACCGGGCATCATTGATGATTTTGCCGAAGAATATGCCGGGACTGAAGCGACTGACAATACCGGAGAATACATGACCATGTATGTACGGCAGAGTAACAGCTTGGTAAAGCAGGCATATCCGAATGCATCATCTCTATCCTCAAATCTCCCACGGACTGTTTCTACCAGTGTGCCTCGGTTTAAGGATGGGTCCAGGGATACTCTGTTCATGGAATTGATTACTCCTGTTATTATTGATAGTACTAAGGCGCTCGTTGGTATAGTTGGCGCTACTATGGAACTTAATTATTTTCAGAAAGCTGTCGATAGCTTAAGACCCTACGGTACCGGACGGAGCCTTGTGTACGCCAATGATGGCAGCATAATAGCTCATTACGAACCGGGTCAAATCGGTCAATCTATCAGAACTACTTCAATAAAGATGATTGGGCAAGCCGGTGTTGACATTGTAGAAAAATCGTTACGGGACGGACAGCCGGCGATATGGGAGTATGAGGGGCGTTACTATGCCACGTATCCCTTTGCCATCGGTGAAGAAAGCACAACCTACATGACCATCTTAATTTGGGTACAAGCAGAAACTGTCCTAGCTGCGGTAAACACCCTCACTACATTTACCATAATTTTGGCACTTATCGTCGTCATTATAATTGTGGTTGTTACCTACTTTATAGCAATGAGTATTGTGAGTCCCATTGCCACAGTAGCGAACACATTGAAGGATATTTCCGAAGGGGAGGGCGACCTGACTAAAAAGGTGGATGTTCATACCAAGGATACCATTGGGGATTTAGCTCGGTATTTCAACGCAACCACACAGAAAATTATGGCTCTGGTTAGAAATGTGAAACAGCAATCCACTACACTATCTGGTATTGGGAATGACCTTGCATCAAACATGACTGAGACAGCATCAGCAATCAGCGAAATCACCGCAAATATCCAGAGCATCAAAAGTAGAATACTGAATCAGAGCGCTTCAATAACAGAGTCTAACACCATGATGGAACAAATCACGGGGAGTATTCACAAGTTAAGCGGGCATATTGATAATCAGACGGAAAGTGTTGCCCAGTGTTCCTCTTCAATAGAGGAAATGCTTGCTAATATTCAAAGCGTTGCCCAGACCTTGACAAAAAATACCGATAACGTTCACCAGCTTACAAGCGCTTCAGAAGTGGGGCGCTCAGGCTTGCAGGAAGTGGCAACCAACATACGGGAAATCTCCCGTGAGTCCGCCGGACTCTTTGAAATCAATGAGGTGATGGAAAATATCGCCAGCCAGACGAATCTTCTTTCGATGAATGCCGCGATTGAAGCTGCCCATGCAGGTGAGGCAGGCAAAGGGTTTGCAGTTGTAGCTGACGAAATCCGAAAACTCGCCGAGTCTTCAAGTGAGCAATCTCAGACCATCAGCTCGGTCTTGAAAAAAATCAAGGAATCCATTGAGAAGATTTCCGAATCAACCGATGCAGTGCTAGGTAAGTTCGAGGCTATTGACGGCGGTGTAAAGAAGGTCTCTGATCAGGAAGAAAATATCCGCAATGCAATGGAGGAACAGAACGCAGGCTCTAAGCAAATACTTGAAGCCGTAAGCCAGCTCAACAGACTGACCCAGATGGTGAAGAGTGGTTCCGAGGAGATGCTTGAGGGTTCTAGACAGGTTATGAATGAGACTAAGAATCTTGAGATGGCCACACAGGAAATCACCCAGGGTATGAACGAGATGGCAAGCGGTGCGGACCAGATCAATGTCGCCATAAATCAAGTCAATGAAATCAGTAACAACAATAGAGATAATATCAACCTCCTTGTAAGAGAGGTAGCTAAGTTCAAGATTGAATAAATTTCTTCTCATATCGTAATGATAATAAACCGGCTTTTTTTATCCACGATTAGATGGATACAACATTTGTTAAAAAAATTTACGCCTATAGCCTGATATGCGCCATTGGACAGAAATTTGTTTAAAACTATTGACAAAATTCTAAAAAAAACAGTAGAATAAAATAAGGATGAAATTATGGCAAGTCATTTTTCAAGTATCGGTATGCCAATAAGGACAAATAAAGATATGATGAAATTATTGGACAAAGCCTCAAAAACAGGTGAAAAGATAGTTTGTAGATATGGTTATTATTCAAAATGGTTGTCAGAAACAGGTGCTGAACTATGGATTCAATTTAATAAATCGGATGAAATAGTAGGTGTTAATCCATTTTATCATGGAGAAAGCTGTTTTTCAGTAGGAATAATAAATAAAATTGACAATGAAGAATACAATGATTTTGAAAGTCTATTTTACGCTTGGGTCAATCCTCAAGATAATGATCCGGAAATGGGTGATTATCCATTGGCATTTGATTGTGTAAATATTTCCAGCGTGGAAAATATTGATTTGCCTTGTATAATAAATATAAAGCTGTGTGCCTTTGCTTACAAGTTAGAAATATATCCAAATGAAGAAAATTATAATCAATATCAAAAAAATAAATATGGTGAACATCATTATGCATCAAAATCATTTATCCCGTCTGGGACATTTCCTCCCAATGATAATGAATCATTTGATATAATACCAGAGGCAATATTTACAGGAATTATAGTAGACCATAAAAAATATAAAAATGAACTTACTGGAAAAAAATATTTTTGGATAAAAGTTGAAACCTATGGCGGGATAATTGATGTAGTAGTTGATCCTGATTTAATAAATAACAAACTAGAAAAAAATGGAATTATTTCAGGTGTATTTTATATGTGTGGAAAAATAATATATTAAAAACTGCCCCCAATTTTGGTCAATAAAACTCTCTTTTAATATCAGGGGATTTCTTCCTAAATTGTTCAAGAATATCACTTTTCCCAACCCCGCCCCGATCACCAGCCGGGGCTTTACGCCGCATGAGCTTGATATGCGTATAAAATACACGTATTATACTATCATGACGGCTAGAGAAGTTTTAAAGGTATTGCACAAAGACGGCTGGTTTACAGTAAATCAGGAAGGCTCGCACATCCAACTTCATTCATGCCACAAAAAATGGAAAAGTCACTGTTCCTGTCCACCCAGGCGATATTAAAATCAAAACTTTAAATAACATACTAAAACAAGCCGGATTAAAATAGCGGAGCAAATATGAGAAAATTAACCTATCTTGCAATTTTTGAAACTGATGAACAACCCGGTATCAGTATTTTTTTCCCTGATGTACCCGGCTGTATCAGTTGCGGTGACAATTTTGACCATGCACTAAAGATGGCGCAAGAAGCTCTTGGACTGCATATCTACGGCCTTGAAAAGGCCGGCGAATCGCCACCGGAACGACACGATGCTCTACCGGAGCTTGATAAAGGGGATTTAGTTGTACCGGTGTCAATATATCCTGATTTATTTAAGGAAGAAATAGAAAATAGACGAGTGAAAATTACGGTCACTTTGCCGTACTGGATTAAATCTATCGCTGAAAAAGAAGGAGTTAATTTTTCCCGTCTGCTTGAATCGGCATTAAAAGAAAGATTAAACACTGGAATCGACTGACACACTACCGGCCGCCGGCTCTCCACACCGGCGTTTTCCGATTCACCACTTTATTATATTACAATAAATTATATGACATCATAAAATATGCCAAGCTCTAGAGGTTAAGGTCATAAAAGCCACTTCACTTCATGAGAAGCTTCTCTATTTCTTCTTGAGATTTTTTTTATTAGAATCAGCCATGTCTTTCCTCCCTTTCCTCCAGCTCTTTTTTCCTTTTAAGAATAGTTGCTACTGAATCCTCAAAACTTCTTATCGTTGTGAAATGAGAGAAGGTTTCTACTTCTCGTTTCTCTTTCTCCGGGTTTCTCCACATTTTGAACTGAAATTTCCAGTTATACTCATGCGCTAGTAGCTGATATTTCAAGCTATTCCCTAAAAATTTTTTTCCCCACGAGGTAAGTATCTTTTCCTTATTTAATGATGATAAACCGGTTTTAACAGAATTTACAACAAATTCATAGAATTTATAGAATTCTTCGATGTCAGTATCTGTTGGAAGCCGGCTGTCGTTATTTAACAGCATGATAAACTCATTCTTGCTGCGGCTGATATTCCCGACTCCAACTACAGCACACTTTTTACACTTGGATAGCCGTCCCATTCAACTTCCCACTCTGATCACCAGCCGGGGCTTTAATATGCGTATAAGATACACGTATTATACTATCATGGCAGCTCTTGAGCCGGGCGTGCAAGTTCGTACTCAAGGCTGTCATTTTTCTATCAACAGTATACCGGAAAGATTGCTTTTTTTAAAAAGATTCCGGGATCAGATCGAGCTCTGTCCCCTTCGTCTGTGCTGCGGCTTAACGCCTTGCACCAGACTTCGGGGACTCATTCCCGGTCATTGAGCCTGTCGAACCGGTCATTGAGCCTGCCGAACCGGTCATTGAGCCTGTCGAAATGACAGGTGCAGAACTCAGGGAAGCACGACCCGGAAGCCGTTGTTACTGTCACGGTCCGTAGGGGTGTTGCGGTTCCGGCTTGCGGAACGCAGGAGCCGGGCGTAATAGATCCAGCTCCCGCCGCGTAACACGCGGTACGTTCCAGAAGCGGCACCAGTAGGATCAGTCTGAGAAGCAGTACTATAGTTACCATGCCAATCCCAGCACCACTCGTATACATTCCCATGCATATCATACAAACCCCACGAATTCGCTGTACCACTACCCACTGCCCACGTCTGTCGCCGGTAGCTACCCTTCGCATTTCCATTATACGGATAATTCCCATCATAATTCGCTTGATTGGTCGTTATATTAGTTCCGGTACTAAACGGTGTTGTCGTTCCCGCCCGGCATGCATACTCCCACTCTGCCTCGGTCGGCAGCCGATACCCATTCGCACTCCGATTCCATGTTACTACCCACTTCAAGTCATCATAGTCATTTGAGTTATTCGGATCTTTCCGGCTTTTATCTATCGTGTACACAGGCGTTAGCCTTTCTTTCCGGCTCCTCGCATTGCAGTACTCTATCGCATCATACCAACTCACGTTCTCCACCGGCAGGCTATCGCCTTTAAGATAACTCGGATTCGTCCCCATCACTTCTTGATATTCTTTCTGTGTCACTTCATATTTACTCATAGAAAATCCGGTTATCGTCACCCGATGCTGGACTTCATTATCGTACCGGTCTACCTCTGACGCAGGACTCCCCATCGTGAAAGTTCCGCCCGGTATCCGGGCGAAGTTCGCCGGGATAGATGGTTGAACCGGTACCGGAGCTGAAGCAGTACGCACCGTCACCGCCGGCGATTTTGCACTTTCCCGGCCGTTTTGTAAGGAACTTACCCAGAAATAGTAGGTTGAATTGGTTGCCATTCCGGTTATGTTAAAGGAGGTACCGGTAGTTGAATCGTCCAGAGCAGTTGCACCGGATGCATTATTTTGAGTATTATAGTACACCCTGTAACTGATGCCGACTCCGGCGCTATCCCAGTTCAATGTTACCGAGTCAGTCCCCGGCGTCCCGGCCCGGACATTCCGGGGGACTTGTGGCGTCACTACCGGTTGTGGTGCAGGCGGCGCACTCCCACCTAGATAGGCAGTTCCAAAAAACTGGTTATATACCGCCGGTATCTGTTCCCGGTTACTCGCCCTTTGCACATCAGCACCGGTACGCCGAAATACCTCAGCAACATCTATACCCGGCGTCGGCAGGTGCTTCAGCAACTCGCCGGTAAACAATCCATTCCGCCCGGTACCATCTTGCGCGACTGATCCGGCACTGGTTGCATACACGATGATGCTGTCAGATGGCTGACCCGTCACCACACTCAAGCCCCGGCTCCCGCCACGATTCCAGCTTGACGGAAAATCCCGGCATGCATCTAGCACGATAATATTCAGCTCGTTCTCAGCTTCCTGCAAAAGATCGAGCGTCTGCTGTACGTTCAGCGTCTCGTAAGGCAAATCCGCCCTACTCTGAATGTCTGCATCAACCGGTATTAAATAATTCTCGCCGTTGTACTGCACCCCATGTCCAGCGTAGAAGAAAAATCCATAACTAGAATGCGATTGACTAAGGCGCCGTGCCAGCAGACGTACCCCATCATTCATCTGTTTGCGGTTCCCATTGAGTACCTTCTCCACCTGAAAACCAAGTCCAGTCAACGTTGCCGCCATATCATTGGCATCATTCACCGGGTTGTTGAGTCGCCCAACGTTGGTATAGTCTCCATTCCCAATCACCAACGCATATTTCTGTTGCGCGGACAGTGCCGCCGGAATCAAAACAATGGCTACCCACACGAGCAGCAGCTTCTGTTTCATAAAAATCTCCTAATCTATACTCATTTTTCTATCAACACTATACCGGAAAGATTGCTTTTTTTAAAGAGATTCCGGGATCAGAT
>BOBG01000109.1 GCA_026002265.1 Spirochaetia bacterium
ACCCTGATCCTAATCCTGGTTCTACGCCTAATCCTAATCCTCCGTCTAACCCTAACCCTATCACTATCGAAAGCGGGGTGTGGGGTGTGGACGCTGTCATAATGGAAAAAAGTATAATAGTGGATTATTGCTTTGTCAAGTTACAAAATGGCAAAAGCTAAGTTAAAGAAGAGTGCAACCACAAAGGGAAGGAGAAAGAATAGGGTCCACGAATTGAACGAATGTACATGAAGGGGTTTGGGGTTTGGGCGCTGTCATAATGAAAAACGAATAGGGTCCACGAATGGCACAAATGGACACGAATAAGAAAGAATGCAATCACAAAGGGAAGAAGAAAGAATAGGGTCCACGAATGGCACGAATGTACACGAATAAGAAAGAATGCAACCACAAAGGGAAGGAGAAAGAATAGGGTCCACGAATGGCACAAATGTACACGAATGAGAAAGAATGCAACCACAAAGGGAAGAAGAAAGAATAGGGTCCACGAATGGCACAAATGTACACGAATAAGAAAGAATGCAACCACAAAGGGAAGAAGAAAGAATAGAGTCCACGAATGGCACAAATGTACACGAATAAGAAAATCAATTAGTGGATATTTGTGTGTATTTGTGGACAGCTTGAGGTGTTCCCTTCGACAGGCTCAGGGAACGCTCTCAACCACGAGGGGGGTGCCGGCATCACGACAGGCTCGATACCCGGGTATCGAGCCTGTCGTGATAGAGGCAGGGGGAAGACACCCCCTCATGGAATTTTTACCGGAACAACCCCTCGTTGGGGGAAACCCCCTCATGGATTTTACCAGAACAAACCCCATGTACCTCCATTGCCTTTTCACACTTATGGCGCTGAAAGAGTGAACTATAATTTTGTATAGAATTCCTTCACTACTTGGCAGGCGCTTTTTTCCCAGAGTCCGTAACCTTTATCAGCGGCGCCTTTGGCGGGGAGTTTGCCGGGCCAAGCCCAGAGTCCAAAGCCTTCCACCCATGGCCGGGCCGCACAGTGGCTAAACATATCTCGGTACCAGCTTTCCTGTTCGCTACAGTCAAGCTCGCCGGGCAGATCCCATTTGTTGGGGATAGCCGAAGAACCCGAAGTACTCATGCAGCCTGTCTCGGCAAAGAAAAAAGGCTTGTTGAAACAGCGGACCATTTTTTCGATACGGTCCAGTTCCTCGTCCCAATGCCCTAGGGGGTAGTAGCCGCTTGAAGAAATCACGTCCACTGCATCCCAAAAAGAAACTGCATCTTCCTGGTATTTGTCTGTGTTGTAGCTTATGGGGCCGGGAAATGTTTTCTTTACTTTGACCGCGAGTTCCCTCCATTCGTCAGCGCGGCGTTCCGCCATGACCATCTCGCAGCCCATAATGAACATGACGCAGCCTGAATCTGCGGCAATACGGGCATAGTGAAGCTGGAATTTTTCATGGGAGGCAAACCAGTCGCCCCATTTAGGCTCACAAGGGGCTTCATGATCGAAGAAGTTGATAAAAGCCCGCCAGACACCGTTTTTGCAGTTTATCGTCGGTTTAAGGATAACCCGAAATCCCTGCCCCTGGGCGTAATTAATAAATTCAACAAGTTCCTCGTCGCTCGGGGTGCTGTCTCCGGAAAAGTCGATGTCCGTAGATTGGGGAGTGTCCTGCAATCCCGCAGGGCTCAGGATGATATGATTCGCGCCGGTAGTATTCGAGAGCTTTTCAAGACTTTGCCGAGCCTCTGGGGAGCCTAACACACCCTTTCGTGGAAAGGGAGCAAAATTGATTCCTTTGATATATTGCATAATGAGTTGATAATGAAGTATCTGTTTTCTCTTGTCAATCAACAGCGGCGGCTCATCATCGGGATATTTTCTGGCTTGACAGAACCGGCAGAAGTCTTTGACAGGAAATTATTTTTCGTAATGGAATCTACAATTTTTTCATAAAGAAAATCCTTTCCCCGGCTCTACATTCGTTGATTCCGGGAAAAATTCAGAATACTCAAGCTTTTCAACCGGGATACCTGTTAACATACTTATCTGCTCTGAGGGAAAGCCGGCCTTTTTCATTTTACAAGCCATTTCGTATCTGCTTTTTTCCATGCCCTCTTCTCGCGCCTCTTCCCGTGCCACCTCTAATGCAATGTCCATATCAAATTCAGCCGTCAACATATTCAGCACCTCCGTTGAATGTTTTTCAAGAAATTCCCGTAATACATTCTTTTTTATGCAATCCTTTATCGCGGCTATAATCGCCTGATCCAGTCCACCCGATTCTTCATATTTCCCCACCCGGTCAACAAATATAGTATAATCCTGTAAGTCCCGGCTTTGCTCTACGAGCTTCTCGTTGTGTCCCCGGTTGATATTCAGTACCTTCACCACCAATTCCAATGGTACTTCGTCACTTTCCTTGAATGCTTTCGACAGCTTTAAAATACTCTCGTCCGGCACTTCTTCTTTCCCATTATACAGCACAATGAATTCCGGACGGGGAATCTTGTACAAGAATTTCCGGTACATTGCCCTGTTATCAACAATTTTCTCATAAATCCGGGCGATATACAATAGGAACCGGAGCGGCATATTCTGATTTATGGTGGATTGATGCTCGATTAGGACTACAAGGCGGTCATCGATCAAGAAGGATATGTCGTTTTTCCGGTCATTGAAGAGGACATCTTCCAAGGTGTTAATGATAACCGGCGTGCCGGCATTGTATGCTGTGCCGGCGATAGCGTTATACAACTCTCGTATTTTATCCGGGTCGTTGAAGAGAAGAGTGAACACGCTATCTTTGTAGGATCTGTTTGCCATGATACTCCTCTCTTCTCTCCGGGCATTGAACCTTTACCCTGAACAAGGTCGAAGGGTGTCGAAATGACCACTCCTTTTTCAACTTCACTAAATCCGCCCAAACTTTTCTTCACATAAACATACCTGAAGCATTTTTCGTCCCCAGATAATGTTAGTAATATTTTTTTCTACAAAATAATACTTATAAAACCGTCTATAATTTCTTTTATTTTTTTAGCATTGAGTGTACCAACACTATACAAAATCATATTTTTATCCGCAGTAAAAACACGGTTCGGACGAACAACACTTAGCGTTGATAAATTGCTGCTTATAAAATCTCCAGTTTCAAGCGGGATAGCATACCTGTCTGTTCTTGATTGGCTGGTAATTTGACAAAGTATAATATCATCACCATCAAGATCAGCAAGAACAAAGGCAGGACGACGTTTTGTTCCACGCAGGTCGGAAAAGGGAAATGGTACAACGACAACGTCTCCCTTCATAAATCTGCCCACGCTGCATCCTCCTCCGGTGTATCCCAGTCTTGAACAAGGGAAGGTTCCGATAAAACCATCGTTTCCGGTATTGAACGTAGATGTTTCAGCTTCAAATAGTCGATAAAATCAATGATTTCATTCCAATAATTATCAGGAAGAGATTCTATTTCCTGTACAAGCTGTTTTTTAGTAGTCATACAAAAACACTATTCCCCCCTGTTGTTATTGTCAATGCGCTACAATCCCTCTTTATATTCCATATCCCAAAAAGCATGGTATGAAATTTTCCTTTTTTTTAGCCTGGCATCTGGCAAAGAATCCCTCGGATTTTATACCGGCGCGACCACCCAAACAAGTTCCGGTGCCAACCATGGCACATCTTGATTAGGTAGCGATTCCTAATTCCTGCACTTTTTGCAAGCCGGTCTCCCAGAGCAGGAATTTTTCCAATGTACGATTTATACCGATGATGCTCGTGTCAATTTTTTGTAAATGTTACTCGTATTTGGTTGCTCGTACTTGCCGGTTTTGCAAGAATATTAAACGATGCATCACTCGTAAACGACAGCACACTTATCCATTGAATACTATTAATGTGCGGAATCTTTGTATTTCTAAATAATGCATTTAGTTTGAATATCGTGCCATCATAAGAATAGCTCCCTTGTGTCTCTTGCGAAATTTCGCTACAGCCGACCAAACCGATCACTTTTACTGTACACCGGTTATTTCCTAAAAATGTAATTTCATAGGTATCAAATGAGCCGCCGTACGCAACATCTCCGGACCATGTTCCAGTGAATAGCTCTTTTTGTGGGAGCTTTTTGATAAATTCATCTGCAAAAGCTTTAACTTTCCAATCGTATTCATTCCAGTTATTCAGTACCATCCGGGAAGAGTACAGCGCCCGGCTAGTTTCGATATCAAGCATTTGTACCACAAGGTAGAGTTGAGTCCCGAGCATATCAAAATTTCCGGTCATCAAATAATCTGCACCGATCATAAGTCCAATTTGTTTAACCCGCGCCGGATCCGCCCAATCACTCATCTGGAACCGTAGTTCGTCAATGATTCTGTTCATATTCCGGCGGTCAACGATATCAGCACGTCCGGAGCGAATAAGTTCATTCCGGAAAAGATCAGTCATAATGACAGCGTTTTGTGCGGTACAGTAATTACCGGAATCAAAGTCAATAACTGCAATGGAAGGGTTTGCATACAGGAAAGTCCCCACGGTACAGAATATTAAAAATAACATCAATTTTTTCATAAAGAAAATCCTTTCCCCGGCTCTACATTCGTTGATTCCGGGAAAAATTCAGAATACTCAAGCTTTTCAACCGGGATACCTGTTAATATACTTATCTGCTCTGAGGGAAAGCCGGCCTTTTTCATTTTACAAACCATTTCGTATCTGTTTTTTTCCACACCTTCTTCAATACCTTTTTTCCACGCCTCTTCCCGTGCCACCTCTAATGCAATGTCCATATCAAATTCAGCCGTCAACATATTCAGCACCTCCGTTGAATGTTTTTCAAGAAATTCCCGTAATACATTCTTTTTTATGCAATCCTTTATCGCGGCTATAATCGCCTGATCCAGTCCACCCGATTCTTCATATTTCCTCACCCGGTCAACAAATATAGTATAATCCTGCAAGTCCCGGCTTTGCTCTACGAGCTTCTCATTGTGTCCCCGGTTGATATTCAGTACCTTCACCACCAATTCCAATGGTTCTTCGCCACTTTCCTTGAATGCATTCGACAGCTTTAAAATACTCTCGTCCGGCACTTCTTCTTTCCCATTATACAGCACAATGAATTCCGGACGGGGAATCTTGTACAAGAATTTCCGGTACATTGCCCTGTTATCAACAATTTTCTCATAAATCCGGGCGATATACAATAGGAACCGGAGCGGCATATTCTGATTTATGGTGGATTGATGCTCGATTAGGACTACAAGACGGTCATCGATCAAGAAGGATATGTCGTTTTTCCGGTCATTGAAGAGGACATCCTCCAAAGTGTTAATGATAACCGGCGTACCGGCATTGTATGCTGTACCGGCGATAGCGTTATACAACTCTCGTATTTTATCCGGGTCGTTGAAGAGAAGAGTGAACACGCTATCTTTGTAGGATCTGTTTGCCATGATACTCCTCTCTTCCTCTGGTCATTGAACCTTTACCCTGAACAAGGTCGAAGGGTGTCGAAATGCCTCTCTGCGGTCGAAAAAATTAAAGAGTTAAATAGTTAAGGGTTAAAAAGCCCGCACCGCCCGCACACCGTAAGTATAATCCTTGCCGGTGTTGACCTGGTGGCCGTCGCTGAATCGCTGAAGCCACGCGTGATTACTATCGCTCTCAGACGAGGACCAGTAGTCATCATTACCTAAACCTGCAAGATTTCTTTTCCGCAGATTTTGATATATCATATCAAGTTCACCTTTTGATGGTAATCGCCAATCGGTATAGCCTCCGCCTCTATAATTCTCAGCTATCCCTTTAGCTTGATTCCAGTTATATGTACCCAACATTATACTAACTTCCATAAAAGTGCCATTATTTGCATAAAAGATAAATCCCCCGCCCGGACCCCTATCACCAATAGAATAGTGAACCGGTATCTTATCCAACATCTGTTTACAAAATATTGAAAGTTTTCCAAATACTTCTCCCAAATCATTCAATTGTTCACGGCCTGAATATAGTACCTGTGCGGTATTTACATCGATCATAGTTGCCGTCCAGTATATCACGTTGCCCATTTTCATAAGTTGTCCTCGCATAACGTAGCCGGCATTTAACATGGATCCGAGCTGGGCCGTTTTCCGGCTGTCAGACCAATCAGAAGTCTGAAACTGCATCTCTTTAATGATCTTATCAAAATTCACCCGGTCAACAATACTAACCTTTCCACTTGATACAAGTTCGGCTATGAATAACTCGGTAACAACCTGCGCTTCATCCGGTGTAATGTCGCCCATGGTATCAAATGTCGCCACTGCTACAGTAGGAAGCTTCTGTGCAAATGCCCCAAATCCGACCATAAAAAGCATTGTTATCAAGACTGCTTTTTTCATAATTTTCTCCTCCATAAATTAGAAGCAATAATATACATAATGCTGTACCAGCAGCAAAAACACGTTAAATGCAATAAAATCTGAATTTTGCAAAAAAGTCGTACCGATTCGACCGAGAGGCTTGCTTCGCTTTCCCGGATCAATGAGACTATGTGTAGTGATGTATTAAAGCTATCTAACTTGTTACCGGGTCTTAAATAGGGGGATTTATCTTTTATGCAAATAATGGCACTTTTATGGAAGTTAGTATAATGTTGGGTACATATAACTG
>BOBG01000110.1 GCA_026002265.1 Spirochaetia bacterium
CTTAATAATAAATAATTAATGAGGCTATTTTCAATGTTCATAATATTATTTTTATATTCAATGTCTATCAACCCCAAGTAATGAAGATTTGGTAGATTATTTAAAAAATCCATATTATCAAGAGTTATACCAGAATCTATTAATAAATATTCCAAAGTATTATTTATAATGAACGAAATACCGTTACAGTCTAACTGATAAATTAATCCTAAACGTTTTAATAGTAATAATTTTTCCAATCCATCTATTCTTTTCATAGGAGATCGTGTCGATATGACAGTTTTACTACCATCTTGTGTTATAAAATTCATAGCTCCTTTAAATGCTATTATTTCAATTACATCTTCAGGCACTTCCTTTTTCCCAACGGTCCCATTTGATAATTCATATTTTATATTTACTGAAAATATATTAATTATTACCAAATTGAAAAAGAATAATAAAAACCATACTTTTTTCATATTCCACCCCTTTGAGTAGTCTACATTATTATCTTAAACTTGTCAATATTTTTTGCATAATATTTTTCCAATAATTTCAAAATTGAATTTCGCCTAACGTGAAAGCTATACGACGTTTTTGCGGTTGCGATAAAGGAAACCGCAGGTTTCCAGCAACCGCAAAAATGTGCCGGAGAAAAAACGCACTAAGGCCAAAGGCCGACTGCGTTTTTTCTCCGGCCAAGCCGCTACTGCGGCGCAGCGTATAGCGTATGTTATGCGCAGTACCCCCGTACCCCATTATTTTATTATTATATTCTTCATGATTTATTTCTATTATTATTTATTCTATAATTATTACACCATATTATTATTAAATGTTTTATACCATATTCTTAAAAAATATTTTTCCAAAAAATTATTTTCACCATTTTTTTACTCATATTAATACGCAAAAAAAAGTGCGGGGTCTGTTGCGAAGCAACTGTCCCCACCTTGACTGCGAAAAATTTAACCGATAACCGCTTCTTCAATCGGAGACCACAGCCCCGTGTCGCCCTTGCCGTTTTCAACACCCGCCTTTGGTAATCCTTCAGTCCCGGCATTCTCTTACCCTACCCACAAAACCTATAACCCGCACCCCACACCGTTTGTATGTGTACCGGATTGGACGGATCGCGCTCTATTTTTTTCCGTAAGCGGGTAATATGCTCGCGGACGGTATTGATATCGCCGTACATATCTTCACCCCAGATTTTATCGTAGAGTTTTTCTTTGCTAAAAACTATTTCAGGGTTTGAGGCAAGAAAAAAAAGTAATTCATATTCTTTATTGGCAAGTTCTATTTCTGTTCCCGAAACAAAAACACGCCGTGTTGAGGGATTGATTACAATGTTTCCGGCGACAATGTCGCTTAGGATAATTTCTTTTTCTGCTGCCTCTCGTTTTTCTATTGTTGTTGTCTGCCGGGCAGTTTCTGTTATTCGCTTAAAACGTGCAATATGAGATTTTATCCGTGCCACCAGTTCAGCAGGGGTAAAATTCTTTGTAATGTAATCGTCCGCACCCAACCCAAGCCCACGCACCTTGTCAGTCTCCTCGCCCCGCGCTGTCACCATCAAAATTGGCACATTGATTTTGTCCCGTATTGAGCGGCAAATGCCAAAGCCGTCTATGCCGGGCAGCATAAGGTCAAGCAGGATAAGATCAAAGGTATCTTTCAAGGCGCGTTCCATGCCTTTAAGCCCATCGCTTTCCCGTGCTGTTTCAAAGCCGTTGATTTCGAGAAAATCCCGCTCAAGTTCCGCAATGGTGTCATCGTCCTCAATTATAAGAATGCGCGACTTCGTCACCTGCTCATTTGCCATTGTGTTCGTCCTTTTCGACAAGCGGTAATCGTATCACTATCGCAAGCCCGCCCGCCTCCGGTAATTCGGCGCGAATCGAGCCGCCCATTTTGGCGATAATTTTTGCGCTGATGGCAAGCCCCAGCCCTGAACCTTTTTTATTCCTGGAAGGATCGGCGCGGTAAAACACATCAAATAGTTTTTCAAGGCTTTCCGGCGACACACCGGGGCCGTTGTCGGTAAAGGTTATTTCTGCCATTCCGGCTTTTTGCGCGGCTTCAAGGCGTATCTCTCCTTTTTCCGCCGTTTTATATTTTACGGCATTCTCAAAAATATTGACAACTACACGGCGGAACAATAGCGGGTCGATACTGATAGGCATATTCTCCGGTAATTCCCGTGCTATAAGCGTAAGTCCGCGCCGTTCATATTCGTCTGATAATTCCACGATACAATCTTCTATAATTGCATCGCACTGTACCGTCTGTGTTTCCGTTGTGAATTCGGCGCCACCTTCCGGTGGCGATATATCCAGTTTTGAAAATAAAAACAGTTGATCGATGATGTGTTCCAGGTCGGCGGTTTTATTTTCAATAATGCCAAGGTATTTTTCACGCTGTTCGCTTGTCGCGGCAACGCCGGATTTAATGCCGTCAACACTCATTTTGATTGAAATAAGCGGCGAGCGTAAATCGTGGGAAATACCGGCTATCAATTCCTTCCGGCTGTTTTCGTTTTTTTCAAGGCGCGCCGCCATTTCGTTGAAGGTATCACAGACCGGGCGGAATTCATCTTCGGCGCGGTAGTCAAGCCGGAAAGCGAGGTTATTTTCACTGAATTGCCGTGCGCCTGCGGCCAGGGTGTCCAGAGGCTTCATAATGCGTTTTATGATGTTCCGTGTTAAAAGCTGATTTACCGTGAGTGTCAGGATAATAACTATTGCCATTGTGATACCCGTAAAAACAATGCCCAGCCCCGAGGAATGCCAGTTTTCCAGGAACTCTATTTTTTCGGCAACTCCGCTGCCAAAACTAACCCCGTTTATAACAAGCACCGTTCCGCTGATGCCCACCATCAAAGCCCAAAACAATAACACCGGCAGTACAATCATGAGAATATTCGAGATAAAAACTCTGCGTTTAAGGGTCATTCGGTCTCCTTGTATTTTTCTTCCGGGGTACTGGTAATCATACCATTTTTCCCTTCTGTCCGGCTGCCATCTTTCAGGCTTTCATAAAAGGTGAAACCGTAATCAACCGAAGCCAGGTCCAGCCAAAAAAGAAAAGTATCAAATGGGTTATATTGCTCTTTGTTTTTATCCATTAAATAGCTCTCATTTTATAACAGGGAAAAGCGGTTCCAGGACAGAGTATCCCGGAACCACTTTAAGCCTATTGTGCAGCTTGTTCACGCGGGGGCTTTCCTGTCTGCGGCAATAGGGGATACGAAATATTCCCCTTCTGCGGTAATGCGGAAAACGATTTCTTTCCCAAATGCGGTCTGTCGGGACGACGCGGAATCTCCCGCCTCGGAGAGTAGATGTTCAAGCCGAAGGTGATGTAGGGGTTGACGGCCAGCGTTGAATAGCCTTTCGGGTTCCAGTCCCCATTACGCGATGTTTCGTGTGCGACACTGCCTCCTAAAAACGACCACATGACATTCGCTCCGCCCTTGATAAAGAATTTGTCGGTGATGTCAAACTTTAACCCGGCATCCGCGCCGACACCAAAGTTAAATATCGCTCTGAAATAATCAACGCCGTTTTCCTCATACCGCGCGAACAATCCGCTTCCACCAATCCCAATGCCGGTTTGCAGTGTCAGCCTGTCCGTGAAGCGGATACGGAAAGCCGGGCCAAAGATACCTTCCCATTGAAAGTCGTGGTTGTCCTTTCCCTCTCCCACCACCGGAAACGCAAACGAGCCGTGATAAAAAATACCAAAGTTTTTGTGATTCCAAAAAGAATAACCCTCAAAAGCCATACCCGGCGATCCGAAATAGCTGTCGTCATTATCGGGATCATACACAAAGGTGTTACCGAATACGAAACCGGCTGACAGGCTGGTTTCGTTTGCAGGAAGCACAAAAGGGGCGGCTTCCGGCACTGTTTCTTGCGCCGCTTCCTGCGCGGTTACAAAGGACAGGACAAAAATGAGCAAGAGCGATACAAATGCGATTCGTTTCATAAGAAACTCCTCAAAAAAAAGTTTTTACAGCCATACGGCGTAAAACCAACAAGGAATGTTTTATTCTTTATTGATATTGAAAGGTTAATCTATAGTTGTAAACTGCTTATCAATAAAACATCAATTTTTTATCAACTTTTTAGGATTTTGGCGGCTTTATTTTCATCCTTATCTACCATTTTAATAAACCTTATCATGAACATTGAAAATACGGATTGCGCGTATTGCGTTTGTTGGCAATAGTATGAACGGATCATACTTAAGCCCTATAACATCGCATACCCGATATATAAAACTGACACAATCATTTGCGGGGAGAATAAAAGGTGGAGGTGTATTTTCCCATTTGGCTATCAGTTCCAAAATCTTGTTTCGTGTATTTTCACTAACGAGAAAATCTGTATATAATTGATTTATCGGATACTCGGTACTATATTTTAGTTGTCCCTGTTTTGATATTAATTTTCCCGGTATATCTGGATAAAATCCATATACACCTGGACCATCAATAGACAGGGAAGCGTGTCCGGCTATCGATCTTGTTTCTCCAACAGGGGTTCCCGGACCGTATGCCAAAAAAGATATTTTATAAGTTTGTTCTGACTGTTCTGAATTGTCATCATTCTGAAGCAATAACGAAGAACTTGCACAGGATACCCAGAATACCATCGGACAAAAAACCAAAAAGAAAATAGCCGCATTTTTCATTTGGGACTCCTTGATTAATTTATCAGAAAATTAAGACAAATGTTCCTGCGGTAATCAAAATACCGCCAATAACCGATTTTATAGTTACGGTTTCTTTTAATACAATAAATGCCAATACCATACCTATTACCAAACTGAATTTATCTATCGGTATCACTTTTGATGCCTGGCCGGTTTGCAATGCCTTATAATAACAAAGCCATGAAAGCCCTGTTGCTATTCCTGATAATACTAAAAACAATAAGCTTTTATGTCCAATATTTCCAATATCATTTTGTTTTCCTGTTGCAAAAACAACCGCCCATGACATAATTAAAACCACAATGGTTCGTATTGCCGTTGCTAAATTTGAATTTATATTTGCAATACCAACTTTTGCCAGAATTGATGTCAATGCGGCAAAAAGAGCCGATAATAATGCGTATGTTATCCACATAAGGAATACCCTCTAAAAATTTTTTACAGCCATAAGGTGTAAAAACCAATAAGGAATGTCTTAATTCTTTATTGATATTGAAAGGTTAATCTATAGTTGTAAACTACTTATCAACAAAACATCAATTTTTTATCAACTTTTTGGGAATTTTGGGAAATGCAGAAGTGACTGACACCGAATATTGACACTGTTTTAGGGAGCGGTGGACGGCGTAGCCGTTCTCCGCTCCTTTTACACAAGGTTTTTAAGCATAATTTTTTACCCTATTATTAAAATAATTTGCATTCATAACCTACCCCAATTATTTTATAATATTATATTCTTCTTCTTTTGTTTTATTATATTACACCAAAGTTTAGGGGGTATTGCGCATAACGTTCCGGTTGTTTACGACGGTTTCATTTTGCTAGAAACGCCATAGCGTTTCTAGCAAAATGAAACTGTGGCGTTAGCCCAAGCCGGCTATTGCCGGCGTAGCATAAACAACCCTGTTAAGCGATCGTAGTCCGTAACTGATGCTATTCCGGCTAGGTATAAGCATTATGGTATACTACCGGATGATTTCCGGCATATCTTTTTACAATATAAATGAATCGGGCTATGTCGCTTAACGTGAAAGCTATACGACGTTTTTGCAGTTGCGATAAAGGAAATCGTAGGTTTCCAGCAACTGCAAAAATGTGCCGGAGAAAAACCCCCACAAAGGGCGAAGCCCGACTGGGGTTTTTCGTAGGCCAAGCCGCTACTGCGGCGCAGCGTATAGCGTTCCGGTTGTTTACGACGTTTTTGTTGCCCGAATAAGGGCTTTGCGAAGCAAAACCAGGGCAACAAAAATGTGCTGGAGTGAGGCGTGGGAATGGAGCATAGCGGAATGACCTAGCCGAACGGAAGCCGAGGAGCGAAGCGACGAAGCGTAAACAATCCTGTTATATGCAGTCCCGCCGTACACCATTTTTTTTGTTATATAATTTATACAATATATTTCATCATTATATTCCCGTGTTTCTTATAATAATTCTGTAGTCAACATTTTTCATTTAACTTAGCCTTAAAAATATTTAGGGGTTTTACGGTTAAGTATATGATAAATCATACATATTGCGATTTATTTCTCCACAAGAAACCCAGAAGATCCCTTTATATTGATCCAAATCATGACCGTTTTGGGCTTCTGAGAGTCATGCTTTTATCGTAATAATAATCCGCGGGGCTTCTGAGAGTCATGCTTTCATCGTAATAATAATCACCCATATACTTCCTCTCTTGTTTAATTTAGAACTTTAGCGTTCCTAACATATAATATAACAGATGTTTCATTAAATTTCAAGTGTATTTTCAACATTTAAATTTTATTTTTCTAACCAATTTAGGCGGGATTGCATATAACGTGAAAAGTTTACGACGTTTTGGGCAGGTAATAGGGCAATGCGAAGCATTGACCCCCTGCCCAATATGTGCCGGAGAAAAAATGCACAAAGGCCAAAGGCCGACTGCGTTTTTTCGTAGGCCG
>BOBG01000111.1 GCA_026002265.1 Spirochaetia bacterium
ATCCGCTATATTTCTGTTATTAAATCTCGAAAGAAATATCCTGAAGACTTCGTTTCAGTTCAACACTCGGCAAAAAAATCAGTTTTACGCCTTTTACGTTATGAGCTGAAAGTTCTTCCTGCGTTTCTGTACCATCACTCGTTACCGAAAGACGGAACGATCCAAATCCTTCCAGTTTGATAGTTTGTCCCAGTCTTAGGAATAACGGCATTATTTCAACCAGATTACTCAAAACACTCTGAACATCGCCAAAAGAAAGTGATGAACGCCCGACAATTTCCCTTGAAATTTCATGGACTCCTACAGTTCCTGTTTTTTCTTGGGTTAGGTACCACTTAGATTGAGTCAAGTTCTGTGGATTTTTTCTAGTAATTTTCTTTAGCTTTACAGCCATCTATGTCTCCTTAATCAAGATAAGATACTACGATTATAGTAATGAACGCATTTTTAGTCAATATCTTCTGTAAAGCAATACGTCTGATTTTATAAAATGATACGCACCATTTTTTAAAAAAATAGAGACAATTTTACAAGATGTAGTATCCGGTAAAGATCATCAAGTACGGCAGCTTTCATGAAAAGAGAGCCATCGTACTTGAATGGACGCTGTATACCCCGGATTAAAGTGTAATAACATTCTACACATATCCGGATCTTGTATTAATGATCTTACTAAAAAGAATAACCAAGCCCTATTTTAAGATAAGGGACAAAATCAATAAAAAGTGACTCTTTATTTGGAGAACCAATCGTAAAGTCTATTCCTAAATTAATAGGCAGTACAAAACCATTTGCTTTGCCTATATCAATTTTCCAACCAAGAGCAGGACCAATAAGAAAGCCTCTTATTCGCATATCTGCATATTTATTAAGATTGACTTGCCCAAAACTAAGAAAAAAGGTAACAAAACCTGCAGCGCTAGCCAAATAACCTAAAGTATTTCCATAGCCGAGTCCGAGTTCAAGAAAAAATGTTTTTCCCCATGGATACCATCTTCCTTTAACTGCGGCAGCCCATTCATCACCGATGAAGTAAAACGTATAAGAAGCTTCGGCTAACAAAGAAAAATAGTTATTTAACGCTCTTTCATAATTTACAGAGGACCCGAGAGAAAGAGCAATGGTATTTTTTGCTTTTTCAACCTCAACACTTTCTTGTGCAAAGAGCTCACCTGCAATAAATGTTAGGATAATGAATCCTAAATACAATTTTTTCTTCATGATCTACTCCTTAAAAAATAAAAATTTTGAAGTTTAACCAAAATTTAGTCTGTATCCATTTTCCGGTTCTGTCAATATACAGCAATTTTCTATTTATTTAGGTAGGTAGAGGTCTGTCCCTGAAATTTTTCAGAGACTGAATCAAAAGTAGCACTTCACCCCGTACTAATAATACCTCGTTATTGAGGCGGAGGTAGTTTTATGAGTCATATCCCTCGGGGCCCTACCAACTTTGGCTGGACCTACCATGTAACTTCGGAAGTCAACCGGAGAGCTTTTGAACTAGCGCCGGATGAAGATAAAGAATTGTTCCTTGCAGTCATCGCTGAGGCAAAGGAAAAATACACATTTGAACTGTGGAACTTTTGTATTATGGCCAATCATTTCCACTTTTTAATTACACCTCATGAGGGACAAAGTCTTTCAGATATAATGAAATGGATAAAGTTTGTCTTCGCGATTCGGTGGAATAAGGCTCATAATAAAACTGGTCATTTTTGGGGTGACCGGTTTTATTCGCGGGTGATTAGCAGTAAGAGGGATTTCCGGAATGTGTACAATTATATTGACCGGAATCCGGTTGCGGAGGGTTTGGTGGAAACACCGGAGGAGTGGAAGTACGGCGGAGCCTATCATCTAGCACATGGGATTACTGGAATCATTACACCGGTGAACGAGCAGATTCTGGAGGTGGTAGAGCGGGGTGGAGGGTATAGGACAGTCCTACCCTCCCGGTTCTAGCAAGAATCCACTAGACAACCCTTTTTTCACGAGATTCAATAAATCAATACCTCTATTTGAGTCGATTCAATGGCAGGGTACAGCCTCATCAATACGTTTTCCGGGAATATCTGGAAAAGAGAGGAATCATTTTATCTTCAAAGCGGTTTTTGGAGGAATCTGTTTACGGATCCAGTAGTATAAAAAAGCGATTATAAAAAACCCACACACACCGGCAAGCACACACTTATTTTCCGGAATTGCCAATAACCGCATAAAGGAAAAAATAGTTATAAAACCTATAATCGGCACAAAAATAGCAAAAAAAAATTCGTACACAAAAGTCTTTTTAGGTACTTCTGTTTCCACAATTTGTCCCACGCTAAAGTGCTGACCCGCCGGTTTTTTTATAATAATTAACCGTTGCGAGGTACATTCAGTGTTCATACACCCGAAACAAGTTCCGGAATCAACCGGACCAAGACTAATATTTGTGTCAGCGATATGTTGAATCCGGTACTGTGCCATACATTCCTCCCCTTGTTTATAATAAACAATCACATTACAATATTCAATTAACAATATTAAAAGGGATTTTATGAAGCCACAAAATACAGCGGTTTTACTTATGTTATGTCAAGATAAAAATGGTATTATTGCCAACGTAACAGCTTTGCTCGCCAGGCTTGGGGCAAATATTGTGTACCTCGATCAGCACACCGACCATGAATTTGAAATGTTTTTCATGCGACTTGAATGGGATCTTGAGCATTTTTCGGTCAATCTCGAAGATTTCCGGACCATTTTTACTCACGAATCTGCCCGGCATTTTGATATGACATGGGAATTACACCAATCGGCTGAACGTCAATCTATGTGTATTTTTGTTTCAAAATATGCCCATTGTTTTTTGGATATTCTTTCCCGGTGGCGGACCGGATCATTGCACGTTGACATTCCGGTTATCATTAGTAACCATGAAGACTTACGCAGTGATGCAGAGCGGTTTAATATTCCATTTATTTACCTTCCGGTTAATGCGGAAAATCGCGAGGACCAAGCGCTGGAACAATTACGCATGTTACAAGAACACCGGATCGATTTCATTGTATTGGCACGATATATGCAAATTATTCCTCCGGCGCTTATTCAGGCTTATTCGAGCCGGATCATCAATATTCATCATTCATTTTTACCCGGTTTTCCCGGCGCAAAACCCTACCATCAAGCCTATGCGCGTGGCGTAAAAATTATAGGGGCAACTGCACACTACGTCACGGAAGAACTCGATACCGGTCCGATAATTGAGCAAGATGTCGAGCGGATCAGCCATAAATTTTCTATTGATGATTTAATTTCCACCGGGCAGGACATTGAACGCCGCGTCCTTGCCCGTGCGGTACGCGCCCACGTCGAGCACCGGATTCTTACCTATAAAAACCGGACTGTCATTTTTTCCTAGAATTATGAGGGGGTGTCTTCCCCCTGCCTCTATCTCGGCAGGCTCGATAACCGGTCATCGAGCCTGTCGAGATGCCGGCACCCCCCTCGTGGTTGAAAGCGTTCTCTGAATCAGTCGAAGGCGTTCCCTGAGCCTGTCGAAGGGAACACCGGAAAGTGTCCACGAATACACACGAATAAATATTTTTCTTATTATTAGTTGTAATTCTTTTTATCGTAAATAAATACAGAGGTCTGTCCCCAAAGTCGGTCATCGAGCCTGTCGAGATGCCGACACCCCCCAAAATACTTGATCACTCAAGCGGTGGGAAATAACCGGTGCTGTCTCGGCCGGAACGCTCCAACAGGTAGACTTCTACTTCGACCGGAAGATAGGCGCGGCCGAAATCAGTTTGTAACTGGGACTGGTAACTAAACTGATATGAACCGCTTGCCCGGCGGGAAATGCTTTGCAATGCGGGACCAATACCTTCATTTTGATACAGTGAAAGAAATTGTCCACCAGTTTGTGTGCAGAGGTACTGAATTTCGTTTCCGGCTGGTCTGCCCCCGACAACTATTGTGTACAGCGCAATGTCATTGTTGAGAAGATAGGCTGTCAACTCAGAAAGATTGTACTGATCAAAGGACAGTTCACCGATTGCGCCGGAACTCACCAAAACCACTGCCCGTTTCCGGGAACCGGAGAGGAGTTCTGTTGCCGCAAGCCGGATTCCAAGATCGAGTCTCCACCGAGGGCTGAACACGGCCGGATTTCCCTGTGAGAGGGCCCGGATTCCGGGTTGAGAAAGTGTCCCGACCATATCTCCGGAAGCGGCGCCGTCAATCCGTTCTTTTACCGGCTGAATCCCCGCGGAAATGACCGAAACGATTCTGCCATTATTGTTCGTGTCGATGTCCCGGAGCGCGGATGCCACTTCTTCAGCTAAAAGCGCCGTTTTTTCGGAACGTTCCAGAACAATAGCAATGTCAGATTCAGTGGACAGGGATCCGGAGCCAAGGAATTTTTGATCCGCGACAACGCCGCCTTTTTCTGTCAGGACAAAATTACTGTCATTGAGCCCGACAATGGGCCGGCGCAGCCGATCCTGTACCGAAATATCCACAGTGATCGTGGGAAATGCGTCTGAAACAATCCTATCGATCTGGACGAAGAGTCCGCTTGCCATGTTATCGATTCCCGTCATGACAGAAACTTCGTTACCGGCAAAGTTTGCAGTGAGAATCGTGCCGTTTACGGCTGACGCTGCATTGGTGATCCGGACCCGGCTGCTACCGGTGAGTCCCAATTCTGTCACTATCGCGGTATTTAGATCGACAGCGAGAAGCCGGTTGGAATCTGCAATGAGGAGCCGTTCATCGGGAAGAAACCGGAGGCTTTCCGGCCCGTTGAGTCCGGTTGATACTAAAATGCCGCGGTAGCTTCCATTCCGATCAAATATGACAATGCGTTTGGCAGCGCTGTCAGCAACATAAATCCGGCCGTTGCGCGCAGCGATTCCAGTCGGGGATACAAAACCGGAAAAATCCGGATTCTTGGTACCAAAAGAAAGGATAAAGGTTCCGTCCGGATCGAATTTTGAGACGCGCCGGTTCCCATAATCCACTACGTACACATAACCTTCTTCATCAACTGCAAGATTCTGGGGTCCGACAAACTGTCCCTCGCCGATTCCTTTACTTCCAATGTAAGATTGCCAATCGCCGGCACTTGTCAGAACGCTCACTCTGCCGCCCCGGTATTCTGAAAGGAAGAGCCGGCCGTCTATTCCCCGTACAATATCGTAGGGCCGGTCGAATCCATTGATCGGTCCGCGTTTCCGGTCGAGAATTATGCCGTTCACATTAACCCGGACGATTTCGTTACTTCCGTACGCAACAATCCATGTGGAACCATCTTCGAGCGGGAGCAGTCCAGTCGGTTGTTTGAAATAGGAAATTTCTTCAAATGAACCCGGAAAATGCCCAACTTCGACATAACGCCCGACTTCGCCTATCAACGGAATGATGCCGCGCCGGTTTTGTACTGTTTCAATCCGGCTTCTTGTGAGAAGATATTCGAGCGACTGCGGATCGTAACCGGTACTTGCGGCTTGCCACTGACTCAATGCCGTTCCTTCCAAACCGGATCGGTAGTAGGCACGTCCCAGCCAATCATGGTACAAAGCCTCGTTTGGTGCAAATGCCAGGGCACGTTCAAACGAAAGGATTGCTTCGTTGTAGGCAAACCGGTTGAATGCCTGTACTCCAATCCGGAATTCTTCACTCGCCAATAGATCGTCACGGTTCATGCCTTCCTGCGATTCAACTGGAAAAAGGATTCCGGCGATGAGTAGCGCGTATACAATGATTTTTTTCATGATTCAGATGCTCCCGATAAAAGTCTTATATGGCGCCGGATCTCCCGCTCCTGCGGTGCGAGGCTCCCTGCTTTCTGGAGGTAATTCGTTGCCTCCTGTTTGTTACCGTTTTTGAAAAAGGCCCAGCCTAGGGAATCAAGGTAGGCCGGATTCTGCGGATTCTTGTCAACTGCCTGCTGACACAACTGTAATCCGCGGGCCGGATCGATTCCGCTATCAACTAGTACGAATCCGAGTCCATTGAGCGCAGTAGTATTTTTATCATCTAAATTAAGAGCTTTTTGGTAGAGATCCGCAGCCTTTTGCCCCTGCTTCTGTTGCCACGCAGCGTAAGCGAGCGTTGAATAGAGCAGCGCCGACTCATAACCGCCCTCGACCACTTTTTGCAGCTCAAATTCCGCCATTTCCGGACGTTTAGTTACTGCATAGATGTACGCAAGAGTCATACGGCATTGTCTGACCTTGAGCGGTTGAACATTTGCCGTTACAACTTGCTCAAGATACAGCAGCGCATCTTCAAGGCGTCCAACCTTGGTAAACACAAGCCCAAGATAATAGTTCAGCTCCGAAGCTGCTTCTTTATCGAGTGTGCCAATATTGACCCGTAATAGCTCCTCAACAGCCATTTCAAAACGTTTTAAGTGAAAAAGCCGAATACCTTCCTGAAGAGTTCCTGCCATAGACTACCTTAACATAGTTCCGGTAACCGGATGAATATAAATAGATGACACTGAAACGCAGGAAGAACTTTCAGCTCATAACGTAAAAGGCGTAAAACTGATTTTTTTGCCGAGTGTTGAACTGAAACGAAGTCTTCAGGATATTTCTTTCGAGATTTAATAACAGAAATATAGCGGAT
>BOBG01000112.1 GCA_026002265.1 Spirochaetia bacterium
ATCTATTTCATTGTATCATAAAGAAATACGGAGGTCTGACCCCAGAATCGGGACACTTTTCAAGCGCAGCAGCTACAAAAAAGTTATTACGATTGAAACACCGCGCCAAAATCTCTACATAAATACTGCACCGCAGTGCGTCCGGTGGAAACTGCTGGTGGTGTTCCTCCAGGGGGCATGATGCGCTGCCCGGCAAAATAGAGATTCCCGATGTGCTTAAGTCTACAGGGATAGAAAACCCGTTTGGTACCCGGTGGCGTTATGGTCATCCATGAACCGTGCCATGTACCGCAGTAACGTTCGTAGGTCAGAGGTGTCGCCACGTCCCAGACGGCAACCTTGCCTTTGATGGCAGGCAGTTGTTTTTCTAGTGCTGTACAGATCTGCTCAAACAATTCCTTCTTGTGTTCATCGTAGCACCCTTGATCGCGTGCTTGTTTCCAGTAATCGTATGTATTACCGGTAATAATAAGGGTAATGGCAGAGCAACCCTTGGGGGCGTAACCGGCAGAGTCTGCATAGAGTTTGTACGCCAGATGCGTAATCCGCTGCCCAGCGTGCTCAATGGGCTTTTCTAAAGGAAACGTCATGCTTTCGGGAAGGTCCGATAAGTCAGTTTCTACACCGATGCTGACAAAGGAACACATAAGCAACACCCCGTTCCGGTTCATATTCATACACATGGTACGCATCCACTTTTCGCGGAGGGGCACATCAAAAAAAGTATCAATTGCGGTGAGGGTATCCGAAGTTATAATAACCGCATCAGCACGAATCGTTTCACCGCCGGCGACTACACCGCAGGCCCTGCCGTTTACAATCTGTACCTTTGTTACTTTTGTGTTATAACGAATAATGCCACCCAGTTCTTCAAAACGCTTCACCATATTCGCCGTCAGGGTGAGGGAACCTCCTTCAAGATAGCCGCCATCCCCTGAGGCAAAACAGCCAAGTGTTACCAATAGAGCCACTGCATCGTAATTCGGGTTTACCACGGACATCAACAGCAGCCGAATTGCAGGGTGCCTGAATCGCGCGGCATAGTCTGTGACCGATAGCGCGCTCAGGGGAAGAATGCGCGCAAGAGCTGGCAGCATTTTCAAGCCACTCGGTATGATTGACGGGGATTTTTCCGAAACTTTGAGCCGGGGAATATCCGTGACCGGCATAGCGAAGCTGCTGAACCGGCGAATGTCCCGGCACAATTCCCTGATACGCGGCATATCTTCCGGTGATACTTCACATAAATGGGTTTCCAGCTTCACATTATCCCGGTACAGAGAAACCCGCTGTCCATGCCAATCGCAGACCATAAAGGGATCACCGTTAGTGATCCGTGACTCATCTCTAAGGGCGCCGACCTCGCGCCATACCTTGTGGAGCGGCTGTTCCATCCCTGAACCGGTGAGCCAATGCAATCCGCCTTCAAAAAGGTAGCCCTTCCGTCGCCAACTGGTACAGTTACCCCCGGCAATGCTATGGGCTTCGCACATCATGACATCAAATCTGCTTTTTCTGGCATAGATACCCGCACTGAGCCCCGCAATTCCCGCGCCAATAATCAGTACATTACTCATCAAGGTCCCCTTGGTGTACAGTCATTCCGGTTGAAAACCGGCTTTTTCCCCGGAAATTAGCCGGAGGTCTGACCCCGTTTTTTATACTCCAAATTCCAGCCGGAGGTCTGACCCCGTTTTTTATACTCCAAATCCCAGCCGGAGGTCTGACCCCGTTTTTTATACTCCAAATCCCAGCCGGAGGTCTGACCCCGTTTTTTTAGTCCCCCTCGCAGGGCCATGGATTCTCCCCTTCAGGGATACCGGCAAGCTCCACGATTTTTTTGTGGCATTGTTCACGTAGAATATTCACAGCTTCTTTTCGGGGCAGAGTCAGGTCAGGTAGAATCGGTTCACCGATTCGCAAAGTGATCAGAGGCGATCCTTTTTTAAAAAACCGGTAGATGCCGGTAGGTTCCCGGTAGGAAAATGCCAGGGGAATAATGGGAAGATTATATTTATAGGACATAGTGAATACACCCTTTTTGAAGGGCCGGATCGGCTGATAAAAGTCCCAACTGCTCGCTTCGGGAAACGCGTGAAACCATTTTTTTTGCTCGTGAAGGGTATCAAAGGCCTCATTGAAATTTTTCATTGCGTGAATATCTTGCGGAACTGGAATGCCGCCTACTGCACGAATGAGACCCCGGTCGGCAGTGTTGATATTATACGCCAACGCGGGAAAATAAAGCCGGCGGTATTTGACCGCCTGGAGTATGCAGAGAAAATCCCAGCGCAGCACATGGTTCGCCGCGGTCATCGCCCCGTTTTTGAAGAGCTTTTTATTCTTTTTCAGAATATCCCGTCCCTCAATCCGCAGACCATAGCGAATCGGACAAACCATAAATACTAGTGTCCAGATTGCAAAATAGATAAAGCCACTCCACAGTTTAAAACGCGGTGTATTATCGATATAGGGATACTGCTCGTCAAAGACTGTATCGTATATTTTTGGCTTCAGCTCCATATGCTCATCAGGTTCTTTGGGGTATGTAATCTCTAGCTGCGGAACATAAGGTCCTTTGCTCATTTTAATTTTCATAGAATCTCCTTTTATTGAATGTCGGCGTAAAGACCCTGTGTTTGGATCAAGCTGCGCCAGTGGATCACTATTTTAGATAGGGAATATTCCGCATGGTTAATCCCCATCGCAGTGCCATGGATTCTCTCCCTCCGGGATACCGGCAAGCTCCACGATCCTTTTGTGGCATTGTTCGCGCAAAAAGTTTACCGCTTCCTTGCGGGGCCGGCTCTGGTCGGGTAACAGCGGTTCTCCAAGGCGTAGGGTGATGAGAGGGTGGCCTTTTTTGAAAAACCGGTAGATGCCCGTGGGCGGCCGGTAGGAAAAAGCCATGGGGATAACAGGGATATTATATTTGTATGCCATGGTGAAGGCACCCTTTTTGAAGGGCCGGATCGGCTGATAGAAGAACCAACTGCTCGCTTCAGGAAAGATATGGAACCATTTTTTTTGCTCGTGAAGGCTATCAAAGGCAAGATTGAAATATTTCATGGCATGGATATCCGAAGGAATGGGAATACCGCCCGCTCCGCGAGTGACATGGCGGTCGGAAGTACAAATCATCTCCTTGGTTGTCGGAAAGTAGAGCCGGCGGTAGCGGACTGCCTGAAGTATGCAGAGAAAGTCCCAGCGCAGTACATGGTTCGATATGGTCATTGCCCCGTTCTTGAAAAGGTCCTTATTTTTTTTCAGAATGTGCCGCCCTTCAATCCGCAGTCCATGACGGATGGGGCACACGACAAAGACGAGCGTCCAGATGGTACTGTAGATAAAGGTGCTCCACAAACGGTGCCGCCAGGATTCGTCGAGGTAAGGGTATGTGGTACCGACGTTTACCTCGATCTCTGGAGGTTTATTGTTCATGTGGGTATCGGGCTTTTCCGGGTATGTAATCCCTAGTTGCGGGACATAAGGTCCTTTGCTCGCTTCTTTCATAAAATCTCCTTTAAGCTAGTGCTTGCGGTACTCTTCATAACAGGCGATCATCGAATCGACGAAATGGGCCACCGAATAGTTTTGAGAAATAGCCTCGGATTTTTTGCCCATTCTGACTCGGTCCTGGGGAGCGGCAAGAATCGCCACAGCCCTTTCCCACATCAGAGTATCATCTTCCACAGCCCAGCCGTTTTCGCCGTTGACCACCATGCCGATGATGCTGCTATCCGCGGCGGCCACCACCGGGAGACCAGCCGCTATAGCTTCGATGAAAGTGATCGGGTGAACCTCGCTGTGAGAGGCGCTCATAAAAAGATCCGCAGCAGTATAGGCCAATACAATTTCATCAGGCCAGAGGAGATAACCGGTAAAGATCACGGCCTCGCTGATTCTCAACTTGCGGCTGTAAACGTCCAATTTCTGCCGGTCCGGGCCGTCTCCAACAAGAAGCAGCTTGGATTTGGGGCGGCAGGTGTAAATTCCTTTAAAGTTGTCCAGTAAAGTAAATACGTTCTTTTCTATACCTAAACGCCCCACAAAGATAATGAGTTCGTCATCGTAGGCAATATTGAAACGATCTCTGAATTTTTGCGACCCTTCCTGCATTTCTGCTGATCGGTCGTTAAAGCGGGACAGGTCGATACCGTTGGGGATGATTCGCACCGGATTTTGTAAGTTAATTCGGACAAGATAGTCTCCCATTTTTTGGGAAGGTGCGATGATACAGCTTGGACGGCGGAGAATCATCCGGCTGATCGCGGGAAGGCTGCGCTTCATCAGCGGTTGTAACCAGCCAAAATAGTAGAGATAGTCCTCGTAGTAAGTGTGCAGCGTGTGAATCATGGGGATGTTGAACTTTTTGGACACTGTGACTGCGGCTGAAAAGAGACTGATCTCCGAATGGGTGTGGATAATATCCAGATTCAGGGGCCGGGCCATCTCGATCACCTGTTTTTTGCTAAAAATGCCGAGGCGGAGATTGGCGTTTGCAGGATTCTGGAGCGATTTGACACGAAAAATCCTCTCTTCCGGCACAGCGTCAGGGTGCTGAACGGTAAACACATAGACCTTATGGCCCCGTTTCTCCAGCCCGGTTTTTAATGTCTTGATTACCGTAATCACCCCGTTGACCAGCGGAGGGTAGGTATCGCTGAAAATTCCGATATTCATAGGCAGACTCTCAATATAATCTCGTAAGATAGGTACTGAAAGAAGGAATATAGGTTACCAAAAATACCACCGCTAATTGAATAATTAAAAATGGCAAAACATACCGGGACGTTTGCAGAAATGGCTTTTCAAATCGATAACTGGCAAGGAATAAGTTGAGTCCGACCGGCGGAGTGATAAAGCCGGCTTCCATGTTAATCAGGAAAATAATTCCCAAATGCACCGGATCGATGCCATACGCTGCACCCAGCGGCATAATTAACGGCAGTACAATCAGTATCGCTGAAAAAATATCTACTAAACAGCCGACCACCAACAGAGCAAGGTTAAGCACCAGCAGAAAAACATATTTGGAAGAAATGGCCGTCTGCATCCATTGTGCAAAACGGTAAGGCGCCTGTGTGTCAATTATATAGTAGGACAAGGCTTGCGAAAGGGCGAGAATCGAAAGAATGCCGCCGATAATGGGAATAGCTTTTTTAAAAACCCGGATAATCTCGCCAAGTTTAATATCCCGGTATATAAAAACTTCCGCCACAAAGATATAAAGTGCCGCAGCCGCGCCGATTTCTACCAATGACAAAATACCGGAAAAATAGCCAATGATAAGGAGAAAAGGAAGCAGTATTTCTAAAAGTGAATTCTTAAGTGCTTTCCCTGCTTTCTTCAGGCTAAAAGCTTCCACGGGAATCTTCGCTTTAACCGAAATGACGATACCAAAAATAATAGTCGCGGCCACCAGAATCAGTCCCGGAATAAATCCGCCCAGAAAAAGATGAATGGTATTAGTTTGAGTCGTTGCACCTACGAGAAATATAGCCAAACTCGGCGGGAAAAGAAGACCGATAGAGCCTGAAGCTGTGAGGAGTCCGATAGAAAATTTTTGAGAATAATGCCCCTGCTCCGACAAAACCGTGTAGAGAATGCCCCCTAGCGCAAGGATCGTCACGCCGGATGCACCGGTAAAAGAGGTAAAAAAAGCACAGATAATTACTGTAGCGATAACGAGACCGCCCGGCAACCACCCGAAAAGACTTTGAAAAGTGTGTACCAACCGTTCCCCCGCACGGCTCTCCGAAAGAATAAAACCGGCCAAAGTAAACAGTGGGATCGCAACCATATTATTCTGAGTCAGCGCGGTATATACTTGATTTGAAACAACATCAATTTCACCCCACGATCCTTGAATCAAAATAAGCGCGAGTCCGCCGATGACCACAAAGAGAGGTGTTCCAGCCAATGCCGCAAGTATAAGCAGGATAAAGACCGGTGCCCCTAAAAATCCGGCAAGATTTGCAAAATTTTCATTTATAGTGTAGGCAAAATCCGGAAGCTCAAAGCCCCACACAAGTTTAAAAATCACCGGCAGTGAACAAAAAGTCCCCAGAATCACAGCCAAAACCGGAAGAATCCGCAGTTTTCCGGAACAATTACTCATCCGGGCAAAACGGAACACCATCACAGCATAACCTATAGGCATAACCAGCGCAAAGACTTGGTCCGGAATAAATCCGATAATTTGCCATGGGGAAAGGCCGATTTTGATAAACGAAGCTGAACACCATGCAAAAATCGTAACGATAAACACGGACAGAAGTCCCGTACCTACGTTAATCAAACGCTTGATTTTCTCGTTATCAAAATATTGAACCAAACCTATAGAAAGATGATTCCCCTGTTTCGTGGTACTCATACCGGAAAGTAGTCCAAGCACCAAAAGGAGATGGGCAATAAGACCCGGCGAAGATGGAACTCGCGAATGGAAAAATACCCGCATAACGGCTTCCGCGGCCGGCAAAAGTGTAAGAAATATGA
>BOBG01000113.1 GCA_026002265.1 Spirochaetia bacterium
ATCGATACCGGAAAAATTTACATTGAAGATAAATTGCTCTTTGATTGTGAAAACGGCATAAACCGGGTAAAAATATCGGCGCTGGAACGTCACACTGCACTCCTCGAAGTGGGCATGGTCTTTCAGCGTTTCAACTTATTTCCTCACCGGACCGTGATCGAAAATATTATGCTCGCGCCGGTTTATGTCCGGAAAATCTCTACAGAGACTGCTCGGAAACGGGCTGAGGTTCTCCTTGACCGGGTTGGGCTTGGCGATAAAATCGATGCGTATCCGAATCAACTTTCCGGCGGTCAGCAGCAGCGGGTTGCCATTGCGCGGGCTTTGGCAATGGAGCCGAAAATTATGCTGTTTGATGAACCGACCTCGGCGCTGGATCCGGAATTGGTCGGCGAGGTGTTAAATGTTATGAAAGGACTTGCAAGGGACGGAACTACGATGCTTGTAGTGACACATGAGATGGGATTTGCGAGGGATGTTGCGGACAGAATCATTTTTATGTTTGACGGAACGATTCTTGAGGATGCGCCGCCGGAAAAAATATTCAGCAATCCGGAGCATGAGCGCACTCGGCAATTTTTGCAGAGTGTCCTATGATCGTTCTCGGCATCGAATCATCATGCGATGAATGTGCGGCCGGCATTGTGGAAGACGGGACAAAAATCCGTTCAAATGTTGTGGCCACGCAAATTCCATTCCACGCCGCGTACAATGGAGTCGTGCCGGAGATCGCGAGCCGGAAACACACCGAATGGATCGACACGGTCGTTCGGGAATCTCTGGCTGAAGCCGGAATCACGCCGGATACTGTTGACGCTGTGGCTGCCGCTGCCCAGCCCGGACTCCTCGGTTCTTTAGTCGTGGGCTTGACCTTTGCCAAAGCTTTTGCATGGGCCCGGAACCTGCCGTTCATTGCAGTCGATCATATGCTCGCTCATCTTTACGCTGCACAGCTTTCCGGTGAAAAACCGGACTATCCATTTTTAGGACTTTTAGTTTCCGGCGGCCATACGATTATTTGCCGGGCTGATTCTTTTGATTCTGTAACGGTACTCGGCACCACGATTGACGATGCAGTGGGAGAATCATTTGACAAGGTTTCAAAATTTTACGGTTTTGGATATCCGGGAGGAAAATTCATTGATGATCTTGCAAAAACCGGAGATCCGGCCGCGTTCCGGTTTCCTCTGCCGAATCTGTACAAGGGTGCTCACCGCTACGATGTCTCGTATTCCGGACTCAAAACCGCGGTCGTGAATCAAAAAGAACAATTCCGGCTCAAAAATGAATCTACTCCGGCAGATCTCGCTGCATCGTTCCAAAAAACCGCGATTGACATTCTGCTCCGCGCCCTGTTCCGGGCAGTTGAAGACACCGGACTCTCCACTGTGGTCATCGGGGGAGGTGTCGCGGCAAATTCATACCTACGCGACTGTCTCAAGAATCATCCGGATATACGATCTATCATGCCACCACCCATTTTGTGTGGAGACAACGGAGCGATGGTGGCCGGAATCGCCTACCACTATTTGATTCGCGGGGATCGGTCGCCTCTGACTGTCCGGGCTTCGGCCCGGGTGTCGAATTTTAGGCGGCAGCTACTCAAATGAGAGAGCAATTTTCCGGATAGAAGGATCCTTGGAATCGATACGTTTAAACGCTTCTATCGCATCTGTAAATGGCATAACATGGGAAACAGCGCCTTCAATTTTGATCTTTCCGGCATTATATGCAGCAATTACTTCTCCAAATTTATTATTCTGCAACCGGGATCCCCGGATATCCAATTCTTTGGCCGTAATTTTGAATTGCTGAACCGGCGACGGCTCATCGAGAAAAGCCATAGTAATAACCCGGCCCGCGTTGCACGTCAGGTCCATGAGCAAGGGAAGCGAACCAACGAATCCGGCCGCGTCTATCGAAACAGTCGGTCCCCACTGGGTATATTCTTTCAGTTTTCCGGCAAGATCTTCTTTTTGAGAATTGATCACATGGCTGACTCCCAGCTCCTGCGCCTCTTCGAGGCGTTGATCCACAACATCAGAAACGATAATTTCAGCGCCGGTGAGGAGCGCAGCTTTTATAAGACTTTTGCCCAACGCGCCCGCGCCGAGGATAAACACAATGTCATCTTTGCTAATGCCGGCGCGAGAACAAGATTGAAACGCAATGCTCATCGGTTCGATCATCACCGCGTCAGTAAACGCAAGTCCTTCTGGCAAAAGGTGCATTGCATCTTCAGGCGCGACCATATACTCCCGGTAACCGCCGTCAATATGCACCCCTCTGACCTTTAAATTACAACAAATGTTTGGCCGGCCGATTTTGCACGGATAACAGTGACCGCAGGCCGCAATTTGATCCACAATTACCTTATCACCGACTTTTACCGCGCTAACATCTTTCCCAATTTCAGCAATAACACCGACAATTTCATGGCCCATAACACGAGGGTACGTTGCTACCGGCGAAGTACCATGGTAAATATGCACGTCAGAACCACAAATTCCGGCTGCTTTCATTTTAACCAGAACATCTTTTGGATCCATAAGCCGTGGAATTTCAACATCAACTATGCTAAGAACACCCGGTTTTTCAGTTACTAACTGTTTCATAATTTCTCCATTTAGATTTTATAGCTGACACATTTCAAGAAAGACCGATTTTTAACCACGATGTTACACAAAGTTTTAATTCTTATTCTGTGTCCTTGTGTTTGCAATATTCCCCTCGGTTAGCCGGATATCCATTTAAGCGGTATCGATAGTTTCAAGATGATTAAGGGACCGCAGATAGGTTGATTTCCCGGCGCCGGAGGGACCGATGATACAAATTACCTCCTTTTGATTGACTTCAAGAGAAATATTTTTAAGCACCGACAAAGCACCAAACGATTTACTAATGCCGATCGTTTTTACCATGGACATAGCTGCTCCTTCCGGAAATATTCTTTGTAGTATGATAGGAACCGGATATTTGGGCAAGAGATCTTTAAATTTGGGGACAGACCTCCGTATTTCTTTTATGGTAAAAGAGATAGCAGGGACAGATCTCCGGCGATTCAGCGGTCAATCCGGAAGCAAGTGCCGATCAAGCAAATCTGGGGACAGACCTCCGGCGATCTGAGGAATAGACAAAAAATGTACAGTATAGTAATATATTCATATTATGGATAAAGAACTTTATAATAAACACACTATTTTACTCGTTGATGATGAAAAAACAAACTGGATGGAGTTAAATAGTATTTTTTCTACGGAATATACGATTTTTGTTACTGCTTCTCAAAAACGGTTGTTTGAACTTGTTTTACAGTATAAACCGGCTCTGATTTTGATCGGGCTTGATGTACCGGGTATTGATGGTTTTAATATACTTATTGCACTAAAATCGTCCGAGGAAACGCAGGATATACCAGTTATTATCATCGCTGGATCAGGTACTGACGAAGAAGAGGAAAAAAGTTTTCAACTCGGTGCTGTTGACTATATCCATAAACCATTTAAAGCCGGGATCGTTAAAGCGAGAGTCCGGGCTCCTATACAGATAGGCGATCAGATTTTTGCTATTGAGCAGATGGGAATGATCGATGGACTCACCAATATTCCAAACCGCCGGTGTTTTGATGATCGGATTGCTATGGAATGGCGCCGGGCACGGCGGGAAGAGAGCTATTTGTCGTTCTTGATGTTAGATATTGACAGATTTAAAAATTATAACGATACCTACGGGCATCCCCAAGGTGATACTCTGCTGCGGGCTGTTGCCGGTATTTTTGGTACGCTTGTACGGCGGGCGGCAGATTTAAGCACCCGGCTCGGCGGAGAGGAATTTGGAATCCTGCTTCCTAACACAAAGCCGGAAGCTGCGTTGCTCGTCGCGGAACGGATCCGGAATGGGGTAAAAGAATTACGTGTGCCGACTGCGGATAAAAAAACAGTAACACAGGTAACGATAAGTATCGGTGTTGCGTCAGTCATTCCTTCCGGATCTATGACATTGGAAGAATTTATTGTCATGGCGGATCGACGCCTATACACTGCAAAGAATACAGGCCGTGACCGGGTGTGTGCAGAATAAAAGTAATGCAAAGATCAATTCTCAAAAATAACAAATTCCGGGATAGTTGTCAGAATTAGTCTATTGAGATAAAAAACCTGTCCCGTTACTCTTGAGGAATTATAAGGGGATTTCTATGGTTGGTATTATTTTTCTCGTGATATTTCTTCTGGTCATGACGGGAATTGGGATTTGGGGGATGAAGCGGACAAAAACCCTTAATGACTTTTTCCTGGGGGGCCGCAGCATGGGGCCATGGGTTTCCGCGGTGGCTTACGGCACGTCGTACTTCTCCGCGGTGGTTTTTATCGGTTTTGCCGGAGCGCAGGGGTGGCAGTTTGGGCTTAACAGTCTGTGGATCGCGCTGGGAAACGCTGTGATCGGTGCGGCTTTGGCGTGGATTGTACTGGCGCGGCGCACGCGGCGGATGACTCAAAACCTTGACACGATGACCATGCCGGAATTTTTGCAGGAACGTTACGGTGCAAAACACCTCAAGCCGGTTGCAGCGTCGATCATCTTCTTTTTCCTACTTCCTTATTCTGCCTCAGTGTTCAAAGGTCTGGGGCATTTGTTTGAGGCTGTTTTCGCGATTCCCTACGATATTGCACTCCTGATTATGATTGGATTCACCGGAATTTACTTGATTCTTGGCGGTTATTTTGCCATAGCGATCACCGATTTTATTCAGGGAATCATCATGTTTATCGGTGCGGCTATGATGGTTATTATTCTTGCCGGAAAAGGCGGCGGACTCTTTTCAATGATCGCTCAAGTACAGGAAAATTACCCCCTTCATGTTCCGCCCGCAATGCAGCCGTCCGTATTAACAGTCATTTCACTCGTGTTTATGACGAGTTTTGGCACATGGGGACTGCCCCAGATGACGCAAAAATTTTATGCGATCAAAAATGAGGCGGTCATTCCAAAAGCAACCATTGTCACCGCCATTTTTGCTCTCGTAATTGGTTTTGCTGCATACCTTACCGGTGCGTTTGCCCATGTTTTTTTCACAATGGACACTGTTCCAAAAACCGATGCCGGCGGCGTATTTTACGACCGCATCGTGCCGACTCTCCTCACCGGGCAATTTACCGGCTCCTTGGAGATTTTCCTTGCATTGATCATGATTTTGGTACTTTCAGCATCAATGTCAACGCTTTCATCATTGGTACTCGTTTCGTCATCGGCAGTTGCCATTGATCTCTATCCTGTTCCCCCTGACCCTAAAACCGGCAAGGACCGATCTGTTGCGATGATGCGGTTTTTATCTGCACTTTTTGTCATTGTATCGTATTTCATTTCCCGGTTTCAATTTGGATTCATCGTTATGCTTATGTCCCTGAGCTGGGGCGCGGTTTCCGGATCGTTTGCTGCCGTCTATATTTACGGATTGTACAGCCGGAAAGTAACAAAAGCCGCCGCGTACACAGCTATGCTTTCCGGATTAGCTATCGAAATTATTTTATTTTTCACACTCGGCTCTTCGCAGGCGCCGCTCGCAGCTTCTTGCGCCATAACGATTCCCTTTATCATCGTTCCGGTTGTTTCTTCATTTACAAAAACACCAAACAAAGCATTACTAGACAAAGCTTTTAGCTGATTAAGAAGAAATCCACGAATAGTATTATACTTTTCTTATTAGTATGTATTCGTGGATCCTATTCTTCATGTTTTAATTTTTTTTTGAACCGCAGGAAATCACCTGCGGAAAAGCTCTAAATTAGAGCCAGACGCGGAATCCTAGTTCACCACCGCTAACCGGAAAAAAATCCCATGGGATGTACTATTGATCGATGAACGGGACAGAACCGGCAGCCGTACACTCCGAAATTTCATCTTCCCATGGAAAGAATAAAAAATTCATGAGGGGGTGTACTCCCCCTGCCTCTATCTCGACAGGCTCGATAGCCGGGCATCGAGCCTGTCGAGATGCCGGCACCCCCCTTCTGACTGAGAGCGTTCCCTGAGCCTGCCGAACAGAACACCGGAAAAGATCCACGAATACACACTAATTACTTTTTCTTATTCGTAAAAATTCCGATCGAGGTCTGACCCCAAATATCTCGTTATGTTGAAAAGAAATATGGAGGTCTGTCCCCAAGATCAGTTCCTTTGTGCTACTTCGTGTCCTGTGATTGCATTTTTTCTTATTCGTGTACATTCGCGCCATTCGCGGACCCTATTCTTTCTTCTTCCCTTTGTGGTTGCATTGCTTCATTCACAAGAGATGTGTCCACGAATATCCACTAATTACTTTTTCTTGTTTGTAAAAATTCCGATCGAGGTCTGTCCCCAAGATCAGTTCCTTTGTGTTACTTCGTGTCCTGTCATTACATTCTTTCTTATTCGTGTACATTCGCGCCATTCGTGGACCCTATTCTTTCTTCTTCTCTTTGTGGT